>NZ_DJTD01000039.1:28217-163633 GCF_002440385.1 Sphingobacterium sp. UBA6317 | reverse complement strand
AACGTTTAGGACGCAAGTGAAATATTCTATAACAAAAAGTTAACACAAAACTGAAAACAGCTAATATATTGTTGACGAGGAAACCATATATGTATTCTATCTAAAAATGAAAAATCATCAACTTTATTTGCAAGTAACCTGTGCAATAATAGAACACGCCAATACAATACCGATCTGCCAACGATCAGCTTCGATGAGGTGTATGTAGGCGGTATGTGGGAGATACCGAAAAATGTGAGGTCTGAAATACAAAATCCCACGGATATAATATATTCTTTTTAAATTGTAGAGGAAATCGCTGAAAACAATGAAATCAGTTTTCACCTTAAATACTGGAGACTAGGCTGCTCTTGAAATTGGAAATATAGAAAAGACTGTCACACTCAACATTTCCTTTTTTCACGATTCGTTGAAGGAATTGGCACAATCTGCCATTGAATTAAGAACTAAAGTTGACAAATCAGTTGTTTTTATGGATGAACCTGGTGAGCATAAACTTATTCTGAAAAAAAATGGCACTAGTATTTCCTATGAACTCCGATGGTATAAAGATTGGGCTAGTTGGAACCTCATAAGTGAAGATAATTTCGAAACCATACTTTCGGGTACTGCTACCCTGCCGAAATACATTAATTTGGTACGGGAGAACAGGTCGGCAATAATCTTGCGTCCTCTAAACAGTTAAACACGGGGAGCTCGCTAAAATGGAAATAGAAAACATTAGTTCAGCTTATAAAGCTGATGTCGTCAATATCGATGTCCCCTATAAAAACATTCAGGGCAACAATCTATTAAATAATGAAAGTGAATCACCAGCAGAATTTTTCGATTTGGTTTCGCCCCTTTTTCAAACAAGTTAGGATGTGGCTGACTTAAATGAATCGATCGTCACCTTTCTTCATTAGAGCAATAGCTTTAATCCAATAGAAATATTACGCCCCGGTAGTGGAGCTAGATATTTGAGTATGGAATTTTGCGGACGTGCTTCAACATTCAATAGATTATTTCCGGAAATAAAATAGACAAATTCATACTTTTTTAAATTCACCTTGTAACCTAATTGACCAGATAGCAAGGAATAGGCCGGCATCGGTGGCTCAATATTGATATTTTTACCTAAATAACGCTGTTTCAGATACCGGTCGAAATTGGCGTTCCCAAAAAACTTTTTATATTGAAGTAACGCGGATATTCCATATCTACTGGTCGGTAGGTTGGGCATATAATCTCCTTCGGCCCATTTGCGCATACTATCATCTGATGTATTTATATTTTTGACAAGATCGGCGAACGCATTTAATGCGAGATGACAACCGGCTGCCCACGCATAGGTATAACCTCCTTCCAACTCCCAACCCTGGATCTCGGTGTCTGAAGCACGCCATTCCTTAACCAAAAAACCACCAGAACGGGAAATGCCTGTATGAGCCAAATAGAGATAATTTTTAAAGAAGCTGCGGTAATGCGTCGCCGACAGTTTTAATCCAGCATATTTTACCCCTCCGGATAACTCATAGGAATTTGAGCTTTCCTTGTTAAGTCGATCATCTCCATTTTCTTCTACCAGGATTGCGAAATGGTCGTTCCCAGCATAAAGTTCATTGACCCCCGGTGCTCGTTCTGCGTGAGAAAATGTAGCCTGTAAATAGGCAATGTCAAAAATAGAATAGTTGATATCTCCCGAAAAGTGATTTAAGCTAAAATCCCGAGCCAAAAGCTGTCCCCCGGCCATCCCCCGGCTCCGCTGGTAGGTAGGATCGCTCAAAGTACGTCGGGCAACCCAGTCATGTCGGTAGCCCATATGAAGGGCAACTGGATTAAATTCTATTTTCTGCAACGTAAAGATCCCTCCTTCCCGACTCAGATTATTGGGAATATACCGCCGATCCCCCTCGCCCTTTAAGGCTACAAATGAAAAATCAAATCCACTCGTCCCAGACCAAAAACGGGTAAACTGCTGCGTTATCTCGGATCGAAACGCATGACGCTCACTATCGAACTTATTGACACGGTACCTGCCCAAGAGCTCCCGGTCGTCCGACAACTCACCTCTATAATTAAATTTAATTTCCGAGATCAACTGTGTGTTTGGCTTAAAAGCAGATTCTAACTGCCAGGCATAGGAATAAGTGCGTGTATTGATCGGCTCATATATGGGGGTCCAAACTGTGCTGTGGCTATGGACAGGCTTGTTGCGCTGTGCAAAACCAGGAATACCATAATAGCTTTCAAGAGCGTAAAGCCCGAGACCTACTCGAAAGTTGTCTCTGATATAGCTGGCTCCTGCATTGACAGCGCTTCTCTCGGCATGACTATTGGGCATCACTCCGCGTTTGACAGGTACGTAATCTGTAATCCCATGAACGACTTCGGTGTAAAATGGTGTGTTGGGATCCTGTCCGGCGATATATTTGTCATTTTGAGGATTTCGGACTTTTGCTCCATTGATAAATGAATAATCTTCAAAGGTATACAGGTCGGCCTCCGATAAACCCCACTTTGGATCGCCCATGTTATCGAGCACAAACTGACTTAAATAGGGATATAGCGTCAAATTTCGAATCGTCTCGCGATCTACATTTACCTGTGCCATTGCGGCTGTCAAATGATCGATCTTAGGATCATAAGCAATAGCCGCCTTTGTATTGCCCGGAATCTTAAGGTCTCCGTGCCTGAGCCTCATCGCGCCGATATGTCCCACCCAGTATTTTCCAAGGTTTGCATTGAAGGCCAGCGACTGGCTATTGCCACTATTGGTTCCTAACTCCGCACTGGCTTGGCCTGCAATCTTCTGTGGCAGACGGCTCATAGGAATGGTGTTGTCTTTGAGATTGACCGCTCCACCAATCGCCTTTCCTCCGAATAATACAGCAGCAGCACCCTTGTAAAGTTCTATTTCGCGTAGATTGTCCATATCGAAATTGGGATTTAGGTTAGGACTGATTCCCGACAGATCATTGACAGAAAGACCATTGGAAAGAACACCTACCCTGCTACCACTTAGACTGCGTATCATGGGCATGCCGGAATTGGGACCGAAAGAAGCGTTTTGTATCCCGGAAATATGACTCAATGTTTCACCGAGCGTTTGCGCCTGAATACGATCTAGCTGATTTCGATCGAGCCTCTTCTTTTGCCCATGCCCCGGCACAAAGCCAGTTGCCTCTACGGTGGGAAGCGTATAGCTTCGCAATGTATCCACTGATGGTGTGCGCTGTGCATGCGCAGTTTTTGCGCTAGTTAACATCACGAGAGATGCTAAAAAAACTTTATTCTGATACCGTAACATAGTATAACCTATTCCTGTTTGAGCTGCAAAAATAAAAAAGATAATAGTAAATGCAATCATGTTGCATTAATAATTTACAATTGCTACCTTCGTCAAAATTTTACATCATATGAAGTACATCAACACACCAATCGCTCTAGCTGCAGCGCTGACTCTGATGCTCGGTTCGGCATCATCCTGTAAAAAGGAAACAGCCGCTACTCCCACTGAAATCTCACTTTCGTTACCATCGCAGGTCAGTGTACGCTACGGCGAAACACAAGAAATTCATCTTCCGAAAGACCTAACTACAAGTACAGGACTGACATTCAGTTTTGACTTTTCCCAGACTGCAGACATCAATTTGAGCAACGGGAGTAAGCTCAGTGACAAACTGAATCAAGCAATCAAATACGATAGCGAAAAACAAAGCATACAGATTAACAGTGCCCTACTCTATCCAAACGGAGCCCAATCGAGCAGCGCACGCATTCCCGATGATTATAAAGTCACAGTGATAGCCAAAGAATCGCATGGCACAGTGGTAGGAAAAGAAAATTTTTCAGTCAAGATAACGGCTGGAACAATCGCTATCAAAGGCCTAAAAAGCGGCGGCGAGTTACCTTATTCGTATGTATTGTATGGCGACCAATCTACTGATTTTGAAATAGATCCTCTAGGCCTATCGATTAATGGCGCTAGTTTCCACTTGGCAAAAAAGGATGGCCAGGAAAATATCGCTTCAATAGCAGATACACATATCAAGTTATCAAAAGATGCTGGCGATCCGGAAAAAAAAGCTGAAAGGTCGTTCGAACTGACTCCCGAACTTAGGAAAGATGGTTTTCCTGTCGCTTCAACGACTTTTAGAGTCATTCTGATTCCACAAATTAAGTTCTTGTTTGGACAATATTATCCCGATCTAAACCTGACAATCGACTTTAGTCTGATACACATCGGTCTTTCAAATGGTTATGTCTCTGCAGCACCAACACTATATCCCGAAAAATATAAATCTGCATTTGAACTGGTTTCAATACAAAAAGATGGACTGCCATTTACAGATAGCGAAAACCTGTTTAGCGTAAATGCCCAAACAGGTACAGTTTCCGTGAAAAAAAGTGATCGTTTGAAAGCTGGTAGCTATAAGGTAACCATAAAGGCACTGACGACCACAGGGCTTGAATTTACGGCTAACCTCACTTTAGCAATGTCTGAAGGATAACAGAAATACCCTGGTTACAGTGATTCCTTCCATCGCATGATAAGAGGAATCAAAAAGACCTTTCCGCAATAGCGGAAAGGTCTTTTTAATAATCTCAATTTCGAAATGGAGGTTAATATTGCTTACCCCGAAAAGACAATTAAATTAAATTCCAGCTTCTTTATCAGTAAAAAGCTGTACTCCTGCTTTCTTTTCAATTAACTGTAGCGGATATAGTTCAGGATTATATACACCATTAAGAACCTCGTTCAAAGCGTTTTTCTTGGATTTACCGAATGTAACAATCAGAATATTTTCAGCTTTATTGATGATAGGTTCAGTCAACGTAATCCTAAACATTTCCTGCGGCTTTAGATAGTAGGCATCAACCCATTTTTCCTTTTCCTGTAAAATCTTTTCACCTGGAAACAGAGAAGCTGTGTGGCCATCATCGCCCATTCCTAAAAGGATGAAATCAAAAACACCGTCAGCTCCCAAAACATTTCTGATTTGCGCTTCGTATTCTTTAGCGTAATTTTCAGGCTCAATTCCCTCTTTATACATGGGGAAAATCTGATTTTTATTGACTGGTACCTTATTCAAGAGTACTTCCAAAGTCATCTTAAAATTACTTTTCTCATCTTCAAGAGAAACCCATCTTTCATCTACCCAAAAAAAATGGATTTTCTCCCAAATTATTTTATCGGCATATTCAGGAGTAGCTAATAAACTAAAAATAGCTTTCGGTGAAGAGCCACCACTTAACGCAACCACAAATTTATCATGCTTCTGGATTGCTTTTTTCGAACGCTCAACAAATGTATCTGCTGCTGCTCTATATAAAGCATCCAGATTATCAAATATCGTAATATTCATTTTCTTTTAATTAGATTTTAAACCCACTGATGTCCCTGCCGCTCTACCAGTGCATCACTGTCATCAGGTCCCCAGTTTCCTGAAGCATAATTTGGGAAAGAGGGGTCTTTGGTTTTTTCCCAGGTTTCCTGAATTGTTTTTATCACATCCCAAGCTTCTTCTACCTGATCAGAGCGCATAAACAGTGTAAGGTCTCCGACAAGTGCTTCCAATAAAAGAGTTTCATAAGCTTCGGGAGTATCGGTCTGACAGGCAAAATTATCGAAAATCATTTCCACAGGTTTAAGCGCTAAGGACAAGCCTGGTTTTTTAGACATAAACTGCAATCTGATGTCCATTTGTGGCTGGATATTAATAATCAATCGGTTAGCCGACAGAAGCGAGGTGCTTTCTGAAAACATAGAATTGGGAAGTGGCTTAAACTGAATCGTTATATAAGAATGCTTTTCTTTCATCTTCTTCCCGGTACGAACATAAAAAGGAACATCTTCCCATCTTTCATTATCCAGATAAAACTTGATAGCGACAAATGTTTCGGTATTGGAATCAGGAGCAATTCCCTCCTCCTGGCGATAGCCATTTACTTTTAGCCCATTTACTTTGCCTCGTCCGTACTGTCCTCTTACCGCATAATGATCTACTTTTTCAGGAGAAATCCTACGGATGGATTTTAAAACATCAACTTTACGGTCCCTGATCTCACCCGATCCAAGTGAAGCCGGAGGTTCCATAGCAACCATACAAAGAATTTGCAAAAGATGGTTCTGAATCATATCGCGCAAAGCTCCTGTCTGCTCATAAAAACTGGCTCTTGTTTCCACTCCGACTTCTTCGGCAACCGTAATCTGCACCGATTCTATATGTCTGTGGTTCCAAAGAGGTTCAAAAATTGAATTTCCGAATCTGAATGCCAAAATATTCTGTACTGTTTCTTTACCTAAATAATGATCAATACGATAAATCTGTTCTTCCTGGAAAGTTTGTGAAAGAAGATTATTTAGCTCAATGGCAGATTCTTTATTGTGACCAAAAGGTTTTTCGATAATAATTCGATCTGTTGCAGGATCAGATGCTATTGATGTATTTTTAAGATGATTTGAAATTACCGATACAAAGTTTGGTGCAATCGACAAATAGAAAAGTCTGTTTCCTCTCATTCCGTACACTTTATCAAAATTCTCCAGTTTCTGATATAAATTCTGATAAGAGCTTTCTTCATTAAGCTGATGCTGAAAATAGCTGATGTGAGCCTGAAAACCAGCCCAATCTTCCTTGGTTACGGTCTTCCTGGAAAAACTCTCCAGATTTTCTTTAATATAAGCGCTGAATTTTTCATCCGTATTTTCGGCTCTTCCTAAAGCTAGAATATTAAAACCTTTGGGCATTCTGCCATCGATGTATAAATTGTAGAAGGCTGGAAAAAGCTTTCTTTTTGCCAAATCCCCTGTTGCACCAAAAATAACGATCGTTGTTGGATGCAGGATTGTATTGTCACTCATTGTTAGGATCTAGTTATTTGGGGTTTGCCATGAAGTATGAAAGACTCCTTCTCTGTCTGTTCTTTGGTAAGTGTGCGCACCAAAATAATCACGCTGAGCCTGAAGCAGGTTTACAGGTAAAGATGCTGTGGTGTAAGCTTCGAAATACCCTAGAGCCGACTGAATTCCTAAACTTGGAATTCCGTTTGATACAGCAAAAGCAGCTGTTTTTCTTAATGACGGAATTTTATCTTTTACAATTTCTGAAATTTCCTGATCCAATAAAATATTAGATAAGTTCTCGTATTTTGAATAAGCCAGATAAAATTTCTCCAATAAAACAGAACGGATGATACACCCACCTCTCCAGATTTTAACAACATCTTTTAACGGAATTTCAAACTGATATTCCTCAGAAGCTTTTACCAATAATGCCAAACCTTGAGCATAACTGATTAAAGTAGATAAATACAAAGCATCCCCCACCTCTTTGATAAACAATTCTGTATTTTCTGGAGTTTTTACTTCTTCTTTAGCATATAATTGAGAAGCTTTTGCTCGCTCATCTTTGTAAGCGGATAAAATTCTTGATGTTACGGCAATATCGATGGTTGGAATAGAGACCCCAATTTCCATACCCTCCTGGGAGGTCCATTTTCCGGTTCCTTTTGCTCCTGCTTTATCTAAAATCTTGTCGACAAGAAAACCGTCTGTTACATCATCTTTTTGCTGGAAGATATCTCTTGTTATTTCAATAAGGAAAGAATTCATCTCGCCTTCATTCCATCTTTTGAAAACTTCATACAATTGTTCATTCGTAAGATTAGCTCCTTTTCTCAGTAAATCATATGCTTCACTGATTAATTGCATGATGGCATATTCAATACCGTTGTGAACCATTTTAACATAATTCCCAGCAGCTCCTTTCCCCATATAAGCGGTGCAGGGCTCCCCCTTTACTTTTGCTGAAATAACTTCCAGCATAGGCTTCACCAAATTGAAAACTTCCAAATCTCCCCCTGGCATAATACTCGGTCCTCTTCTGGCGCCCTGCTCTCCTCCAGAAACTCCCATTCCCATAAAATGAAGGTTTTTAGAAGCTAAATCGGCTATACGTCTCTCGGTATCTTTGAAATAAGAATTTCCCGCATCGACGACAATATCTTTTGGACTCAGCAGCGGGGTTATGCTTTCAAGAACAGCATCAACCGGTTTGCCTGCTGGTACCATCAAAATAACTTTTCGCGGACTTTCTAAATTCAATACAAATTCATCTAGTGAAACAGTTCCAACAACCTGTGTACCTGAAGCCACTCCTTTACGAAGTTCGATTACCTTTTCTTCATCTAAATCGAATCCTACGACAGAAAAACCATTATCGGCAATGTTGTAAAGCAGATTTCTTCCCATTACACCCAGACCAATCACCCCGTAATTATACTTTTCCATTCTTACTTAAAGTTTATGTTATAAATTCAAAATTACTGAAATGCATGTCAGTAAAAAAATTATCTAAAATTTTCTTTCCATTGTGACATTTTTATCATCAACTGGAAAATGTCATTAATCAATACGGTGATAAGGGCATCGTTCAACATATAAACTATCGAGGTCCAAATTCTCTAATTTTAATTTTACTTTTGGCTATATGTAAATACATGCTAATCAATAAACTCTTTCTTGTTCTTTCGGATGTAGTCAACCAGAATTTTTTGCAAGTTTTTAGCGTCATTAAGTTTGTAGAACTCCTCGTCAAATTTGTTGAGCGGATTGTTTTCATAAGATTTACTAAAACCTTCTACCGTACCATCCTGATCTTCGGTTATTTTCGATTTCTCCTTTTCAAATGTGCTGTTTGCCCGCTCGGTCAGATCAGCAAATTGAGTAGCGCCAACTAATTTCAGCGCTTCTGGCAACGCAGCAGCAAATTGACCGCTTGAATTAAAATAAAACTGGTTATAACCACCATTATTTACTTCTCCTTCTAATTGGCTGATCATATAAATTGCTTGTCTGGATTTGTTCCAGGACAAGACGATTTCATATTCTTTGTCATATGCCGGCGATAACTTACGAAAGAGGTTATCATAAACGACTTCCAATAACATGTCATCCGAAGTCGTATCAATAATCTGCTCGGTTAATGGATTCTGAATTGATGGCTTATTATTATTTTGCTTAGTATGTCCAGAACAGCCAAATAAATTTAAAATAATTATTATAATTCCAATGGTAATAGTTGGTGTTCGCATTGATTTTATCATCTTTAAATCTTTTTAGTATTCAAATATATACATTGATTTGCAAACAATTTCCTCAGTGGTATAGTTATAAAATGGTTCGACATCCTCTGTATGCACTTTTCAATTGGATTTTCTTTTACAATGAAGTACATTGCAGAAACATTGATGCGACTAAAGAATTATTTTGTAAAATTGGCTAAGTTAATTCTCTTTAAAACAATTTAATATGAAAAATTATATCATTACCGGAATATTTTTGCTTCTGTTCACAAATTTGGCGCTTCCACAATATTTCACCCTAGCTCCAACAGGTTTCGTTTCTAAAGAGAATCTAGATTATACCGTAGTAGAAGTTCCTGGCGTTAAACAGCAAGAACTTTACGATAATGTATTAAAGTCGATCAATAGCTTGTATTCCAATCCCAAAGAAGGCCTGACTTTGGTTCCCGGGCAGGCGATAACTTTAGCAGCTTACCAACAAAGAGGACTTAAAACATCGGGTATTGCTTACTATGATGTCGATTATACCTTGTCTTTTTTGTTTAAAGATGGAAAAATAAGAATCAATAGTCCAACTTTCAGTGCTCAAATTATGAATTACAACGGTACTTGGAATAAAATGAACGTGAAAAAATTTTATTTCAAAGGCAACGGTAGCCCCAAAAATGAGAAAAAACATCAATTCGTAAACGCGTACTTTAATGGGCTGATCAAATCCATTCTTGAAAAATCAACCAATATTGATAATTGGTAATTCATGTATTAAAGCAACACACCTGCAATTGATTCTCAAAAATGCCCAGGCTGTAAGGGGTTTTGTTACGAACTAGCGTAAGTTTAAAAACTCTTCAGGCTCATTGTTTATGAGCTAGACTTAGCCCTGAAAAATGTTACCTCCAATACTTACCTGCGGAAATAAATATGGAGTAGATGCTTATAGTATTAAACGTATGATTTTTTTTTCTTCGTCAACAGAATAATTCAGTTTTCTATCGAAAAATTGCTCAAAGATTTCTGAAACGTTGATATAAGGGTCTTCTACATCGCTTACACTTCCGCCTGAGCGCCGAGACATCCCCTGATTTATAATAGTTTTAATAAACGGAGTCTTTCTTAAGGATTTTGGTGCTTCATTGTCGGTGCTGTAAGCCAACAAAAGATGCCCGTTCCTATCAAAGACACTATTGACCGTATAGTATGAACTCGCATCGATGTATTTTTTCTCTTCCTGACAATAAACTTTCGAGCTTTCACTGTTATTGATGAAGGTAACACTTCCCTGAAAAAATGGGTTAACAGTAGTTTCAGAATTGAGCTGATATTGTTGTTCCGCTAGTGCAGAAATAAAACATACCGTGCCAGCTCCCGCCTTTAAAAATACATTCTTATCCCTAACAAAACGTTTACTGAAAGCAAAGCCGCCTCCATTGCCCAACTCATAAACTTTACCGTTTGACTCTATTCCGATAATATACCCCCTGGCAACAAATTCTTTTTGCCACCAGCCAAAGGTTTTTCCGATAAAAAATAATGGCAGCAAAAAAGGTAGCACTATTAAAAGTCGACTGCTTTTTTTGGACCATATATTGCGCTGTGTTTGTTCTGTATTTTCTGCTTCCATCCCATCAAAATTTCTTGTCTTCCCGCCTATTTTTCTAATTTTAATCCTAGAAATAATATCATTCAACGCCTTTAAAAGACATAATAACGCCAGAATATTTATCGTGATCTGCACCAATATAAGATAAATCAATACCGGATAAATTTTTATTGTTCACAGCTTCTTTAAATAGCGTATAATTCATTTTTTCGATCCTATTATTCCAGTCTTCATCCGATGTTGGCTTAATTGATTCCAAATCTTTCATTTCAAACATCGCACGATCCGATATTTTTTTAGACCGTTGGACAAAGATTGTATCTCCTTCTATCTTTAGAATCTTAACCCAACCTGCTGGTAAACCTTGGATGTTATTTCCTTCAGCATCGGTAAAGAAACTTGCTCCATATAGTTGTCCTGCCTGTAATTGTTGAGCCGACTTAGCAAGACTTTCTTTTTCATTCCGATATTTCTTGCCATCCATGTTCAGTTTAATACCGTAAATAATAGAGCCGATAATTGCTATCGATGCTATAATCAAATATCCTTTCCAAAGTTTGAAATAGGGAATTTCTAGTGTCTTCTTAAATTTCTTTACCTCTTCTTTTATTTCAGGCGAATAATTTCTTGCGTGGATGACCTGCCCGTACTGATTGACTAAACGAGACATTTTTACCAGACCTCCTCCAACCGGAAACCCTAAAAATTTGGTCGCAGGTGTAATGATACTAAGATTGAAATTCTGCGGTATGGTCTCATTTTTTAATGTTGCAGTGATATTTTTACTTCCTAAAACGTACTCGTAACGTGTATAAATGAACAGCATAAATGGAATGAATTATAAATATTAACGGTTCGAAATTAAGAAAAAATTCCTCCTGTAACAATCCTGTGTCAATTAACTAATTAGTACAGAAACAGATAAATTTATTTGATATCCTACGCGTGCCTGAAACACCTCAGTATAATCGGGAATGAAATCCATACCAATGACGGGTATATTTTTGAGAAAAAGAGCTACTATCCATTGCAGCCTATCGAATTTGAAAATGCTACATTCTATCATCCCGCCGTGGCAACAGATATACTGGACACGATGTATTGTTCTAAATCGCATCAGTCCTCAAAGAGAGGAAAAACATCGAAACTGGATGCTTAAAGAAATGGAAAAAGAGAAAGGTTTGAAGAAATAAAGTATTAAAGTCCAGTCGATTTATACGGCTGGACTCATTATCGAGTTTACATTGATGACGATTGAAATTGTAGAGAGTGAGTCATCCTAAGAGCTTATTGGTGCGTTTAACTCTGCTTTTTTAAACGTTTTGCCGGTTTCTTTTTTTGTGGCTTAGCAGGTGTCTTAATTTTTTTCTGTACGGTATCCAAACGTTTTCTCCAGGTGATGATTTGAGGTTCTTCATATACAGGCAGGCCTCTATCGTTGAGTAGCCCCATAGATTTAGCTAAACTAAGACTGACGCGTGCGGATTTACTGTTTGTTTTCTTCCAGATCTGTTGATCGTCTTTAAAATCCTTCTCATAGGCAGCAATAGCCTGCTTAATAATGGCTAACTCCTTCTTATATTCTTTGAGCTTTCTATAAAGAATCATTACTCTGTTATATGCCCCTGCTTGTAATGGGTCTTTCCTGATAACCGTGTTGTAGCTTTTGATGGCATCTTCGGTTTTTCCTTCGAGCTCCTGCAATCGTGCCTCCTTTAACAGCTCATTTTTGGATTTCTTATTAGCAGCCATATTTATTTTTATCTTTCAATACTCTCCAAAATACCTGGCCAAATGCACGCTAATAAATAGTAGAGTCTTTGTAACCTGAATATCATAATTAAACATGAAAAAGTAATGAACAAATCAGTTAGCTCAAAGTTACATCTCGATTTCGGTCTACTTCCAGTAAAAGAAGAAGTTTGGCAATAGCGGGTTCCCTCCACTCTTCCGCAAGATCGCCCTCTATATAACCAAAATCTTCATCTAGGATCAGCTGGCAGCCATCCATCGTAATTCGGGCATATGGTCCGTTTTGCCCCTCCTGTCCTACCTCAAAATCACAGTATTTTTCTACTCCTATGTTATTTGTCACCGGAATTCCAGTGAATGTTGCTATAGCTGCCATATTTTCATTTTTTATTTTTCAAATAATTTATAACATCCTTACGACCATTACCAACGTTTTTGATTGCTTCTTCGACTTGCTGCCGGGTTACGCCAAGTTCTTTTGCCAAATAATCTACCTCGTAAGATTCACCACCAGCTACCTGGTTGCGGTCTCTTGCATCTTTTTTATTTTTATTGTCTGTCATAATAAATAATTTTGGAATAGAACAACTGCCAATCAATAGAGTTTGAAGGTTCTAAGATATTAACAAAACAGGCTTTCCGAGAACTAAAGGCACGTGGCGTATGTTTACCCGGAAAGTCCTGTTATGAAAAAGATGCCAGCACACATAAGACCGATGCTTTGTACACTAATTAAAGAGCCTATAGATAGAAACGATTATCTCTATGAAGTGAAATGGGACGGTTATCGCATTATCTCTTTTGTCGAAAAAGGGAAAGTACACATGGACTCCAGAAGCGGGTTAAACTATACCTCCAAATATCCACCGGTCGAAAAGGCACTTAAAAACCTAAAACACGACGTTATTATTGATGGCGAAGTAGTTGTATTCAATCAAGAAGAGCAGCCCGACTTTGACGCCTTACAGCTCTACAATGGGCATGAATCCCCAATCAAATATTGCGTATTTGACCTATTATGGATGGACGGCCAAGATTTGCGAGGTTTTCCGCTTACTGAACGAAAGGAGCTTTTAAAAATGCTGGTTAAGGACAATGAAGTTTTCCGGTACAGCGATAGTTTCGATGATGGCCCGGCATTATATCACCAAATGCTGGATTTAAACTTGGAGGGCATCGTTGCAAAAAAGACAGATAGTAAGTATTCGGAAGGCGAGCGGGGCAATGACTGGTTAAAAACTCCAACCCGCAAACGACAAGAATTTGTAATTGGCGGCTGGGCAGAATCCGATAAGGCGAGATCTTTTAAAAGCCTTTTATTCGGCACCTATGAAAATGGAAAGTTCACTTGGATAGGTCGCAGCGGCGGAGGTTTTAAAGACAAAGAAATGCCCGGTATTCTTAAAAAGCTGCAGGCCATAGAGATAGATGAATCACCTTTTGTAAATAAAGTACTCGATACCAAAGGGGCAAAAACGCATAAGAAATGAGACCGTTAACCATCGAAAAGGAAAAGTTTACATTGATGCCAATCAAAACGATTACGCCGATACCTTAGCGGCTCCTTATTCTGTTAGACCTTATCATCAACCGATCGTGAGCACTCCGCTAGAATGGAAAGAGGTAAAACCTGGTCTTGATAGGTATAAATTCACCATGAATGAAATACTTTCTAGATTAGATAAAAAAGTGGATTTTTTTCGAGGAATACAAGACGAAAAAAATATTTCTACTAATAACCTATTATTAGAAAAAATACTAGTATCCCAAAAATAACTAATCCATTTTCAGTAGACAGCAGATGGTGATACGTGTAGAGCATAAGTATGGCTGTAAGCTCGGCTGATACATGTAACTCCTAAAAGCAGTATTTAACAACAAAATAAACTATCAATACAATGACAGCTCAGTGCAAAAAGACTATGTTTCCATTTTAGAAACAATTTTGTCTGACGATTCGGCTGGTATCAAACTGCAACGTGAAGGAGAACGAAGGGCGTTCATTTATAATAAGTTTGTGAGAGATTCTATGCATTTCTTCTTGAAACAGTGAATGGTAAATGGGTAATCGTACAACGATTCTTTAACCTCTGGATCTCTTAAAAAAACGTAGCCACAATAATCTTTAAACAGAAGATATTCACGCCAAATAACGAAGCGGATTTATAGACTAATAGACCTTATCACTTTCTATAAATACACTTCCTGACAAATAGCACTCGGGAACGTTGGCCAGTACATAATTAATGTCAAGAATATTTGGACGAGCCGTACTTCCCTGCCCACAATACAAGTTCCTAATCCAGGTATCGACGTTCTCTACCCACATCGCCTTCCAAGTAATATTTTGTGGATCCTGGACTTCGACAGGTGAAATCAGCACATTATACCCCATCGCTCGCAGCGCGGTTAATACGACTCGATTTACTTTGACAAATTTCATCTTCAAAAGCTATATACGGTTCTCTTTACTTTGGAACAGTAATGAAGCCCATATGGTTCGAAATTCGTTAACTTTGTGCTTAGTCAAAGATCCTACAGCTGACCCCGAACCAAACCGATCGCTTGCAATGGATCCACCCCCGCATCAAGGGACTCGTGATCTTAGTGAAAAAATGTAATATTTATTTCATAAAATTAGCAAGACAAAATAAATAACATCCGTAAATGTTATGTTACAATAAACTTTAAAAAAAGCCCTGATAATAAAGCGGTTATCTCGTTAATATGAATTTCTCACCCTTAAAAATATAACATCATGAACGGAATCATATTTCAAGGAAAAAGTCTCAATGTTGGCTGTACAGCAACATTCCTGTTCGAACCCGAAGTAGGTGTAGAAAATATTCCGGCAATAGCAGAACTTAGCACTGGTGAAAAAGCATATGCTGAAATACTTAGAGATACTACAACGCTGATAACAGTACGAGTAGGTGAATATATAAATGAAAAAGGAAAGAGATCCAACGAAACGACTTGGATGCTCACCTACAATCATCATTTAAAATCATGGCAGATAACGAAGAACCTTAACACAAAATAGCGTATTTTATTTCTTAGGAATACCAAAGTAACGACATAAAAGTCTTTAGTGCAATATCTTGAATGGAAGGTCGAGATTCTGAGTCCTGGTTTTTTTTGTATAAAACTAAACTATTCGTTCTTGAAAGTAGTTCATTAATAAACCAAAGTATATATTATGGCACTTACAACAGGAAATGAAGACAAAGTAACAAAAGAAGTAGAACAGCAAACTTCTAAAATTCCCTCAATTTTATTCTTGGCGGCATCACTTGCAGCGATGGGAATTTCAGCAGCATTAAAATGTTGCAAAACAAAAGATGATAATACAGCTTTGTTCGTCGGTCAGTGGGCGGCACCGTTTTTATTATTGGGAATTTACAATAAGATCGTTAAGACTGAAGGACACGATTAATAGGTTTTATTTTTTATGGTTGATTTTAAAGGCTGGTCTTAGGATCAGCCTTTTTTATTTTTTTCAAACTAAAAGTAATTCGACATTGTATTATAAGTACTTTTCAAAAATATAGGTTAATAATAATTAGAGCCTTGGGTTCCCCCCTCAAGGCTTTTTCATTTTTATCAAACCAAGCTGTTAACAGAATTGTCCATTTAGCGTCAATCGTTATGTATCAGTTCAGTTAGATTGATTTAATTGTATGGTCAGGTTTTAGGCCTGGCCATTTTAAACGTATTTTCCGGTCCTTTATGGATCTGTCTATAATTTAGTTAGGGGCTAATCGAAAGATTAGTCCTTTTTTTTGCTAAAAAATGAACTATTATAAATGGATATCGTTATCTGATAGGTTAAGTTAGTTTGTTTTAGTAGTTATAAAGGTCGGTAATTCATGTCGCCGGCCTTTTTAATAAAGTAGTAATTTTCCCTGATTCATTCGATTCTGTTATTATATCCGCTACATGAAATGTTCCCCCGAAAAGTGGTCGTTTCGGGTGGTATAGTATATTAGAAAGTGAATTCGTGACTACCAAGGTTTGATATCTGCATCTTAAATATACAGATGTTCAACATTGTTAAGGAACATCTGTATAAAATTGAAAAATTGATTAGCGTTTCTTTATTCGCTTCGCCTCCTCCCCGATTTTTGAGAAGGATTTATCTCTTTTGCGCCTGTCATGTTCAGATACGGAGAAATGCCATGATTCCTTTCTCAATTTTAAGTAGCTTTCGTATACACGAGGTTCTAAAAGACCATTGTCTAACGCATTCTTAACTGCACATCCAGGTTCGGAAAGATGAGCACAATTGTCAAAGCGGCAGGAGCCAGCAAATCCAGAGAAATCAAATACGTCTTCCAATGTTTCGGGAGTTTCTAACGCTAAACCGAATTCTCTTACACCGGGAGTGTCAATCAAAACGCCGGAACCATCCATCAAGACCATTTCTCTCCGGGTTGAGGTGTGCCTACCTTTCCCTGTGGCGTTACTTGTTTCGGAGGTGAGCAACACTGTGCGTTCGCATAACGCATTGACTAAAGAACTTTTTCCTACACCAGAGGAGCCTATACATACTATTGTTTCCCCAGGCAGGATAGATTCACGTACAAGAACAATGGACTCTGTGGAATGAATGCTTGTGTAAAATACTTGCACATTGCTGGTAAGGTGTTTTAACGACTCATCTATGTCCTGTCGATTAAAATCCAAATCAGATTTAGTGAGTATGAGCACCGGTTGAATATTTTCTTCCAATACCTGGGCCATAAACCGTTCCGTTCGACGGGGATTAAAATTGGCATCCAAGCTCTGAACAATAAAAGCTTTGTCTATATGAGATGCTATTGCCTGTTTATCCGAAATGGTACCACTCTTTCTTCTGTACAATGTGTGGGTACGCGATAGGATATCGACAATTATTCCTTTGTTGTCGTCAAAAGGTTGAAAGATAACCCAGTCCCCCGTGCAGGGTAGCTCAAACGCTGACTTTCCAAAGAGCAGATTGCCCGCCAGCTCGCAAAATAGCAAGCCGTTCTCGGACATGATCTCGTAGTTAGTTTTGTTCACAGCCGAAACACGACCATGAAAAAGATTAGAATATGTAGATTCTTGTTTAAGCTGAAATAGGTCACTATTCCAACCAAATAATGCGAGGTTATTCATTTATTATTAATTTAGAATGATGAATTAAATTGCTGATTATTGGTCATCCGAATGACTCACAGGTATACCACTGGTAACATGCTTATTACCAGCGAAACGCAAGAAGCAAGACACCCGGAATCAGGCAATCATTCCAATCGCTAAACTATAATATGTGAATAGTTGTTTTTGCATGAACTACAAAGATATGAAAAGTTAAATTGAATAGTAAGAGAAAAATGGACAATGTGTATATGGCTCACGTAGCGGGCTGTTTTTACAAAAAAGCAAACGATGACCGCTCCTCTTGTGTTCAATTATAAAAAACAATTATGCCCCTGATTTCCAATAGAAAAAATACAAAGTTAACCGCCCGCAGGGTTTCTGTGCTGTTGCATCTTATGGGCCTGGTCCTCCTCATACTTTTAGGTAGCTGCCATGAGGATGATAGCCCCGCACCCGAGCAGGCGCACTTAAAAGTGAAGATAAAAACTGAAGGTGATCAGTATGATGCAGTCCATCTCGAGATCCAGCAGTTATGGACCCGCACGTCTGCAGGTGGAGGAAAAATCGAGGCAAATAAAAGGGTAAACATCCTCGGAATTCAAAAGGATAGCATCATCGCGGGTGGACATGTGCCCCATGGCAGCCTACAGGAAGTTATGCTAAAAGTTGCCCCTACAGGAAATGAAATAGTCATAGATGACCTTCCCTATGCTTTAGAGATGCCGCAAGGACAAATTATCGCGGTGAATATCGCAGCCGACAATAAGCTTTCTCCGAATGAAAACCATACGCTAATGCTTCATATCAATCTATCAGATTTCATCCAAGAGACTGCAGAAGGTAAATTTGTGATTAATCCCAACCTCACCGCAGTACTGGATTAAAGCGGCAGGTTACTCGCTTCTAGGATCTGGCTTTAATGGCATTTTAGCACAGCGGATCACCTCAATGGAAGGGCAACCATATTCTACGACAACTCTGCCTTCAACCAAATAGATTCCCGCCCCACGGAGCGGATATTTGACCAGGCTCTGTGGGAAATGGACGGTATCAAAAAAACGCCCTTCGGCATCGAGGAAAGTACCGAATTTCATCAGGTCGCCACGCTTGGTCTTCACAAATTTCTCACAGACAAAATCCCCCACAACGCGGACTATTTTCCCTTCATGCAGATAAAGCTCTCTAGCTGGCATATCGCCCCGGTAATCGCTTTTGGTAAGGTCGAAAAGCGTCCCGGTAACGCAAAACCCAATCAGCTCCATTTCGTCGTAATAGTCCTCCAGGATATCTTCTTCTAAGGGTGGCAGTATAGGCTTGCGACTCTCAGTCTCAAAGAGCGCCATACCCGTTGCAACAGGCTTATGCTTGCTCATCATCAGATGCGAAGCCCACAGCAATTGCTTTTTTCCCGTCCCCGTAAAGCGCAAGGCTCCAACACGGATCAAGATAACAACCTGCTCAATACCCGTCTGTGTGCGCTTAACAAAATTTTCCAGACTCGTATAGGTGCCATTCGCTTCGCGCTCTTCGATAATGCGATGGGCCAGTTTACCCTCCAAGTTGAGCAGGCAGTCAAAACCCAGATAAATATCCTTACCCTGAATGGAGGTATTAAAAACGGACTGATTGACACAGGGCAGGCAGATATTGCCGCCTGAAATTCGCGCCTCATTGACATAGACTTTACGATTGTAAAACCCACCATAATTGTTGAGTACCGCAACCATAAACTCCAAAGGATAGTAAGTCTTGAGGAAAAGACTCTGATAACTCTCTACAGCAAAGGATGCGGAATGCGCCTTGTTAAAGGAATAACCGGCAAAGCTTTCCATCTGCCGCCAGATCTCGCGGCTCGTCTTTTCGTCGTAGCCCTTCGCCTTACAGTTGGAAAAGAACTTATCCTCAATTTCTATCAGATGGTCCTTGCTGCGATATTTGCCCGACATCATCCGTCGGAGCACATCGGCATCGGCCATATCGAGTCCACCGTAGGCATTGGCAATCTTCATCACATCTTCCTGATAAACCATCACCCCATAGGTCTCTTCAAGCTGCTCCTTAAACACAGGGTGCGGATAGACGACCGTCGTGGGGTCGTGATGCCGGCGGATATATTCGCCCATCATACCCGAACTGGCCACACCAGGCCGAATAATGGAGGATGCTGCCACCAACGTCAGGTAATCATCGCAACGCAGTTTGGTGAGCAGCTGCCGCATGGCCGGGCTCTCGATATAAAAACAGCCGATGGTATTGGCCGATTTTAATTGCGTCGCAATATGGGCATCCTGAAAAAAACGCTTGGGGTTGTCGGTATCGATCACCACACCCAAGTTTTCCCGCACAATGGTCCGGCAATCTTTGATATGGCCGATACCTCGCTGGGAAAGGATATCGAACTTTTCAAAACCGATATCTTCGGCCACATACATATCAAACTGCATGGTCGGCAATCCCTTGGGCGGATTGTCCATTGCTGAATAACAGGTGAGCGGTTCCTCCGAAATGAGCACGCCGCTGGCATGGATGGTCCGCTGATTGGGAAAATCGGCCATGCGGTTGTAAACGCTCAGAATTGTATTAGTCACCTCATTTTTGTTGAGCATATGATCGGGCTCATGCACCAGGCGGTCGATCTCGGCCTTGGGTAGCCCATATACCTTACCCAGCTCGCGCAGGATGCTGCGGGAGCGAAAGGTGCTCATGGCGCCCATCAGGGCTGTATGACCGGTCTGATAGCGGTTAAAGATATAGTCGTACATCTCGTCGCGCTCATTCCAACTAAAATCTATATCAAAATCAGGCGGACTCTTGCGCTTGGGATTGAGAAAACGCTCAAAGGGAAGCTTAAGTGCAATGGGGTCAACATCGGTGATCCCCAAGCAATAAGCAACAGCAGAATTGGCCCCCGATCCACGGCCTACATAGTGAAAATTGCGCCCACGTGCGTAGCGGCAGATATCGTCGGTAATGAGAAAATAACTGGAGAAACGCAGGTTTTCGATAATCTCGAGCTCGCGCTGGATGCGTTCGGTTGCCACCCGGTCGTTACGACCATAGCGTCTGGAAAAGCCATCCATGCAGTACTTGTACAGGAGCTGCTTATCGTTGTAGCGATTACCGGTAAAGGTTGCTTTATTTTTAACACTGGTGAAATCGAAACTGAAAGAACACTGGCCCAGTATACGGTTGGTGTTCGCCAGCAATTGGGGCAAGTCGGCAAATAAGCGCATAAGCTTGACCCGAGGGATAAATACCTCGTCCTCGGCAGCGATCTGCCCTTTGTTAAGCTGCGAAATTAACAAGTTGTTATCAATCGCCCTTAATTGCCGATGTAAGGTGTAGTCGGTTTTGCGGAAACTGACGGGTGCTAGTATCACACAGCGATCAAGTACCTTGTGGTCCATCAGCTGGGCGCGGGTCCGCTCACTGGGTCGAACGCCGATGTATTCGAAGTCCCGCAATGGAAAGGCATTGAGCCTGCTAAAGGGATAGATGACAAAGACCTCCTCAAATTCGGGCGCACGCTCCGGTATAGCGCGGTTTTCCATATTGAGCTTAGTTCGATACTCATTGATCTCACGGAAGCCACACTCATTTTTGGCGATGGCTACAAAACAAAGCTGATCGTCGTTGCGGAACTCCATCCCTGCGAGTAGGTTCAGTCCGGCTGCGCGCCCCAGTTTGATAAAATCCAGTGATCCCGAACTGTTGTTGATATCGGTAAGCACGGCGGTATCATAACCGCCAGCAAGCATGCCCGACACGAGATCCTGCAGGCTGAGGGTACCAAAACGTAGGCTATAATAGCTATGTAGATTTAAGAGCATGCTCCCCTCCTTTCTCCGGCAGCGGCGCACAGATGGCCTTCATCAGAAATTCGGCCCCATAGCGTTTTCGGATCTTGTCCATGGCTTGCATGAGGTTAACCTCCTCGGTGCTATCGTCAAAGAGATCGGTCTGGTAAGAACCGTATATCAGGCCCGAGAACTTGATCCCAATAAGTCGTATGAGCATCCTGCGGCTATAGAGTTTTTTGAATAGCGAAAGCACCACATCGGTAAGCTTTCGATCCGAATTGGTATAGCCAATCTGCAACTGCTGCGTATGGGTATCGAAGTTGCTGTAACGGATCTTGAGGGTGACGCAGCTGGTTAGTTTCTGCTCTTTGCGCAGATCGAAAGCGAGCATATCGACCATGCTGATCAGCGTGCGACGGA
Organism: Sphingobacterium sp. UBA6317; assembly: GCF_002440385.1. Lineage (NCBI taxonomy): Bacteria > Pseudomonadati > Bacteroidota > Sphingobacteriia > Sphingobacteriales > Sphingobacteriaceae > Sphingobacterium > Sphingobacterium sp. UBA6317. The sequence goes on along the minus strand of NZ_DJTD01000039.1, from coordinate 141,868 downwards.
GTACATCCATATCGATAGTATCCTGCTGAAAGGTATTTTCTTTGGAGATGGACTTTTGCTCCCGAAAAGGCAACACCAGGGAATCATCAAGCCCATTGGCTTTGCGCCAGATGTTGATCCCATTTTCCCCGAGGACCTTCTGCATGGTGAACACCTCCATTTGCTGTAGGGTTCCGATCTTGGAAATCCCCATATTTCGGAGCAAGGTAAAGGACTTCTCGCCTACCATGGGAATCTTGCGGATGGATAGCGGTGCGAGGAAACCTTTTTCGGTACCATTTTGTACCTGCTTTTCGCCACAGGGTTTGGCCGTACCGGTGGCGATCTTAGAGACGGTTTTGTTGACCGACAGGCCAAAGCTAATGGGTAACCCAGTCTCTCGGATAATACGCTGGCGGAGCTCCTGGGTCCATTTCCAACAACCAAAAAAGCGGTCCATACCGGAGACATCGAGATAATGTTCGTCTATACTGGCTTTTTCGACAATAGGCGTTTCTTCTTCGATAATCTGTGTAACGATACCGGAATAGTGGCTGTATCGATCGTGATCGCCCCGGACTACAACGGCTTCGGGACACATGCGTAGTGCCAGACGCATGGGCATAGCGGAATGCACGCCAAACTTACGGGCTTCATAGGAACAAGACGCAACTACCCCGCGGTCACTACTTCCTCCTATGAGCACAGGTACTCCGATGAGCTTGCTGTTCTGCAAGCGCTCGACAGATACAAAAAATGTATCGAGATCACAATGTACTATACTCCTCTCCATGTTTTTTCAATTGTATAAAAAAGCCGTCCTTCGGCCTCTCTTAATTTGGTAGTTGCTCAGTTCAAAATTACTAATATTATTAGCAAACAATCAAGAAGGCACAATGGTTTAATTTTTATCACATTCATTGTCAGCGATATAATTTATAGTCGGTCGTTGGCTTAAACAAGATGGCGGCCGTGCTGTTTATTACAAAACGCGACCTATGAACGAAAAGATACTCAGCTATTTAAAGCGTGAAGGATTTACGTACTTATGGCGGAAATTTGGCGAGCATGCCTATAAACCCATGAAAGGAAATCTTGAACAGCTGCTCGCGCAGACCAGCACAACACCACTTTGGGAAGACGATTTATTGTCGATAGATGATGCCCTGTTATTGGTCGGCACAGAAAGTGTACAGGACGATTGGATCGTGCTGGTAAAGAAGAAAAGGGGAAAATAAAAAGCCTTGATTCCTACATCGGATCCATCCTCGAATCAAGGGGCTCGAGGTAGTTATTCCTTTTTATAGCTATTAAAATTGTCCTGTATAAGTTTTGCGACCAATTGCGGATTTTGGTAGTAAATACCATGTGAATATTTCGGGAGCAGGACAAGCATGCTATGGTCATTGTCTTTTAACAATGCTGCATAGTGCTGGATTCGCAATTCATCGTATTCTTTCCACCATGCCTTAAAATTGATACCCAGATTTAGTTTACGGTCCAGCTCTTCATCGGGCAGTTCAATATTTTTGTTGTAGGATATGATCACTGTAGCAGCAATTTCTTTTTTCAATGGCGGCAATGTTCGATATTCATGAAAGTATCCTTTTGAAATGGACGTTAGCGCTCGAGCAGCATCAATATGTGCTCCCGCACTGGAATTTTTATTTTTGGACATCTGCTCCATAATAATCTTTGTAATCTGCTGATAGCTCGTTTTACTCTTCGAGACCACCTTAGCATGTTCATCCTCTTGCTCGGTTAACATAAAATCCGTCGGGTCCGAAAATACCAGTCCGCATACTTCATCGGGATATTGGGCCGCAAACAGACGGATGTAGGGGCCTCCCATGGAATGCCCCACCAACAAGTAAGGGGGCTGAATGGCCAAGGTTTGCAAAAGGCCATGTAAGCGCGCCACCACCTGGCTATCTGTCACAATACGGGAGTCGGGTTCGGAACTACCAATACCACTTCTTTCGTACTGAATACTCGCGATATGGTTGGGCAAAAGGGGTAAAATCGGATCAAATGTACCGCCGCCCAATCCGGCTTCGAACACCAAAATAGGTTCCCCCGCTTTGCGGTTGGCAAGATTGCTGGTTTTATAGGCCATTTTTTTTCCCTCAACCATAACCGATTGACTCGTATTAGACTGCGCCGATACAGCTTTCGTAAAAGCTGTGCCTAAAAACAGCAACAGCATTGCTTTGAATAGTTCTTTCATATACAATAAGTATATGGAGGTAAACATCTGTTACACTGGAGCTAATATTTTTTTACTCCTGCCAAATGAAACGTATACCTTGATGCCGGATATCGATCTGTTGGATTGTATTGAAGAGACGGCAAATTGGAAAATATGTTCCCTCATGTACAAAAAGAAAAAGGCCGCTTGAACAGTATCCAAGCGACCTTAAAACCTAATATGGTTAGTTACTTTAGCGATGAAATATTTTAGAGTACATAAAGCCAAGTTCCTCGTAAAATATTTTGCCCTGATCACAAATATTTTTTAGGCGAAACAGCATGGGTTTTGATATTGTTATCTCTTAAAGATTAATAAATGTGGAAAGTTTGACATTCGAAGCCTATCAATAGCACGAATGACAAACAAAAAAAAATATTACTATGTCAATATTTTCAAACGATTTGAGCAAAGAACCTGTATTTGACGGCATTGGTTACGAACCTTCTTTTTTTTCAAGAAAGACGATGGTTACAACCAAGACAAATTACGGTAAAAAAAAGTACAGCGATGTCAACAAGGACACCCGAAAAAAGATTCTTGTGCTTTGCACAGAAGAACGGTATATGACCATGAAAAATGGAAAGAAATTTTCAACAGGCAATCATCCGGTCGAAACACTCGTTCCCATTCTTCATTTCGAACAGGCTGGATTTGAGGTTGACTTCTACACACCAACTGGTGCTCCTGTAAAATTCGAAATGTGGGCTATGCCGTACGAAGATGAAAACATCGGTAAAATCCTCGACAAGTATAATACACAATTTTCAAACCCGCACAACCTACGGGATTTTATAGCTGATACGAACAAAGGATATGTTGACTACGTGGCCGTCTTTATTCCAGGCGGACATGGCGCAATGCTCGGGCTACCTGAAAATAATGATGTAAAAGAACTTATCAAATGGGCAGTAGCTGAAGATAAATATCTGTTGGCAATCTGCCATGGCCCCGCAGCACTCCTAAGCGCAGCAGATTGTGGAGACGCTCAGTTTCCCTTTAAGGGGTATAAGATCAATTCGTTTCCCGATGAAATGGATAAGGCTTTGCCAGAAAGTGGATACCAGCCGGGCGAGATGCCCTGGTTTTATGGCGAAAAACTCAAACAACTTGGGGTAGAAATTTTGAATAAAAAAATTGCCGGGGATTGTCACGTTGACAGAAAATTGATTACTGGGGATAGCCCATTGGCGGCCGATAAATTCGGAAAACTCTGCGCAGATGAACTTCTCGCCCATGAAAAATCAAAAGTGGAAAATGGATAGGCGATTTTTGTCAAATGAAAGGCTCCCTTATTAACCGATACGGGAGCCTTTTTGGCTAGATGTCCGCTTGAGCCAAATGTTAAACCGGCTTTAGGCTTTGCTCTAATTTAAAGTTAGGTATATTTCTGAATTTCTGCCTATTCTTTCGTTAATAAAAGGGCTATATCCTGTTTTGCAAGCACATGGCCTTTATCGACAATATTGCTCTTGACATATAGAAAACACTGATTATTATGATCGAGTTTGCCAACTATCACCTCAATAGATTTTATATTCAGTTCTCCCATCTCTGCAGGATCCACTTTATTCGGATCTAAAATTAATTGTCCGTCTTTCTTAAATTCTTCGAGTTGCCAGGAGTAACCTGCCCAAGGTCCAGCAACCAGTGTTGTCCGTTTAGCATCCATAATGATCTGCCCTTTGTATTCCAAGCCCAGGCTATCAACCCTGACCCGCTGGTCTTTTAAATTGATGACCACATATTTTAAGTAATCGCCGAAGTCTTTAGGTTCGAAATGGATGCTATTGTCCTTTCGAACGATCTTGAGCTCCATAGCCCCTATTTTATCTATTTTGATAGCCTGGGAGAACTCCATAAAAGTAGCATACTCCGCTTCGCTAATCCCTAGATTTTTGTGATATGGTATAGGCTCTCCGGGTTTTAATTCCTTCATTGTTTTGAAAAACCAATCTTCATTGGCTTTCAAGGCTTGTTTCATTTTCTCAACAATTGCAAGCTGCGATGCATTAGGTCGAGGAATTCCCAACACCGCTGCGGTATAGTTACCTTCAGGAAGTTGTCCGTCAACAAAGTGAATAGCCAACGCATTGCTGTCCACTCCTGATTGCTTTTGTGCAGAAACATGGAAGGAAAATAGGAATGCCGCTAGCACCCAATACAAGCGAAAATACTGGTATAGAAATGTCATGTTCAACGTGTTTGAACGATAAAAGTACGGTTTAATGCTGACAATCCTTCATCTTCATCGCCCACGGTTCACCTTTAGTTACCAAGCTGGACCAGCCCAGGCGGCTAATGAATAGATGTGTATGATAATTCAAAGCTAATTATAATCCCTTTTTACCGGCTAACCAGTAGCCGTGTAAATAAACGGTACCATTGGCGTTTTCTCTAATGATTTTTCTGAAGAGTTGAGCCGATTTTGCATTACCTGTCAACACGAACTTAGCTTCTTGCCAATCTGGAGTATCGATCACCGGCAGTTTGCCTACCCACTCCTGCCTGTTGGACAAAAAGTTTTTGGAAAATATCAGGCAGTTTTCCAAACCCAATAATTTTGGAACATCTTTGTTCTCTTCCTCTAATTCAAAAATAAACATAAACTGATGCTTGTTCTTCTTCAACACCGGAAGAAACGAACAAGCAAGTGCTAACGAAGTTTCATCGCCAAAAATGACAAATCTTTGCGTTGTTTTATCATAGTACCTACTTAACGCTCTTGGCTTATACATTACAATTTGATCGCCCACTTTCAAATCCGCCATAAGACGACTTCCACAACCTTTACCATTCAAATAAACAACGAATTCAAACAAGCTCTTTTCAGTATCTGCATGGGAAACGGTATATCTTCGAGCCTCTGTATCATTAATTCTGAAGTCTATGAACGAACCGACCGTAAATTGTACATTTTTTAAATCCCCTTTGAAACAAATCCTCTTCACAGATTTTGATAAAGAGACTGTTTCGACAACTTCGGTCAAAGGCAGCTTGGGCGTTAAGAATTCTAAGGTATCAAATAACCACTTTGGTGCATTTGGCATAGTATTTATATTTTGTTCAAAGCAAAGTACAGCAGAACCGATCGTATAAAATAGAACGGAAAAGAGTAGGTATTGGATTAATCGTGGTTTTTGCCCACGAAATGGCAGAGCGTGGTTTACCTCCGCTCGTTAAACATCGCCAGCAAATTGTCAAGTGCACCTTCAGCGTGTAATATTTCGGTGTTTTCCAACGTATCTTTGGTAACTTCGGCCGCCCTTGTCTGCATTTGTTTTTCATACTGTGAAATTGCCGTCTGAATATCCGGAAAATGATCGCTGGTCAAATTTTCGGCCAGCTCAAAAGCGTCCTGCATTGCCTGGTTTACACCCTCACCGGCATAGGGCGGTATACGATGTGCCGCATCGCCAAGCATGGTCAAGTTGGGTAATGTGGGCCAAGTCTGGTCCAATGGAAAATAATATTGCGGGCGTGGCATAAACCAAATTTCATTACTTGCAAAAAGTTCATGCCATTGTTCGCTCCAGGAGGAGAACGCGACTTTAAACCAATCAAATACCTGTTGCTTGTTGTTAAAGTCAATGCCGCTTTCCTGCACCCAATTTTCAGGGACTTTACAACCGGTATAAAACGATAAACTGCCCTCTCCTTTTGCACTTAAGATAATGGATTGTCCGTTTCCAAGCGCAAAGACTTTTCCGCCTTTTGTAATTTGCCAAAGTTTCGGTGCGTTTTTTTCAGCCTCGTAGACATTTCCTTCAACAATCGTGACGCCAGAATAAATTGGCTTAATATCGGTGAGATAAGGGCGGATTTTTGAGTTTGCACCATCCGCTGCGACGACAAGGTCAGCGTAAAAAGATTTTCCGTTTTTGAAATGCAGAAGCCAGCCATGATCCTGTTCTTCCATTGAAACAAACTGACTGTCCCAGACGATGGTACCCTCATGCAATGCGTTTATTAAAATATCACGCAAAGGGGCACGATCAATTTCAGGACGATCTTCCTGATCCTTATGTGGAAGCTCGTGCTCATCCATTTTGATGATGGCCTGGCCGTCCAAGACCCTTAAACGTCCAGCCTCGGATCGAAAGCTAGCTTTAAATTCATTCATCAAATTTGCCCTGCGAAGAGCTTCCAATCCACTTTCTTCGTGCAGGTCCAGTGTGGCTCCCTGCTGGCGAACTTCTTTATTACTATCACGCTCATATACAGTTACATTTACTCCTTTTAATTGTAAGAGTTTGGCTAGTGTGAGTCCGCCAGGACCACCGCCAATAACCGCAACATTCTTGTCTTGTAATTTCATATCCAGTACAATTTAATTTTTTTGACTGAACAAAATTAGGTGGATCTGAGCGTTGAAAATTGTATAAAACGCTCATTTTGGTTCTTCAACAGTTCTTTTGGTGAAACACCTGCAAGTTTCTTGACTTCTTTAATAAAATGGGATTGATCGGCAAAGTTTTGTTGTGGAAACAATTTGCCTTCTTTGATGTGCTGAAAGGAAGCACGGAAGCGGATAATATTGCAATATGCTTTTGCTGTAAGTCCGAACTGCTGATCAAAATAACGGTTGATCTGCTGCCGACTCCAAAACGATTGTGCTGCAAGTTCTTTGATTGTAATCGCCCCGTTTGATGTATAAATAAGGTCGAACAGTGTTCGTTTCCTGTTGTCAACTTCACGTGGCAAAAGTGACTGTATTTTTTTTGTAGCTTTCGCACAGAATAAATCAAAGTCATTCAGGTCGTCGGCACTAAAATTCCAAAAATTAGGAGGCAACAGAATTGCCCTGTCCACCAAGTTGGCGATGCTGGTCTGAAAAACAGATTGGATTGCAAGCGGGTTAAAACTGATGGCGTAAGTCTGTCGCAATGGCGCAATGGTCGCCCGCCCCGGCTGAGTTTGGATGCCCAAAAGCGTCATGTGGAAAGGCTCTGTTGCAGATTGCGTAAAAAATAGATCAACTCTTCCGTCAGGCAGTACAACAACCTCTTTATCACAATCCGATTGATTTTGTAAAAGCCAAAAGCTGTCAACAAAATCCGCTAACGGCCTGTCAGGTTTTACTGCCTGATATATTAATTCATTTTCCATTGCTTTAGTGAGTTTGTGCGCAATAGCCTTTCCCGCTAAATTCACTATGGTACATCCGGTGAAAAGCCCCACACGTTCAATCAAAATTACGGATTATTGTATAACCACACACGAAATAGATCAAATACCAAGCCTATTCGGATGACGATAGCGGCGATCCGTGTTTTTCATTTACAAATGCTTTAAGCTCTGCCATTTTTCCATCTTCGAATCGCCAAATGTCGCAATAATCGAAATGCTCATATTTTCCGGCCTTATTTCTCAACCGAATTTCTCCGGTCACCATAACAGAATCGCCTTCCTCAATCGATTTTTCCACATTAAAAACTGGTGGTTCCTGATAGAACTCTTTCATATAAGCACGGACTTCTTCTTTTCCATGGAGTATACGATCTCCTACAAAGACCCATTTCGTGTCTGCAGTACAATAAGCTAAGAAGCTTTCATAATCTCCCTTTGCTATAAATTCATTGGCTATCTGTAATATTCTTATATTTTTCATTTTTATCAGTTTGTTTTGAATCATTAATTTTTGTCGGTCTACAAGCATTAGATCTTGTGATGGATCAGTATGATACGCCGTTAGTTTATAAAACCACACAGAGGAACATGTTGTTTTAAACGATGAAATAAGATATATTCAATGCTACGACGAACTGTAGAGATTAGGATTTAAGTAGGACATTCGATAATTGTGAAGTAGATTTATTCTTTACTCATTGTCGTCGTTTATCAACCATTTTCTCAAAAGCTCCAGCACTGTTTTCTTAACAAAAGGCTTCACTGCAAAATCGTCCATTCCACACGAAATGCATCGTTCTTTTTCTTCCTTAATATTGCTTGCAGTCAATGCTATAATTGGTGTATGCATCCTACCGTCCTCATTTTTCCTAATCAATTCAGTTAACTCATATCCATTCATTTCAGGCATCTGTATATCCATGAACACCAAATTAGGCCTATTGTCCTTAAACAATTCAAATCCCACGAAACCATCGACAGCCTCTATGATTTCAGCATTGGGAAGAACATTCTGTACAATGGTTCTGGTGAGCAACATACTAAATTTATTATCTTCAATAATTAAAATCTTATATTTGCCTTCCAAAATGAGCGTTTCTTTTTCAGCATATTTGATAGATCCTTCATTCAGCTGTAGCGCAGCAACTAATGTTGAATACAGTTGATTTACTTTAACTGGTTTGTTAATACAATGAATAATATTGCTGCTTTCAGCAATAAGGGCTGGGTTGGTTTCAAGCACTGATAACATTAAAACTACTGGCTGTCCAAATCCTCTGTAGAGTAACTTTTCCCTGATTTTTTTTACAGTATCGATACCGTTCATAATAGGTAGATCATTGTCGATAATAATCGCATCATACCGTTCTCCTTTAGTCAACAATTGAAGAACTTCAAATCCGTTATCGGCCAACGAGACATTAACTTTCTTCATCTGCAACATCAATGCAATATTTGCTCGTTCGGCATCTCGCCGGGCGACTATCATAATATGTAAAGATTCTAAAAGTTTCCATTCATATACATCCCCTTTTAGAGATCTTAATGTTATTTCAAAATAAAATTTGCTACCTTTTCCGTATTCACTTTCCAATTGTAATTTACTGTCCATCATTTTTAGCAATTGGTTGGAAATGCTAAGTCCTAGCCCTGTTCCTCCGAATCTTTTACTTATTGACGCGTCTTCTTGAGAAAATGCTTCAAATATCTTTTGCTGTTTATCCGGTTTAATACCGATTCCGCTGTCCGTAACACAGAAGCGAAGCGTCGTGGAATTTTCGTCCGAAGATAGTACATCAACATGTAGCGCAACACTTCCCTTTTCCGTAAATTTTATTGCATTACTTAAAAGATTCATGAGCACCTGTTTGAGACGAAGTGAGTCAACCCAAACATAATGTGGTAATAATTCTGATAAATTTACCCGAAAATCTAATTTTTTGGCTTTCCACTGAAAATCAATCAAACTTGCCACCTGAGCAAACATCTCATACAGATCATTTTTTTCAACAGAAAGCTCCAATTTGCCAGCTTCAATTTTAGAGAAATCAAGTATATCGTTTATGATACTCAAAAGAAGATTAGCAGACTGATCAACAATGGAAAGATACTCTTTTTGTGTATCGTCTAGTTTTGTTCGACTCATCAAATCCGTAAACCCTATAATCCCATTAAGAGGTGTACGAATTTCATGACTCATATTGGCGAGAAACTCTGACTTCGCCACGCTACCTTGGTCAGCAAGCTTTTTAGCTTTCTCTAACTCTTCTCTTTGAAGTACAATCTTCGTGATGTCTGTGGCAATGCCAAGATAACCTATAATCAGACCAGAAATATCACGCATTGCAGTAACGGCAAGAGATACATAAAGTTGCGTAAAATCCTTTTTTATATAAATCCACTCTCTTTGCTCGTATCCGTAGCGCTCCGCTATTTCGACGAACACTCTAAATTCACTAATCGGATAGCCAAATTCAATTTCAAGTTCCTTCGCGCGATCTCTAACTTCTCTACTGCTATGAAATAATGTCGGCGTAATTTTACCGATCACTTCTTCACTTTTATACCCCAATAAATTTTCTGCGCCCCGGTTGAAAAGGGTTATCACACCTTCTGCGTCAGTTGCTATGATAGCAACGGCAGTAGTGGCATTCAAAACATCTTCAAGCATTTTCTTAGAACGTATCGATTCCGCTTCAGAGCGTTTACGCTTATCGATATCCTGAAAAGTGCCATATAGTCGAACACATTTACCCTTTTTAAAAGCTGCTTTGCCCAATGCTCTAACCCACAACCTTGTACCCTGATAGGTATCAATCTCTAATTCAAGATCCCATGATGCTCCCGTAGATATTGCGCAATTTATAGCCTGAACAATTTTCATTTTATGTTGAGGATCCTTGTAAAACTCTATTGCTGTTTCAATAGATGGACGATAGTCCTTTGGGACCCCATGAATAATCTTGGTCATTTCAGACCAATCGATATAATCATCAACTAAGTCATACTCCCAGCTCCCTACTCTGGCAACCTGACTGGTCATGTCTAGTGTAGATTTCACATATTCCAACTTACTAGTTAACTGGAGATGCTGGTTTTTCTCTTGAAGTAAATTAAGAACCTCTATACACAATAATGAAACAAGAGTCTGTTGACTATCCGTAAGCTTGTTGGGGCGTCTATCCATAACGCTTAAAAAACCAACTATTTTTCCGTCGTAACCAATTAACGGTGCCTCATAATAATACAGTATACCAAAATTTTGGAAAATAACTGAATTGCGCTGCGATTGAGGGTCAGTGCTAACGTCTGGAATTTCTAGCGTGCCGTTGACATCAAACACATAATCGAAAAATACCTTATCGATACTAAAATTGCCATCGACATCATGAAAATAAGTCTGTACAAAATTTTGACTGTTATCAAATAAAGTCAACACTGCAATTTCCGTATTACATATTAATTTAGCTTTAAGGAGCACTCCAAAAAGATCTTTTTTAATCATATCAGCGACCAGCTTATAATTATTATCCATGATAAGAGGATGGCTGTTATCGTTTTTGGGGTATCTTTGATTGTGCATAAAGTTGTAATATGCTATAGAAATTTAGTTTATAACAAAACAACAATTTTATTTGAATAGTTTTTTAATAAAAAAAGAATTAATTCAAATTAAAATATGTTAGATAAACAACCTTAAATCGAGAACTTAAGGTTGTTACTATCTGTTATTAACCTTATTTATGAAAAGTATTGTTATAACAATGGACGGTTCTCTTTCTTTTGATCTTTATACAAAAATTATTTATTCATTCTTTTGTTTCGTTGATCAGGCGAAATGTCAAGTTGATCCTTGCGCTCATCTTTTGCGTAGATTTTGCGATTCGATGTTCCCATGTCTCCTGCAAATTGCCTTTCATCAACAACAGAGCACCATGGTTCAGTAGCAACGAATACTTCTTATTATGATCGTCCACTTTCCTGAAATCAAAATAGCGTGCTTGTCCCAGACTCACCGACCCGATCACGGGTCTATTGCCCAATTCGCTCTCGCGATCACGGTGCCAAGCGACTGAATCGTTGTTGTCGCGATATAGATTGAGCAAGACGGAATTGAATGTACAATGAAACCGCTGTTCAATCCGCTCCTTCAACGCCTTTAATGGGATAAGCCATTCGTTCACGGCTATCGTTTTTCCGGCCATTTGATAAGTAGCATTTTCGTCGCCATACCAGGCTGTCAAGCGAGGAGTCAATATCGTTCGGTCGTACATTTTTTTGGATGTCTGCTGCCAGGGTACTTCTTTCAGCAGGAAATCAAACAACTGATCAGCTTCCTCCTGCATAAGAAAGTCCGGTTCAAAGTTCAGGAGATCTTCCGGAAAAATATATCCTTCATGTTGAAATAAGCTAAGCTGATCCATGGAATAATGAGCTAAAATTTATACGATTTTCCGAAGCATCAAAAACCTATGCCTGCAAAGAAAGAACAATCCTCGCTGCAGAGCGTTTGCTATTTTAGGGGAAAAGTTTTGCTGATTATTTCGTTTTATAGCTATTAGAATTGTCCTTTATGAGTTTCCAACCAAATGCGGTTTATGGACGTTATTCAACAATAAAAAAATGGCAAATAGCGAGCTATCGCCATTTTTTTAATCCTGACGTTATTTAACCAGTGTTGCTTCCAGTTCTACCTTCAAAGTTTCAAACAATGTCTTGACTTCCAAAACTGTACTTGTTTGCTTCACTTTATTTTTAGTAATCCAATCCTGAATTACATCAAAGTTTTCAAATAGCGCTGTAGAATCGGTCGTGTAGATATTGAGGCGAACGAGATGTCGAGCTTCATATCCACTTGATTGAATAACTTTTTCAAGATTTTCAATAGTATGAAAAATCTGCATTCTCATATCAGCAGTGCTCGATACGCCATCATCACTAATAGCACATTGTCCCGACACATATAAGGTTGAATTGGCATGTTTAATTTCAACAGCCTGCACATAATTTCTGGCTTCCTGCCAGTTCCAAGGATTGATTATTTTCTTTTCCATTTCCGTAAAATTATTATGGAGCAAAGCTCAAAATATTTTTACATTCATCTGTGTGACAAACCTCACAATTAAATAAAATCAAGAAAACAGACGGCTTAATGTCTCCCTGGATACGCCTAGGTAAGAAGCGAGCAACAATTTTGGAATCCGTTGAAGCAAAGCGGGATTTCTTTTGATCAGCTGCTCATATCTTTCCTTTGCTCCCGAGGTTAAAAATGATAAGATCCGTTGCTGTGACCCGATATGGCCGGCAATTGATTTACGAAGGAAAAAGCGTTCCATCTTTTGAAGCCTATTGCACAACCTTTCAAAATTTTCCAGCGATAGACAAAGTAATTCTGTGTTCTCAAGACATTCCAAAGTAAATGAAGCATTTCCGCGTGTATAAAAGGCCGAAACATCGGTTTCCCACCAGTCTTCCATTGCAAATGAAACAATATGTTGCTTAGCGTCATCGTCTGTATAATAAAATTTAAGAAGACCAGACAATACAAAGTAAATATAGTTTACGGTATCTCCCTCCCTAAAAATACATTCCGACTTTCTATATTGCCGTTGAATAAAACATGCTTTTACCAAGTCAAATTCATCTTCAGTAAGTACAACGACTTTCTCTATATGTTCTTTTAACAGATTATATTTATCTTCCATTAGATTGTAAGTACCATTTACTGCTGATTACAAGTGTTAAAACTTCCATTGTAAAATTGACTAAATGAAGTGTTTTCTCAAAAACGCTGATACAAATCCGCCGCGGAAAAAATAGTGCGGAGAGTTTAAGTATTCGTAAAAATTAGTTGAATTGAGCTCTATATTGTTGTGGACTTTGTTTGGTTTTTAATTTAAACAATCTGCTAAAAGATTGCGGTTGTTCAAAACCTAATTCAAATGCAATTTCAGAAACACGGAGAGCTGTGGTAGATAACTTATTCTTTGCCCGATAAATCATTTTATCATGAATGATTTGCTGGGTGTTTTGACCGGTAAGGTTTCGCAACAGATCGCTTAAATAACTCGCTGACATATGCAGCTGATCAGCCAAATAATTCACGGTGGGAACTCCTCCACTCAGGACCTTATCGCTATTGAAATAATCCTCCAACAATTGATCAATACGCTCGGCAATACTTGGATAGTTTTGTTTTCGGGTCAGAAACTGCCTGTTATAAAATCGTTGGGCATAATTAAGCAACAGTTCAATCTGGGCGATGATCACATTGTGGCTCATCTCGTCTATACGGTTCTCAAGTTCTTCTTCTATATTTCTGAAAAGTGATAGAATGGTTTCTTTTTCTTTGTTCGAAAGGTGCAACGCTTCATTGGTAGCGTAGGAGAAAAAGTGATACTGATGGATCTTTTGGGCTAACGGATAGTGCAATAAAAAATCAGGATCTATGAGCAGCGTGATCTGTGGGCGAAGTATGCTTTGTTCTCCAGTTTCCTTCTGCTTATCCGTTTCTATAGCAGAGAGAATCTGCTGAGGAGCAACAAAAAACAAACCGCCCTCTTTAAAATCAAATTTGGTATGGCCATAGATTAGTTCCCCTCCGGCATCTGGTCTAAAAGCTATTTTATAATAGTTCAACACATGTAATTTAGGAGGAGCATGACCTTCAAGTGGCTTGTCTACCCCATTCAACAAAACAATTAAGGGATGCTGCGGCGGCGGAAAACCTGATGCCTGCATGACATCGGCCAGCGTATTAAATCTTTTTACGGAATGATTCGATTTTTTGGAAACCATATTATAAAAATTCTAGGTTACAAGTTAAACAATATTCGCTTTTCCTCACAAAAAAGAAAAGCGAATAGATCGCAAGATTGTTAATGACGACATAGATCACTAGCCTTGGGCTGCTTGAGAAATCGCTTTCCAGGTTTCCCATTCCTGGAGACGCTCTGAATAAATTTGACGGATATATGGCAGATCATTTTTACCCAAAAGGAATCGCAACGGTGGGTTTTCAGCATCTACAACAGCAAATAGCGCATCGGCAGTGGCACTAGGATTTCCCCGCTTCATCGTTTGTAAATTTTTCATCACCTGACTTTTCAAATCGTCATAATCCGGTAGCTTTTTGCTGGCTATTTTTAGTGATTCGGTGCTGCCAAATTCGGTATTGTAAGCCCCAGGTTCAATCAGCGTTACTTTGATGCCAAATACCGCAACTTCTTTAGACAAACTATCGTAAATAGCTTCAAACGCAAATTTCGAAGAACAATAGTAGCCGATTAGGGGATTACTATAAATGCCAACAGCGCTGGATGTACCTAAAATATGGCCATGCCCTTGGGCTCGCAGTATGGGTAATGCTGCCTGAATCACATGGATAGGTCCGATAATATTTGTTTCATACATGGCTTTTACCTCATCAGTGCTACTCTCTTCAATGGTCCCCACTAAAGAATACCCTGCATTATTGAGCACAATATCCAATCTGCCAAAATACTGCTTGGCTTGGTGGATCGCATTTTGCACTTGGGAGCGATTGGTTACATCCACTTCAAGAACCAAAACCTGATCGCCATACGTTTCTTTTAACGCGGCAATACTATTTATATTACGTGCTGTAGCTGCCACCTTGTCGCCACGTTTCAAAGCGGCTTCTGTCCATATTTTTCCAAATCCTCTTGAAGATCCTGTAATGAACCAAACTTTTTCCTTTTGCCTATTTTCCATTTTTAACTAATATTAATATGAATGCAAAGTTGCTTCTAAAATGGATTTACTTACGTTGCCATAATGAGGATAATCCTAACCAAAATAAAGAACAACGGGCTACTGGAATTTAGTATCATGGTATTAGAAAATTTCTCAATATGTTTTCAAGGCTGTGAAACAGCATTGGGATGATCTAGAAAAAACATTAGTCGTACAGCAAGATGAAGTAGCTAAAGGCAATATCTGCAAAAGGCAACCCGACATATACAATAAATATCCCAGATTCAAGATTTGCTACCATATAGTAAAAAAGGCCGGAATAGTCCGGCCCTGATATATAGTTATGATCCCAATAAGGGATAGTCGGTTTCAAAAAATGCTGGCTTGACAAAGTGTAAATCAAGCCAGCAAAAGCAATCGTCTCATTTTTCGTATTAGGAACAACCAGAATGCAGTATTCGTTTGATCTTTTATAAAAAAGCCGAGCAAAAAGACACATTTCGAAGATGTACTTTATGACGTTAATTTTCTGCTAGAAGCCATTGGAGGTATTAATTTTAAGAAGTCAGTACAGGTACTAAAACCATTTGGAACGATAGTTACCTTACCTTCTGGTCATACCAAAGCGGATGAGCTTCAGGCTCAAAAAAAACAGTTACATGCCTGTTATTTCATGTCGGTCTATTCAAGTGGTCGCGATATGCAGAAAATAGCATCCTTATTGGAAAATGGTATTTTAAAACCACACATTTCGTATGTTTTCGGTTTCGACGAGATGGCAAAAGCTCATCTACAAATCGAAACCGGCCGTACCGTCGGAAAGATAGTGGTTACCTTATAAAACGGTCAGCGATGCAAAAAATGTAACGAGATCACCATATACTATAATCCCTGCTGGTCTTTAACTGGTGGCTAATGCTAAGACTCGTCTTTGGTATTTTTCACCAGACCGATACCGGCAAAAAAGAAAATCAAAGCCAATATGCCAACTACCCCTAAATTGGTGTATGCGGTGCTTTTATTGATGAGTTCATAGCCTGTATAAATTAAACCGACAATACCAAGAATAGTCAGTATTGTTCCGAAAAAGCGTTTTACGTTCATAAATGTTCGTTTAAAGTTATTGATTTTTAAAAATGAAACTTATTTATAATATTTATCCACTATACTTTTTAGGTTAATCCCTTTGCCCAATACAGGTTTAAAAATATCCCCTTCGCTCTGCATTCTTTCAATCGCGTTTAAAATATGAAAATCGCTTATTTTTAACCCTTTTTTCACTTCATCCCAATGAAGTGGCATAGACACTGTCGCTCTTGGCTTGGGGCGCACAGAATATGCGGCTGCAATGGTCGCGTGTGGCCTGTTCTGCAAAAAATCAAGATACATTTTCCCTTTGCGGTCTTTTATGGACCGCTCTAGACTGGTGAATTTAGGAAGCTCATGATGGACTAGCGTGACAATTACCCGGGCAAACTCTTTAGATTGTTCGTAGGTATATTTGCCACCGAGTGGGATATAGATATGAAGCCCTGTAGAGCCACTGGTTTTGCAGTAGCTAGTCGCCCCCATATCATCCAATATGCTCTTTGTGACCTGAGCAGCTTCAACAACCTGATCAAACGAATTTTTGTCCGGATCAAGGTCAATTATACAAAACGACGGATTTTCAGGCTTTTTAACCGTACTGCTCCAGGGGTTCATTTCAATGCAGCCGAGATTCGCCATATAGAGCAATGTGGCTTCGTCCTTGCCCACAAGATAATGACGGTCCTTTTCATCCGCTTCACTGTGGTAAAGATAGGTCTCTGCCCATTCCGGCGCCGTATCAGTCACGTTCTTAAAATAAAAACCTTCGCCTTCAATGCCATTTGGAAAACGGTTCATACTCTGTGGCCTATCCTTAAGATAAGGCAATATAAATGGAGCAGCCTGATAGTAATAATTAATGAGGTCTCTTTTGGTTATTCCCTCTTTCGGCCAAAACACCTTATCTAAATTGGTAAACTTTAGTTCATGTCCATTTATCTTTTTGACCTGGGTTTTATCCGTCGGATTTAATAGCGTTTTCCGCGGCCCTTTTACTCTGGGTGTAACAATTTTATCTTCCATATCGTCTACCATTTTTTCTGTAGGAGTTTCCTCCTCAAGAATTACTTTCTTGGCACTTTTATCTTCGCGCATTCCGTCAAACGAAGGATGCCGCATAATACCGTCGCTGGTTAATTCCGCAAAGCTCACCTCACAGACAAGCTCCGGTTTAAGCCATGTCACGGTAGCATGTGGCGGATTTGGCCTGAAACGCGAGGGCTTATTGACGTCGGGCTCTTCAGAAAAAGGTGCTTTATTAATAACAAGCGGTTTAAATAGCTTCATCATTTCTTTTTGAAGCTTAACATTAAAGCCAGTACCGACTTTTCCGGTGTAGATCAATTTTTTTCCTTCATAGACGCCTACAAGAAGGCTACTAAACTGCTTACTTGAATCATCATTCAGTGTATACCCGCCTATGACAACTTCCTGTCTTTTGTTTGCTTTAATTTTAAGCCAGTCCTTTGAACGATTATGGATATGATAGGTGCTATCTTTACGCTTCGCCATAATCCCTTCTAAACCAAGCTTTTTAGCTTCCTCCAGAAAATGTATTCCGGAAGTTTCAAAATGTTCACTGACCAGGATGCTGTTGCCTTTGGGAATGATTTCTTTTAAAATTGCCTTACGCTCGAGCAATGTCAGGTCTTTCAGGTCCTGTCCCTGATACCAAAGGATATCGAAAACGTAATAAACCAGATCGCCATCCGCTTCACTCCGCCAATTTTGGAGCGAGCCAAAATTGGCCGTGCCGTTTCCACCTAAAACGACAACTTCCCCATCCAAGATGGCATCTAATTTCAGCTCCTTCAATTGATCATAGATGGGATAGAATTTTTCATTAAAGCTCTTGTCATTACGGGATTTTAGTTCCACCTCACCTTTATTCATAAAAGCTACTGCGCGATATCCATCCCACTTGACTTCATAGATCCAGCCCTCATCATCAAAGGGTTTATCGACCAAGGTAGCGAGCATAGGCTCGATATGGGAATAGAATCTTTGTTTTGGCGCATTTTTTAAAAGTGCCTGAATATTCGTTTTCTTTTTGGAAGTCGCCGTAGGAACAGCTTCAAGCTGATCATTGATTAGCTCAGATGCTTTGTTTTTTGTTGAACGCTTATCTTTTACCGTACTGTCTTTTTTGATAATATGTTTACCATAAACCTGATCGGGTGATTTTTCCATCTGTGGAATTGTCTTGCCTGAGATCACTGATTTATCTTTTGTTGTAATATCTTTCTCACTGGCATATTTATCGTCTAGTTTCATGAGCAGCCACCCGTTATCTACACGTCCATGGGCTTTAACAAGAGCGAACTCTCCTTTTAGCTTTTGACCATTGAGCTTAAATTTAAGCTTGCCGGAATAGAGCTGATGCAACAGGTCTTTTTCTTGTTTAGCTACTTCCTTAATGCCACTTTCAGCTGGCTCATACGTCCCTTCATCCCAGACGATCACGGTACCGCCACCGTATTGACCTTTGGGGATCACCCCTTCAAAGTCTCGGTAATCATAGGGATGATCTTCTACCATCATAGCGAGGCGCTTAATACTAGGATCCATAGAAGGTCCTTTTGGCACCGCCCAACTTTTCAGAACACCATCCATCTCAAGACGAAAGTCGTAATGTAAATGAGAGGCATCATGTTTCTGCACAACAAAGCGTAGTTCAGTCCCATTTGGCTGTCCCCCAAACGGTTCCGGGGTTTTCTCTTCAGAACGCTTTTCACGATATTTCGATAGTCCCATAGCTATTTATTTACTTTACCCCCATTTTCTCTATAACACAATAGTAGCATGAAAAAGGTTTAAAATATTTCCCTCAAAATGTTGTTCAACTGTTTATTACTATTCATCATTTTGCTTCACAATAACATCTGCTGTATTTCTACCTAATTACAGTTAGGAAAAATTTGAGCGAAAAAGAACATAATAATCTTTGGATTTGACAGCCCGGGACCTGTTCAAAGGGATTGTACAGCATCGGTTAATATAGCGTTTACTGTCAAATTCTGTAAACAATGAAGCTAATCTTTATGAATTGAATTAACTTTACAAACGACAGCAATTTATCCATCATGAAGTTAGAACTATATCAAATAGATTCCTTTACAGGAGAAATTTTCCGGGGAAACCCAGCCTGCGTGGTACCGTTAAAAGAGTGGTTACCCGATGAGACACTGTTTAAAATTACACGTGAAAATGCGGTGGCGGAAACGGCCTTTTTCATAGATAACGGTGATACAATCCATTTAAGATGGTTTACACCTGAAATTGAAATGGACCTATGTGGCCATGCAACCTTAGCGACCGTCCATTGCCTGGTTAAGCACCTAGACTATCAAAAAAGCAAAATTGTTTTTGAAACGCAAGTAGGTGAATTAACTGTTGATATAAAAGACGAAGTTTATTATATGGATTTTCCATCCAGAATGCCACAGCCTTCCGCACTGCCCGACGTTATTAAAAACTCGCTTAACATACAACCCAAAGAGACTTATAAATCAAGAGATTATGTTTTACTATACGAATCTGAGGAAGAGGTCAGAAACATCCACATTAACAGATCCATTTTTGATCTGATTAATCTTGATCCCGGAGGTGTGGTCGTCACAGCAACAGGAAACGACAGTGATTTTGTATCCAGATACTTTACACCGCAATCAACGATCCTCGAAGATCCCGTTACTGGGTCTGCCTATTGTTCCCTTATTCCGTTTTGGGCATCAAGATTGGGCAAGGATACTCTTTTTTCCCGTCAGCTGTCTGAAAGAGAGGGGCAACTTTATTGCGAAAACAAAAACGACAGAGTGATCGTGGCCGGTAAGGCCCGTACCTATTCTCAGGGTTTCATTTGGATCGATTAACGATCATTGCTTTAGAAGTACATCGTTAAAATGCTGTAATAAGAATAAAAAAAAACTTTAATCCAAACAGGAAAAAGCGAAGTGATCATAGCTTGTTAACCGCTTACATCATTTTAATTCACTAAATTTATAATATGGACAATAAGGTTATAGATAAGGTCGCATTGATCAGCATTTCGAATAAAAAAGTGTTGACGGCACTTTCCAAATCAAAATCAAAGCTCTATTTGCCAGGAGGCAAAAGAGAACCTAATGAATCCGACATAGAATGTCTGAAGCGAGAAATTAAGGAAGAACTCAACGTTGAGGTCAAAGAAGATTCGATCCGCTATTTTGAGACCTTCCAAGCTCCGGCCGATGGCAAAGAGGCCGATGTAATCGTGAAGATGACCTGCTATTTTGCGGATTATTCGGGCACACTACAGGCAGCAAGTGAAATCGATTCATTTGAATGGATAACCCTCAGTGATGTTGGCAGAACCTCTGCCGTCGTCCGACTTATATTGGGAAAATTGAAAGAACTAGACCTGATCAACTAGTGCCAACCGGAGCTGCTGCGACTTTAATGGGCTTAGGATGAATACCAAGTTGTTTGAAAGTTTGTGCATGGCTCAGTAAAACAGTGAGATAAAGACAAAAAACCTTGAGGGGGGATCTCAAGGTTTTTACTACCTGTTATTAACCTAATTTATGAAAAGTATTCTTATAACAACGGTTGATTTGCTTTCGTTTTATTTTTTGTAAAAAAAGGCGTAGTTAGCTTCTCGAACATGGTTTTACCTTCACCCCCCATGTCCCTTTAACAACGAAAAATAACATAAGCGAAAATTATATCCTGCGCGATGTTTTAATCATTCTACCGCAATAGTTTCTTGATGAATTATAGCCCCATAATGATCTCGCTTGACATATCTATATACTCCTTTCGGAAGGTCTACCTGTAGCGAATCCTTTTTAGAAAGTGACAAGTAAACTGGAATAGCTGTTTTATCCAATTGATATTCCTTTTCATGATAAATGTAAATGGCCGATGTGCCTGATTTGGTCGAATCAGTATTCGGTATACTATAGCTGCGGTTTAAATCTTTTGCTCCAATTACTATTTTATCGCTATTCAGATTATTTGATAAATACAAGTCATAACCATTCAATATCTTGCTCTCGATAACATATACCAAATCATTAACATCGTTAATAGATAAAAACTTAACTTGATTAATTGTGTAAGGGTCAATTTTGCTTAGTTTCTTAAAATATTGAGCCATACTTTTGATTTCTCCGATATCTCCTTCTTCAATATGTCCTCCGCCAGCTAATACGATAAGTTTAACTTGATTTTTTGTAACGATTTCACTTTTTCTAATCAGATTTTTAGCTTGCTGTAGATCTCTATTGATTGTGTTTTCAAAATCTTCATAGCCTATTACTTTTAAGCCGTAAATTCTTGCTGTTCTGATGAGATTCGCCATATTAGGATCCCTGGTGTAAAATCCGCTCTCAACGTTTGGAAATCCCAGCTTATTAATTCGGTCATCATCCTCGGATAGACCTTCTAAAGCAAGGACATTAAAGCCTTCTTTGTAAAGTTTTGGCAGTAAAAGATTGATTAACAAACGACAACGTGGTTGTAAATGATTCTCATTAAACATAACCACTCGATGTTCCTTAATTTTCTCTACCAGTTGGTCAATGGTAATAGCAGTTTTTTCGACTGACTGTTGTTCTTGTTTAGTTTCGTTATCATATTGAACACTTTCACCAAGAAACGAACGATATGATTTTAATAGCTCGTTGGCAAATTGGCTATCTTCATTTTGCAGAACAAGTTTTTCCAGCGTATCTCTTGTAGACAAATAATTCGCATATCCATTATCTTTAAAAATTGATTCAGCTATATTATAATAATCTGGTTCTTGAACGGGCTTCTGCTCGACAAATTTCTCTCCGTAAGCCAAGGAATTGTAGGACGTTTTTATGCTATTTAAAACATCTTTAACACTTTCTTGCATATCGGTGATTTCCGTCCTAACTTCACTGATCAAAAGAAATGAGTCTCTGTGGTATGGGATCGCGACACGACTTATTACATTATCTCTATTTTTCTGGATACTACGATAATAAACACATTTATACATAGACGTATCTGCAGTGAACTTAGAGACATCTAAAGAAGTTTCCAAACTGCCGACAAAATACATTGGATTTCTTGTCACATCATATGTACCCCAAAAAACAATATTTTTTGATGGAAATTTTATCTTTCTTTTTCGAAAAATAGACCTGACATCTTTTAAATCTAGATACTTAGATCCAAAGTTTGCGTTCCCATAGAAGTCAATCTTTAGTCCTAAAGAATCATTTGTCAATTGATTCATTGCCCCTGGAGAAACCTTATTTAAGTTAGCTATTGGTATATTTACTGTTGTGCAGCTCGAAAGAAAAAAAAAGAATACCAAAATCTTACAGTGTATACTAAGCTTGGTATGGATCATAATGATAAGATTTTGGTTTAAATATCTATTAGCTATGTTTTGAATGAAGCATTACCTCCCTCTTAATCTTTCAAAGCGTTTCGCTCTAATATAATAAAACACACTAATAAAGAAAGTATTTTTTTAAAACAGAATAAAAAGACAACGTATTGCTATTATAATAAATTAAATACTTCCCTTTGTTTTTACACAATAATTATTGATCTTAATCATAATGTTTTGACGGAAAAAAAGATATGGATTGGATTACACGTGAAAGACCAAAGATCGATAGGATTGCTTGTCCATGGCTGATAAAGCGTTTTATAAATCCGGACGCAAAAATAATATATGCCCCCCTAGATACGGTCTTTGAAATTGCTAAACAAACGAACGCCATTCCGTTTGATATTCTTGGTGTAGAATACAGTCATTATGCAGACGAGTGTACATTTGACTATTTCCTTAAAAAACATGAATTAAGCGATCCGGCATTAAAACGAATTGCTGCAATTGTTCGTGGTGCGGACACGGATAGACATGATTTAATGCCACAATCTGCAGGTCTCGAGGCGATTTTTTCAGGTCTAGCTTACAATATCAAGGACGACAATCAGCTTTTGGAGATCGGAATGGTCATTTATGACGGCCTTTATAGCTGGGCTCAACACCTCTACCGACTGAAACATAGCAATGAAGGGCCAACTGAGGTTTTGCTCCTTAAAATCTATCACGAACATTTAAATGATAAGCAAAAAGAAAAATCTCCAGAATGGACCGCATTATTGCGGGAAATGATACAGGATCAAATCGATACAAATACAACATTAAGCTTAAATCAACTTTCCGAAGAACTGGATATTAGTTCAAGCTATTTGTCACGCGAATTCTCAAAATATTTTGAAAACTTAAATTATGGTGAGTACATCCGTAAAAAAAGAATAGAAAAAGCTATTGAACTTATGTCTGACCGCTCAATTTCCCTTACTGAAATTGCCTATCTGACAGGTTTTTCTGATCAAAGTCATTTCACGCGCATTTTTAAAAAATTTACAGGAAGTAATCCTTCAGAATATAGGAGGAAATCTTTTAAAAAGTAAAGAATATACAAAATAGTAAAATTTATTCTATTTTGAGATGTTACGTATTGGTTATACTTGCTTTTATAAAGCAGATATTATGAAACTAAACCGATACCACTCCTCTTACCATAAAACTTTTTGTGCAGCGATCATTATTATACTCTTATCATCATTACATTTAAGAGCCCAACAACCGAGCAAACTGGTTGCTTATGTTGGTATAGTAAACCCCATTGCTTCCCTATCATCTGGTACGATAACGCCAAATTTTAAAGATAGCTATCAGGTAGGTATGCCGACAGGTATCAACATACTTAGAGAAGGACACTTGGGATTTTCACTGGAAATGGTTCCCTACATTAAAGTAGCATCCGGTAATAGTAAAATGAGCAATTTCTCGTTCCATCCGGGCGTATTATTTCCCATTGGAAAGGAATTTACATTTATCGCCAGGGCTGCATTTGAAACTTCCGGACGATATGGGCTTACACCGGTATTAAGTAAGGTCATAACACATGGTCAGGCTGGAAAACTTTTTCTAGCAACCCCCTTCCCCATCCGATTTGGCAATGAACAAAAAATTTCTATTGCTGCTGCTTTTCAATTCGGATATATATTCTAAGTCGAATGGTGATCGATTAAAATTCCCAAATCAACAACAATAGTGGTGTTCATTTGTTGCAAGGGATAGCTTATTATTTATACGTAGTAATATTTTCAAACTATAATAGATCAGGATGAAAAATTTTAGAAACTTAACTTCACGCAGAACGCTATTGAAAATGGGATTGCTGCTAACCGGCAGCGGACTAGTTGGTCTTAAAACAGTTCATGCGTTTTCTACGACCACGTCGAATACGCCTGATCTAACCGAGGCTGAAATCCAGGGAATTGAAAAGGCTTTAGGAAAGAAAGGAAAATATAATGCAAAAGAAGTTACACATAATACCAGTTTTCCCCGTAATGATCTAGCTGTGACCGTCAAAGGTAAGGATGTTTCTATATCTTTTGGCTTTGGAGGATGGGCTGCGATAAAGAGGACCATGGACGGAAAGAGTGCTGTGCTTATGAGCGATTGTGTTCTACTTCAGGAAGAAGTAAATCCCCTTATTACTGCTGCCCTTGAATCAGGTCTGGAAGTTGGGGCAATCCATAATCATTTCTTTTATGAAGAACCCCGAATCTTTTATATGCACATCCACGGTATGGGGGAACCAGTCGAATTGGCTCAGAAATACGCAACAGCTATCTCAAACACTAAAATAGCTGTTGGAAATCAACCAGCACCACTGAATCAAAAACAAGATCCAGGGGATAAGATATTTAATGTTACCGAATTAAATAACATTATCGGTCATGAGGCCGCGATAAACGGCTCAACAATCAAATATACCGTAGGTCGATCCGATTTAAAAATTATGGCAATGGGAGCCGAAATGACATCATCGATCGGTTTAAACAGTTGGGCGTCATTTACCGGATCCGAAAACGAAGCCTATATTGCTGGTGACATCGCAATGTTAGACCATGAGGTCAATCAAGTTATCAGTACTTTAAGGAAACACCATATCGAAATTGTAGCAATCCACAACCATATGCTTGGAGATGATCCACACATGATCTTTCTTCATTACTTTGGAGTCGGTCCTTCTAGGGAGCTGGCACTAGCTTTCAGAGATGCACTTCTTGTACTCGGCAAAAAATCGCATGGGCATAATCATTAATCGAATTAATTGATCTATACGCTCCATTGTACTTTTGATAAGACGTGGTGTAATATGCGCTCATTATATACGGCAACGTTAAATTTGACTATAGGATGTCCGCTAATCTATCTTTCTGTAAATAGCGGTAGGTCCATCCATTGCATCGATTGATAGGATCAATTCTTCTGAACTAACGGAATAAATCTGTGGAACGCCATCTTTGACATCATCATATATGATATACGATTCTTCCTTCCCTGTTATTTTACTTAGCTTTCTTTCAATGGAATACAGCCCCTTTTTTGTCGTGTTGTTACCCATCATGAAATAATAATCTTTCACGCCAAATTGTACAATTTTACCATTTCCTTTATCAAAATTTTCCCGTTGCCCGGTAAATCCATTTATGGAAGCTTTTATCTCCCATTTACCAATAATTGATGCCATTGGCAACTTTTCATCTTTACTGCAGGAAAAAATTACTGCAATTCCGACGACTAATGATGTAACTAATGCCGATCTTCTTTTCATCTGTGTGCCAGATTTATTGATTAGGTTATACTTATTCCAAAGAACGTATTTAGATTATATAATGCTACAGTTAATTCATTGAAAATATTGGCTATTCTTTCTCTTTCTTCCTTTTAATAAAGACCTGGCATCAAGTATATTTGTTGAATACCAATCGTTCAGCTTACCAATTGGCTTCTCCATCAATAATCATATCCAAGCGCTTCAAGCCGCTAACTTTCACGAAGCCGAGCACAGCGGAATAATATTAAGTTACTTGAAACTTCTAAGGCAATAAGATGTTTCCAGTCTTTCTTTGGGACAGTTATGACAGTGGATACGATATCTTGATATGGCTTCAAGGCCAATCGATATTGAATCTACGAAGATATCCATTTTCAGGATGTTAATCTTTAGATAATCATCGCAAAAACTGGATTTCAAAAAAGAGTTTTATACTGTCTATTCATTTGTAATTCCCTACTTGACGAGTCTGTACTGGAAGTTTACGAATTAAACCACGATACACATTTGGCCGCAAATTGCTCAAACTTTCGGTCCGTATTTCGCATGACCGGGCCATGACCAAAGCATATCATAGAAGGATTTAATCCTGCTAACTTTTGGAGCGATCTGATGTTTTGCTGTTGATCCGACGTGAATATTTTTGGAGGGAGCCCTAGGCCAGGCACTGTAGTGAGCAGGTTCATATTTGTAGCAGCATCCCCGATTATCAATACACCATCCCGCTCACGGAATAAAGAAATATGACCGGCTGAATGGCCTGGAGTTTCTATGACCCGAAAGTTTCCAATGCTATCATTTTCAACGAGTGTACCATCGACTTTGTGGCCCTGCCCCGCCCAGTATTTTTGTTGAAGTTTTGCTAACCAATGTTTGGGATTTGGATAGTCATTAGTTACCATACCTGTTTCAGTCCTAAAAATTTCATTTTCATGGCAAAGTAAAGGTATTTCAAATTCATCACATAGTTGATCACTACAGCCCTGATGGTCTGCATGGGCATGCGTAAGCACATGTTGATGGACGGGTATTTTCTGAAGGGCTCCCTTCACCGTATTATATGAACTGCGTATCCCACAATCAACCAACACACCCTCTACTATATAGCAGTTGATACTATTTCGTGGCATCAATGGTACATGAAAAACTTCTTGGGCAATTTGATGTAACATAGCTTTTTTTTGCAAAACTATGGCACTCTATAGAAATAAATAAGGACATTTGTCCTATAATACTTTGGCGCGATGTATTTGTCCCTTCGCTCTTGTAAGAGATCGCTGCGTGATGCCCAGATATGAGGCGAGGTCTTGTGTCGCTATGCGCTGAACGAGCTTTGGTTCATTCGAAAGAACATGATGATATTTATCGAGCGCTGACTTATTATTGTAATTCAGGAGGTATTGTTCCTTTTGGATATATTCCCGTTCCATCACAGCTTGTATAACCTTGTTCCAAGAAGTCACTCGACCAAGCAGATATTGATAGTCAGCATAGTTTATCCGATGAATTATACTATCTTCTACAGCCCTGATACTCCTTCTGGATTTTTCCTGAGCGACAAACTCCGGGAATGAAGTTACAAACTCGTTTTCAAATTTGAAACAGGTTATATTTTCTCTCCCCTCCTTGTCGACGGCATATGCTTTTACCGCACCACTGGATATAAATCCAATATGACGACAGGGTTCGTCCGCACGAATAAAAAAATCACCCTTTTTCAAATCGTGTGGTTTGAAGAACTGAACAGAAAAATTCACTTCGTCAGCTGACAGTGTTCCTATCGAGAATAGATATTTTATTAGTGCATCCGTCATATTATCATATTGTGTCTTCTATTGCTGTTCTTAAAAAGCTCGGGGTCCCATACCAAATCCTGCATGCAAAATTAACGATAATCGACTATTGAAAGAAGTTGCTCCCTTTGTTCGGATTTCTCCATTTACCTGTGTCATAATATGCGTATTTAAACGCCCGGATTCTTTTCGCATAGTTGGAGAATATTTCGCGATGATAATTTCTGAAATATCAATATCTTAATATGGAACATTTCCCTTTCTTAGTTTCAAAACAACATCTTGAATTTGAGGCCAGAGTACTAAAATAAGAATGACAAAAATTAAACCTGTTAACATCAGATCATAATAATCCCTAATAGCACGAGCCAATATCTGCTGACCTACCATCTGATTCAAGTAGCCCGAGGATACTATTTTGGACGTATATATATCGCTGCCTGCATTTGCGTATTGTGCCTGAATATCCAATAAGGTAACAGGCAATTGAAGGTTCGTCTCCGTGAGTGATTCCCGAACTTTTTCCCTTACGGATGATTTTGCAAATAATTGAAGTTCGTTGTTAAGCGCCAGACTAGCTGTAAATCCTATGAACCTTGAAAATATACCAATCAGAGCGGCATTGATGGCAATTTTGGAAGGTGCTGACGCGGCGGTAAATGAAACAATCGGAACAAACAACACCCCTGTTGCCGCGCCATACAAAAACATAGGCAGAAGGAAGTCGGTTGTTTCACCCTGTACAGAAACAAATAGTATCATATAGGTATAATATACCGCCATCAACCCAAAACCAACAATAATCATCCTGATCAGGTTATACCCCATCAAGACAAATCGAGAAGTGATAAACATACTCAGTGTAGTTCCAGCAATTACAGCAATCCATACGGGAATGGTACTCAATGGATGGTTTCCTAAAATTACTTCAAGATAACCATAGGCTAGCCCAGTACTTCCTTTAAAAATATAAAAGGTAAAAAGAAGCAAAAGTCCAATAACGAAATTCTTTGCCCTAAAAATCTGTAAATTGATTAGTGGTCGCTTAAGTTTTAGTTCTCTGCTAATAAAAAGAGAAAGAATAATTACATTAACTAAACAAAGTGTGCTGATTAATGAACTATCAAACCATCCCAGTTGACGTCCGTACACAAGGATGTATCCTACGATCAAGATAAAGGACACATAAAATAAATAGCCGATCCAATCCACCTGATACAGTGGTATTTTTCTGGTAAACCTGGCCTTACCGTTCATGGTAAGTAAAACAACACTTGTCAGCATAATGACTACAATAACAAATCCGTAGAATATCCAGTTGAAGTCAAAGAAATAAAGGATGACACTGATATAGATGGAATAAAATGGCACCGCTATTTGTATACTGCCATAAAGGAGGCTATAAGCAATCACACGGGCACGTACAGACTGTAACCTTGGAAAAATAAGCTGTAACACAATGCCCGACATTAATGCACAGGTAATGCCCTGCAAAAACTGACAGAAAACAAATAATATCCAATCTCTGAAATAAAAACAAACCACAGCACATAGCACATTTACCCCAAGTGCCAGCAGTAGATATTCCCGTGGTGCGAAATACTTTACAATTCTAAAATCCAGCGCCAGGAAAGCTACGGTTGAACCATAGATAACGACCATACCATATTGTACATCGGTAGCTTGTATTCCGTAAAAGCCCATCGCGGCACCTGGACTTCCGTAAAAGGCAAAACTAAACAGACTCGTCATGAGAATAGCAAATATGACAGACCTTGCCATCCATTCGGATACCCAGGATTTAAAAATTGGTATTTTGTGTACTTGCATCGTTAATTTTTTAAAATGTAAACATTTGCGTTCATTCCGGCAGATAGCTTAGTTAATTTTTCGGGTATATCGATCAGTTTAATCCGAACAGGAATACGTTGGATGATTTTAACAAAATTACCGGTAGCATTATCTGGCGGAAGCAGCGAATACCGGGATCCTGTGGTTGGCGAAAGGGACTCGATAGTACCTTTGAATTCTTCATTCGGAAAAGCATCGACTTCAATAGATACCGCTTGACCGATTTTGAATTTCCCAATCTGTGTTTCCTTAAAATTTGCCATTACCCACTTTTCCTCGGCTCTGTTCACTAAGAATGCCAATGTCTGTCCGGGCTGTATCAGTTGTCCCGCCTGAATGGTCTTTTTCCCAATTTGTCCATCAAAAGGTGCTGTGATAACGGCATATCGAATATCCAACTCTTGCCTTTTGAGAAGTGCTTCTTTGATCTTTATTTCTGCCTTTATGGCATTGTGCTGTACCCTGAAATCATTTAATTTGGATTCAGCGACGTGTAAAGAAGCTTTGGTCTGGTCATAATCTGATTGGGTGATGGATAAAGTAGCACTGATGTTGTCGAATTTTTGTTGTGTGGTCGATTCGTCCGCCAGTAGATTTTTATAGCGGTCAAATTCTTTTTGCTGCTGGTTCAATCGTGCTTTAGCACCTTCCAATTGGGCCTTAATGACGGCAATGCTTTTAACCTGCGTTTCCTCGCTTGCCGCCAAGATCGGTAATTTGGCCTGCGCGCTCATGAGTTCTGCTGACGCAGCATCTCTCTTTAACCCATACTCGTCCTGTTCGATCACTACAAGGGTATCGCCTTTTTTTACCTGCTGATTGTCCTTATAATATATTTTACGGATATAGCCCCCTACTTTTGCGTTTATCGGGGAAAGATAGGCATCAATCTGAGCGTCGTTGGTCTGTTCATAGCGATATCCTTCGAAGAAATAAACAGCTGCCCAAATAATAATTCCCACGAATAATGTGATACCGAGCCATTTGGTTAGGCTTACAACAATTTTATCTGTTTTATTTTTGTTCATGATATTTGTATTAAAGAATTCCGATAATTGCCAATAGCCTGATATGCTTAAGTTTAACGTTTGTTTGTGCTGTTGTCAGATTAAATTTAGCTTCCAACAAAGCATTTTCGGCTTCCAGAAGATCGGTCAGAAGGGATTCCTGGTTTAAGTAGCTACTTCTGATAACACGAGCAGTTTCGGCGGTTTTAATGATATTTTGCTCCGCTGTTTCCATGCTTTCCAAGGCCTGTTTTTGCTGTAAATAAGCCTCTTTTACCTCAAGGTAGATCTCCTCTTTTTTAATATTTGCTTTTTCTCTTGCCTCATTACTGATCGCTTGAGCATGAGCGATGGAATGCTTGCTTTTGTATAGATTATCAATAGGAAACTGGACTTTGATCCCGGTCTGACCAAATCCCCATAGATCATTCGAATATGGATAAAATGAAATCTGCGGATAGGTGTAATTGTAAGTTGAATACAAGGAGATTTTGGGTAACAGCGTCGCTTTTACCTGCTTGATGTTCATTTCGCTCAATTTGACAGCGCTATAGGCTATCTTGTATTCCGGCGATTTGTTAAATGCGATGTCTAGATAATCCTCATAACCACCTTGAGTGATAGCCTTTAACTCGATTGTATCTTGGTATTTTATTGCAAGCTCAGCATCATTTTCTTTCCCCATCAGGATATTGAGCCGTTGTTTAGCGATTTCAATCTTCTTCGCGATATCAGAAAGGCTGAGTTCCAGTTGCGCTAATTTCACGGAGGTTCTTAGTACATCGCTCTTTAGCACGGTGCCATTTTTATGCAAGCTTGCTACCAGTGTCAATTGTTTTTTTTCGGCTTCAATTTCTGCCGCAAGAAAATCCTGGAAATGCAGAAACTTATACAGATCAAAGTAAACAGCTGCAACATTGTATTTTATGTTGTGTTTTTGCAGATCGACTTCATATTGTGTACGTATCGCTTCTTCCTTTTTCATGGCGATGTTTCTTTTGTCCTTACCACCATTGTAAAGATTGACGTTCAGGTTGTAACCCACGCTATAACCATAACCTTTTACCGGCACATCCTGTGGAGAAGAGAATAATCCATTGTCATAAATCAGGAATTTGGAATTGAGTTTTGCATCTCCGCCAACAAAAAGCTCAGGCAACAAACGATCTTTCGCTTCCAATATTTCCAAATTGCTCTGCTGAAGATGTAGATCGGATAGTTTCAGTTGACGGTTATTTGTTTCGGCTACTTTCCAAATTTCTTCCAAGCTTAATACCAGCTCATTAGCTATATTTTGGGCATAGAGTGATTGTACAAATAGGGTTAACAATAAGCTCAAAATCGGGACTATTTTATATTGTTTCATCGGTTTTGTTTATATATTTCTTTCTTTTTACTAGCCATGGTTTTACAATCTTTTTCAATTCATCAAAAGCAAAAGTTAAATCTACCATTGCCATAAAAGCATAGTTATACCCATAAGCAAACCAGAAAATATGTGCACTGTCAATTCCTTCATCTGAATGATGTAATTTATTAGCAGACTTTTGGTCTTGTGTTTCAAGTTGAAAATCTTTGCGCGATGTTATGATTTTATGTTTCATAATGACTTTACTATTATTACATAGCAAAAGTATCCAGCATGGCGAAGTATCATTTTATATAATTAGCCTAATATTTGTTAAATTTGGCCATATGGAAATTCTGAGCCAAATCATACATATTGTTGATCAAAATCCTGATTCTATCCTGGTGATGCGACAGCAGACAGAACAACGTTTGCCTGCCCACCAGCACAAGAAGGCTCAGTTGTTATTGGTTTATGGCGGGATTGCTTACCTGCAGACTGACGAAAAAGATTTCTATATTCCCTCAAATCATTATATCTGGATACCAAAAAATTATCGGCACAACCTGATGTTCAACACCAAGGACCTGTCTATTATCAATATTTATTTTCCGGAGGAAAGTGTTGGTAATTTTTATGAGGAGTTGGGGATTTATCCGGTGAGTAAGCTGCTGGCAGAAATGCTTTCATTTAGTGAGAAGTGGCAAGGTAATTATTACAAAGGTTCGTGGGAATTTGAATTTTTAATTACGCTAAAAGGCCTACTATCAAAAGAAAATCTCAAAAAATTCTCCATTCAACTTCCAACAACAGACGATCAAAGGCTCAATACCATAATCGACAGTTTTAGAAATAGGTTAAATGAAAATCTAAGCTTAGCAATGATTGCGCAGCAATCGGGAATGAGTGTTCGTAGTCTCACCAGACTATTCCAGCATAAACTGCACATTACATTTGTTCAGTATTTAAAAATGCTACGGATTATTAAGGCAATGGAATTAATCAACGATACAGATTTGAATATGACTGAGATTGCCTACGAAATTGGTTATTCAAATATAGCGGCTTTTAGCAATAACTTTTATCTGCTTACCAACATGAGACCTACGGAGTTTAAAATGAAGTTAGGAATAAAACTTTACAGTCCGCCTGTATTCCCTTTGATCTGCGCATTATGGTCAGAACTCTGTCATAGTTCAATACCGATAGGCCCATATCAACTGCAATCGTCCCCTAATCCTTGAAAACTAACGGGGTAACGGTAGCTAGAGCAAATTCTTGATCCATGTCAATCTTTTTTTTCGAGAAAAAAAAGAACTTAGTCTATATATAAAAACAAAAGAAATAATATAAACAGATTTAAAAGGAATAGGATGAAAAAGATAGCAATTAATGGATTTGGTCGCATCGGACGCGCTGCCTTAAAAATAATAACAGAAACTGCCGATCTTGAGGTCGTTGGAATTAATGATCTGATGAGTATTGAAAACGCCGCATATCTGCTTAAGTACGATAGTAACTATGGGAAATATGAAAAAGATGTGCGTATCGAAGGAGATACAATTGTGGTCGATGGAAAGGTGGTTAAATATACAAGTATCAGGGAGATTGAAAAGTTACCTTGGAAAGATATACAAGCGGATATCGTTATAGAGAGTACGGGTATTTTCACAAACAAAGCGGACGCTGAAAAACATTTGACCTCTGGAGCAAAATTTGTCGTCATTTCGGGTCCGACTAAAGATACGCCGACAGTGGTCCATGGGGTAAATACTGAAGATGGAAGGGTTTCTGTCTTTTCGTGCGCAAGCTGTACGACAAACAATATAAGTCCAGTAATCGAAATATTGGGCAGGAGACTGGGAATAAAAAAAGCAATACTGAATACGACACACGGTTATACAGCTTCACAGGCATTGGTCGACGCTCCATCAAAAAAAGAACCGCGTATGGGACGGGCTGCAGGCATTAACCTTGCCCCCGCGGCCACGGGGGCTGCAATAGCGACGACAAAAGCACTTCCGCAATATGCCGGAAAGTTTGACGGTATAGCTGTTAGGGTACCTGTTCCAGTAGGGTCTATCTCCGATATTACCTTTATTGCAGAAAGATCCACCACAATCGAAGAGATCAACCAAATTTTGATCGAAGAATCAAAAACTGATCGTTATAAAAAGATGCTAACGGTAACCGACGAGCCCCTGGTATCTACCGATATTATCAAAAGTCCATTTGCAGCGACAGTAGATCTAGAAATGACTCGAGTTGTCGATGGCGATCTGGTAAAAGTGATGGCTTGGTACGACAACGAATGGGGATTTACCAACCAAATGATTAGACAAATTCAATCGATTTAGCGCAATAGCAACGAAGAGCTTAACGTGCGAGGGTTATCTAAAGGTTAGATAGCCCCTTCTTAATACAATTTTATACTTCTTGCAGCCCAGTCAAATAAAGTAAGCAGCATGAGTATTCAAATATTCAACTTTTAAACAAATCTTTCATTTTGTTAAAGTCCTGCTTAGGTTTTTTACAGCGATAGATCGTTTGCAGCACCCAATCTTCGCTACTTGCATAGGGACTATATAATTTTCGCACAGGAACAACTTTTTCGAAAAAAGGACAAAAGAAATTGTCACCGGTATCGTTATAACAAATGGCAATCACCGTTTGGGGCATCCGGCCTGTCGGTGCCCAGTTATAGAAGCTACCGTGATAACAAAAGGCGTTCGGAAGCCCATATGTACTCTTCATCAGTTCGACTGCACCCTCCTGCGAGTAATGTTTGCCCCAAATAAGACAACTTGCTTTTTCATTCGGGGGTAAACTGTCGTATACTGAGCGTAATTCATGCATACCCGTTTCCCATTTTTGCAGGTCCAAGTTGTTTTACAATTGTGCCAAAGCGTTTTTTACGCGCTCACGGTTTGGTTTAGATACTGGTATTTTCTCACGGTTTGCCAATAGTAAAGTCCCGCCGTCTTCCTTAAGCCAACTTTGGATATAAAAAGGGTTTATAAGGTGACTTTGGTGTGTTCGAATAAAGTTGTGTGGAATTAGTATTTCGCTGTATTCTCTTAACGGTTTTGAAGAAATTATTTTCTCTTCATTTAGTAAGTGAAATACGGTATATGTATCGTCTGCTTCGCAACGTATAATATCGCTAATGAGTAAGTATCGAGTTTCGTTTTGAAAAGCAAGAGCTATCTTCTGAGGCACCCTCTGTTTCGATGTCAACTGCTGAATCAGAAATTCTACCCCGGGATTCTGCACTATTGTACTTACTTTTTTGCAAGCCTTTTCAACGGCCAATTTGAGCTCGTCTATATCAATGGGTTTTAGAAGATAATCTAATGCCGCATGTTTTATGGCTTGTATACCATATTGGTTGTATGCTGTAACAAAAATCACCTGAAAGTCTATTGTTTCAAAATCCTTAAGCAGGTCAAAACCTGTCTGACTCCCCATTTCTATATCAAGAAATACCAAATTGGGTCTATTATTTTTAATTAAGCTCGCTGCTTCAGTAATCGTATTTGCAATTGCCACAACTTCAACATGTGGACAATACTTAGCCAATAGCGCCTTTAAATTTTTGGTATTTGAAATTTCATCGTCCACTAAAATTGCACGTATCATAATAACCAGTTTTTAAAAATTAAAGATACGCATGTCCCCGTACTTTTAGATTCTGTATCTATGAAAATATTTGTCTCTGCATGCAATTCATTCCAAAGCTGTATACGCTCATTCGTTAACTTGACTCCTAACCCGAATGGTGTATGTGCTATATCATACCCTCGACCATTATCCAATATAGTTATTACCATATCACTCTCCCTCCTCTCAAAATATAAGCTAACCTTTCCACGTTCCTTCAATTCTGATATCCCATGTTTTATGGCATTTTCAACCAATGGTTGTAGGAGCATTGTTGGTATTTCGATGTTATTAGGATCAAGATCGTTAACATCAATCGCATATTCAAAACCAAATCGTAGCTGTTCCATCTGAAGATAATCGGTTAAAAGATTGCGCTCATCCGTGAGTGTATTTACCGATTCACTATCCAGCACATTTCGGGTGAGACGGGCAAATTTGCTTAAATACCTATTTGCATTGTCCACATCATTGTTATTTATAAAACTCTGAATGATAGCGAGCGAATTGAAAAGAAAATGAGGATTGAGTTGCGCCTGAATCGAGATCAGTTTAGTTTCCGATATTTTTTTATTTAAACTCTCTTCTCGGATTTTTTTTCTATTTCTTCTACGCAGTGCATAAATTAGAAGAAAGCTTATAATGCTAAAGATAATAATTAATGATAGAGACCACATGATCATATCTTGCATAGAGAAAGTTCTATCAATTTGTATTTTGACATTTTGTCTAAAACTAGACGATTCCATCTCTTTCTCCGTCATATTCTCTAATTGTGGTCGAATAATGATTTCATATTCTCCAGAATTTTTGAAATTCTCCCGACCTATTGAAATATTCGGTTGCTCTATTCCATCTACAGTGTAAAAACTGTAATTCCAAGAATTACTTTTAAATACAATGTTGCCAGTTTCCTTTTCTTTTACCAATAACGAGTAAATGGAACTGTAATCATTTTTTCTAACTGCAACCTTCAGACCTGTAACATCATTGTCCAAGATAATTTTCGAGGCATCTGTTTTCATTTCAACCGCAGATCGATTTGATCTATCAATTAGCTCCCTTCCAAGAAAGATAATATCAGTTTTTGGGATCGCTGTGTTATATATAATCACGCTTCCCTGTTCTGAAGGATTTTTTTCGTTATATAAGGTTACAGAAATGGTCTTATTTCGGATCTCCGTTATTGGCAATTCTGCTATATAACCAAATAAGCCGTGTTTGTTAAAGGTCAGGTCCTCTAAGCGTCCGGATAACAACGTATTTTTTAAATCATCGACAACAGCAAAGCGATAGTTCTTTATGCCTGAAAGTAGTTTAGTACGAATTTTGAATTGTACCCTATTTCCATTATTGATATAAGTCAGCGCTTGGTTGCTTATGTTGGGAAACCTGTTTGCATAGCTCCTAATTTTACTCAGGCTATCGAAGGAGGCACCGATGCTTATTCCTGCAATATCTATACTCCCTAAATAATATTCTACCTTTTTGTCTATTGAATACTGTTCGCCCTTGCTGCTAACCTGAGCAACAAGGGGTATCCAAAAGAATATAGCGATTAGTAAAAACGTGTTTTTTTTCATGATCTGCCGTTTATACTTACAAAACTCTATAATTATTAATTTTAAAAAAATGCAAAAACAGTATTACTCTCCGCTCACTTGGTAAACTATACGCCAGGATCAGGATTTAATCATTTGAGCGCTCATCACAATTACGCTCTTATATCGAAAGGTATAAACACAAAGTCGACATAGCCGGACTCTATCTTATTGTATCCGACCGCATTCGCTTTCGAGAGTCGATTTGCGATTACGTTGATCCTTAGTCGCGCCATAAATGAACCTATTAGTTGAAGCTCAGACGTACCTGTCTTGATTCGTAGTAGCCATAACTTGACGAAAGCAATCCTGCTAGATTTTGCGAGTATTTAACTCGGTTACCTTTATATCCGGAGCGCCTATGCTGTTCTGGACATAATCATAAAGACCTCCCCTCCATAAGAAGAATTTTCCAATCAATAAGAGCTTCGGTAAAGAAGTCATTTAGGTTACAATAAGATCTGATTTTTTCACTTGGGTTACCGAGATATCACGGAAATAAGCACCTTATACAAGTAATAAAAATAGGTATAAAAGCTTAAATATTCAAAGCGGGGAAACTACTCAGTATCAAATTGAAGGATCCCCTTCCCCTCGCGAATTGATTTATAAATACTATCCCGCAGTTTTGGGTCTATGTTTTTTTGTTTAATGTATTTTAAAAAACCTGTAATGGTGTCATTATGATGATATATTCTTTCAGCACTACTCTTTTTCAATAATAATCTGTGATTACCAAGCAGATCCATTTCAGTTAATTCAATAGTTGAATGTATAGGTATTGGATCAGATAAGGTCACCTTGAAAGTTGGAACCTTTGATTTTAATAATACCCGATCCACCGTTCCTATTTTTTGATCGTTGAGATAAATATCATTGGGCATGGATGCTATTGTCTTTTCTTCTCTGAATTCCAGAAAATACTGTTTTTCCCTATCGAAATTACACCCCATCAAAAGTACGACCTCAATTAGTATTATTTTTACAGGTGAATATCTCATAATGCGTCTATAAATTATCAGGGATTAAATCTCAAATACTTAAGATTCATTAAAGTCCCCATTTTTAAATTCACCCAATCTTCTGCTTTCGTATGTCAAATACAATTTGACAGCTAATCTTTTCTGTGGCAGCTGGCTTAGGAGTGCCATCGGGGCACCTCCTTTTCATGTTATTGCTCCATACGATTGGTCGGTTACTGCGATGCAGTAACAGGACTGTATTTACGATCAAACATAACCGGTTTTTCACTACCGTCCAACAGAATTCCTATACCTTGAATCTGACCGTCCACATCGCTAAAGAAGTTAAAGAGAAGATTACTTGGTTCAGGATCTGCTACACCATTTTTATCGACAGACCTTGGGTCAAAAACATCATAATGTCGGTGGATAAGGACAACCTTCTCATAACCGAGTTCACTGTATAGCTTGTTATCCTTAAGCCTTACCTCAATAATTCCATATGCAGGATTCTCAAAAGAACCAGTGTACTGTTTTAAGGAATGGGAAGGTTTCGTCGCTGGAATGGGCAACTTTTCTTCTTCTTTTTTAACATGACGCAGCGAATCGATTTCAGCCTTTTTTTCACCATTCCAATCGATTGGTTCCAAGCCAAAAAGGATATCCGCTATAGAATTTCTGACCACCGTAGGGACCTTAGACACGTTTTGATTGGTTAATACGACAATTCCGAGTGTATCTGTTGGAAAAAATGCCACATTCGCAGAAAATCCGTTAATATTTCCACCATGTTCTACTTGATAATGTCCTCTATAGGAGCCAATCATCCAGCCTAATCCATAATTGGAAAGGAAAACATCTTTGTGTTTGTCCGGTAAAGCGGCATCCATCACCATTTGGGAGCTCGCAGCCTCATTTATATAATTTGCAGGAAGTATTTCTTTCCCATTGAAATAACCTTGGTTAAGCCAAACCTTGAGCCAATTAGACATGTCACTAGCACTGCTATTTATGCTTCCTGCTGGCCCCATACCACTAATATTATAATAATCAATCAGTTTTATCGTGTTATCTTTGGAAAGTGTATAGGGCAAAGAAGCATCGCTGTCCCGTTGAAATGCTAAGAGATCGGTATTAGAACGAGTCATTTCTAGGGGAGTAAAAAACTTTTCCTGTATATTTTGTTCCCATGTCTTACCGCTCAATCGCTCCACAATCATTCCTTGAGCAAGGTACATAAAGTTATTATAGAACCATTTCATGCGCAGGCCTGAACTGGGTTTCATAAATCTGACCCGTGAAATCAGACTATCTCTATTTTTACTATTGAACAGAAACCAAGATAAATCATAGTGGGACAAGCCTGTCCTATGCGCCATTAGGTCTTTAACCACGATTTGATTATCCATCTCATCATTGTAAAACCGTAACGCAGGCAGTAAAGATACCGCTCTGTCCTCAAATGTCAGTTTGCCATCCGCTCTCAACAAACCTAACAATGAAGCGGTAAAAGCTTTGGAGCTCGAACCGATTGCAAAAAGCGTATTCGGTGTAACAGGTTTTTTATTCGCGAAATCACGATAGCCAAATCCCTTATTATAAATTATTTTATCGCCTTTTACAACAGCAACGGCAAAACCCGCCACATGATGATCTTTTAAAACTTGGCCGAGAACAGAATCAATTGCTTTAAATTGATCTTTCTGCCCACCTACTTTCCCAACCTGAGAAAATAGTGAAAAAGAAAACCAGGAACAAAAAATAAAGGTTAAAAGGAATTTCATATCAAATTGGAATATATACGAAAATACTTATTCAACATGATTCCCGCAAACTACTGGAGACATTGCCTTTAATTTTTTTATTCCTGGTTGTTCTTAGGAGGTTGCTGAATTTTACGATAATAATTGGTCTATCAATCCGTAAAATCTCCTAAATTATTCTTTCGTATAATTCGACTTTCCGTTTACATCCACCTGCTTACCTAAATACTTTGGTTTTCTATTTCTCATTACATCCAAAACCGCTTTCGTTACCGATAGTTTTTCTCTAAATGCATAATATTTATATCCAGGGTAAACTCCTCGATCGGCACTATAACCGAATGATTTTATGCCTAATTTATCACCCAGATAAACACATCTATTTAGATGATATTTTTGAGATACCAAAATTGCCGTATCAACATTAAATATATATTTTGCCCGGTACATGGTCGAGTAGCTATCGAACCCAGCATAGTCAATGTAAATTTTAGCGGTATCGATGCCATTTTTCTGACAGTACAACTT
This sequence comes from Sphingobacterium sp. UBA6317, assembly GCF_002440385.1. Lineage (NCBI taxonomy): Bacteria > Pseudomonadati > Bacteroidota > Sphingobacteriia > Sphingobacteriales > Sphingobacteriaceae > Sphingobacterium > Sphingobacterium sp. UBA6317. The sequence continues at coordinate 101,528 of NZ_DJTD01000039.1, read as the reverse complement.
CATTACGCTAAGCTCATCGTACTCGTCTCTTCCGTTGTCTCCCGACAACAATATTTTATCCACTTTGTGGTTTTTGTACAACGAAATCCCAGCATCGAGTCTATCTTTCAAATACCTACTTGGCTGATCACCATTGATGCCAGCGCCAAAAATGATGGCTACCTTGGTTCTTGGCACATCCTTAAGTTCAGTGAAAATCACCGAATCTATTTTAGCCGTTACATTGCTATTGGTTATCACCACAACAACCAGGGCTACTACGCATAGAACGACAACCACTAAAACGAACCTTTTAATCTTTTTCATTAGCTTGATTTGTTCATGATAAACTTATCATTTTAAACACAAATTTAATAGTACAACCAATTGAAAATCGAACCAATTATAATTCGCTGCAGATAAATTATCATTCGTAGGCACTTACAGTCTTTTCGGTATATTTCATTTGGCTATTAATGCTCTAGAATTTAAACATAACCAACATCGCTTTATGATCGGTTGGCCACACACCTTCGGGCAGCAAGAAGTTATCTTCACTATCTTTTTCCTGCTTCTGTCCATACTTTACGGTTTCTACAGGACCGACAATGTTAGCTTTTACTGGTTTCAACTGTTTTTTGCTGCGGTAATAAACATAATCGATCCGATCTCGATCATCCGCTGTGGGTGCCCATGCCAATTTCCCAATGGGAACATCCTTGTTAAAAGCAGGATAGGTAAAACCAGGATGACTGACCGGGTTGGGATATAATTGACGGAAACTATCTATAAATCCGGCTTTTTCTAATAAAACCGAACAGTCCCAAGGAACCACTGCCCCACGATGGTCGAAAAGATCTTTTGTAGCCAATGTCCAATCCAAATGTGAATGCTCATTAAAATCACCTGCAATAATAAACGATTGTGATTGATCCTCTTTTTCTACGTCGCTCAGGATATCTTGGATAGCTTCATCACGTTTGCTTTTCCGATTAGCCTCAATAATGGTACCTACATCTGAAACAGGACGATCTAACTTCTCCCAGGTCAAACCATCGTAACCACGCGGCAAGTAGCATGCGTAATTTGTGTAGTCCAAGTGTAAAGAATAGCATACAAAAGAACGCTTTCCAATCTTGATCTTACTTTTTAAAACACCGCCCATGGTACTATCTTTTTCATAAAGCGCATGCTGTGATTCAATCGGATATTTGGAAATAAAACCGACATCCAGTTTTGCATCACTGGACTGGCCAAAATAGATTGCCCCTTTAGATTTGAGTTCCGTTAGTATACGCTGAATAAAATCTGTTCCCTTGTAATTGCGGACTTCACTAAATAGAACGACATCTGCATGCTTGGCAATAATTTCGTCTGCTATCGCAGGAAACCCATTGGGCACAACAGTCCCCTCCTGCCAAATGTTGATCTGCAGTACTTTTACCTCATTTTTTGCCTGAGCGAAGAGTGTATGCCCCAAAAGGGCTATCACTAAAAGCAATATAATCTTTCTTAATTTCATTGGAGTTGTCTATTTCTACTGGAAAGTATTACCGCAACGTTCTTGCCGAGAGCGGTTTCTACCATTATCATATAAGCGAGTTTCTTACTTATTTCTGTAATAACCAAATAATTTTATCCACATTATCAACTCCAACACATTGTCGTTGACTTGCTTCATCAACTTTTTCGCGATTTGTATCGAATTCAGCAGTAGGATACATCCAACGCAACGGCATTTTTGTATTTGTAACATTTTGATCAGCTTCAATTGAATAGCATCATATTTATCAGCATGCCACAATTTATTAAATAGCGAATTATTTAATACCTTAGCCACACAAAGTTTTAGCACAACCGGTTTATGAACATAAAAATCAAGTATCATGAGTTTGAAACAAACGTTTTATAAAGTACGAAGTTCTAAAACAGTTCAGGGAATTCTAATCGCCAACATTTTTGCATTTCTAATTATTGGTATGCAATCTTCATTGCTGCCCAAGGATGCAGGGGTACTTGTTTTTTCTGAGTTTGTGATTATTCCACTGTTGATGGGTATTATCATGGCTTGGTGTTGGAAAGATACTGACATGAGAGGTAAACAAATAACCGCATGTTCTATCTTGGGTGGCCTTATGGCTATCTTACTCAGCTTTATATTCCTAGGTGAGGGCATTATTTGCCTCTTAATTGTTTCACCTCTTATCTTTGGCTTTGTTATCGCAGGTGCCTTTATTGGAAGGTCAATGTTTAAAAAGAGTAATCAAAAATTGAATATAAGCATTGTTAGCCTCTTACTTGGAATTTTTATTGTCGACTCCCTGACTGATCACCATCATGAAAATATGGTCTCCGATGAGATCTTAATTCATGCGAGTCCAACGCAAGTATGGCAACACGTGGTCGCCTTCGATCCCATATCTCAGAAGGAAAACTATTGGCTTTTTAGTATAGGAATGCCGAGCCCCATGGCTACAACGGTAAGTGAACATAAACTGGGCGCAAACCGAAAATGTATTTTTAGCAACGGGTATGTTTTCGATGAGAAGATTGTAAAATTTGACGTCAATGAAAACTTAATTTTTGATATCATTGATCAACCCAAAGACCCTGAAATCATGGGACATATCGATATCAAAAGAGGTCAATTTATATTGAAAGACAATGGAAATGGTACCACTACCCTTATTGGGAACAGTTGGTATAATCTCCATGTTTTCCCGACTTGGTACTATGACCTTTGGGCAGAAAGTATCACTAGGAATGTCCATTTCCGAGTCATGGAGCATATTAAACTTTTAAGCGAGCGATAATCTATGTTTTCTTTTGTGGTAAAAAGAGTTGGCTTTTTAAAGGATATCCCCTTATTAGCCATTCTATTTGATAGTCTCATGAGATTTTGGATGTTCATTGCCAAGCCTGAACTGCTAAATTGGATCGATGACCTGGAAGAAAATGTAAAAGGAATGCCCGGGACGACGATTGGGATACATAAATATGGTGGGACTGCGTTCAATTATTTGGGAAAGGAATTTGCACATGTCCATAGCAATGGTTTAGTGGACATTTTATTAAATAAAGAGCTAAAAAAATCATTGATGATGGAGGGAAAAATTAAGGACCACCATGTGTTTAAAAATTCAGGCTGGATCAGTTTTTATCTTCACAATAAGCAAGATGTTGCCTATGCCTGTTATCTCTTGAAAAAGGCTTACGATCGTGCTAGATAAAAACAGCAGGCTATATTCTTTTAGACAGGCTTTGTCTTCATAAAATGTTCATTCACTGCAATAATTAGCTATCGGCTCTTTATTTTGGCTATCTATGTACTCATTATTAAGACACCATCTAGGTATAAAAAAGGAAGGTCTTTATCTTTTAGATTTAATATCTTTGCTGTATGAATATTGAACAGATCAAACAACCTTTCCTCAAAAAATTCCCTGGAGATTTTTCCAATAACCCTACACAGCGAGGCACGCCAAAAGTGCTATTTGCTACGATTGAACCTGCAGGGTTTGAACAGCCTCAACGGATTGCTTTTAACGAAGCTCTTGCTGAGGAAATAGGGCTGGGTAAATTTGAAGAAAAGGATCTTAACTTTCTGGTAGGCTCTCACCTACCCGACAATATTCAGACCTACGCTACAGCTTATGCCGGACATCAATTTGGTAATTGGGCCGGGCAACTGGGCGACGGCAGGGCCATTCTGGCGGGAGAAATTACTAATGCTGCTGGTAAGAAGACCGAAATACAATGGAAAGGAGCCGGTGCAACACCCTATTCAAGGCGTGCAGACGGAAGAGCCGTATTGCGGTCTTCTGTACGTGAATACCTTATGAGTGAAGCCATGTATCACTTAGGCATACCTACCACCAGGGCCTTAAGCCTGGCCTTTACAGGAGAAGATGTTCTTCGGGATATCATGTATAACGGCAATCCACAATACGAAAAAGGAGCCGTAGTGATCAGAACTGCCGAAAGCTTCCTTCGCTTTGGGCATTTTGAACTGATGTTTGCTCAGGGTGAACATACGTTATTACAGGATCTGCTTGATTTTACAATTGAAAATTACTTCCCTGAAATTGTTTCATCCGATCAGCAGAAATACAAAGATTTTTTTGAGAATGTATGTATCCGCACAGCAGACTTAATGGTAGAATGGTTCAGAGTAGGTTTTGTACATGGGGTAATGAATACAGACAACATGTCCATCTTAGGCCTAACGATCGATTATGGTCCCTATTCAATGCTGGATGAATATAATTTAAATTTCACCCCGAATACTACGGATCTACCGGGAAGAAGATATGCATTTGGAAAGCAGGCACAGATTGCCCAATGGAATCTATGGAAACTCGCAAATACCCTCCAGCCCATCATCAACGATGAAAAGTTTCTTGAAAACACCCTAAATAATTTTGGCGTTTATTTTTGGGAAACTCATGACAGAATGCTCTGCAAAAAATTCGGATTTGATGAACTAAAAGAAGAGGATGAGGTGTTTTTTAATAACTGGCAGAGCTTAATGCAGGACCTCGCATTGGATCATACCTTATTCTTCAATCAACTGGAGAAAACAACACCAGAAACTGATTTACAGGAACATTTCAGCCCGGTAGCTTACAGCGCTTTAAATGAAGAAAAGCTCAGCAGACTGAAAGACTTCATGGAAAACTATCGATCCCGTCTGAATTCAAATGCTATTTCAAAAGCTGAGTCCGTGGAATTAATGAAAAAAACAAACCCCAAATTTATATTGCGAAACTATCTTCTTTACCAATGTATTGAAGAAATTAGTGCCGGAAAAACAGCACTGTTAATGAAGCTAACGCAAGCATTAGAAAATCCTTACCAGGAATTATTTCCGGAATTTTCCGTCAAGCGTCCTTCAAGCTATGACGACACCGCAGGATGTTCTACACTTTCATGCAGTTCGTAGTATGAAATGCCCCGTTCGTTAAACATTCAGGGTGGGTTTAAAAGCTAAAGTTTAGGATATGTAGATTTTCTAAAAATAATCATACACAATAGCCAGCCAACAAGTAAACCTGCCAAGAGATAAGACTCCAGGTGCATATCCTGAAAACTAACACTAGGTATATCACTATCCGAAGCAAACTCGGCCCTTTTTAATAGGTCACGTATCTGAGCAACTTTAAATTTTAAATAAATCACGCGTATTCCACAAAATATAGATCCTGACGTACAGATCAATAGTATAGTAAACAATTGATTTCTTACCGAAGATATTTTACAATAATTTTTGACTGACAGATACAGAAAAGGAAGAATCCCAAAAGAGAAAATAAAAATCAGTGCTGGCAAAACCTGACCGGGTAGGCGCCAACTATTATTAAGCAAAGGGCTTTCACCTATTATTTCGGTGGTAAAAAACACCAAAAACCGATCTCTAATAAAAAAGGCAATTAGACACAATACGATTGACAGTCCAATAGCAATGCTGTATTCCTTCATCATTTTCTTTTTCGCAAAGTTTTTTATAGGTTATCGACTTAAACCATTTTCGATATTGCTTTTACATCGTACAATTTGTTTTTTCATTAGCTTAAGTTCCTTTATCTTAGTGTCTATCTGTTGCAATTTAAGATCAAGCACTTCCATTTTACTTGCCTGAGTCAGCTCTTTTTGATACCATGCATCAATAACCTGTTTAATTTCAGCTAAGGTAAAGCCTACAGCTTTCGCCATCTTTATGAACCTCAGTTTTTCGGTTACTTCATCGTCATAATACACGTACTTGTTGGAAGTTACATCCTTTTTTGTCATGCCAGAAATGAGTCCGCTCTTTTCATAAAAGCGTATAGTTCCAATAGGCATGTTCGCTTCCTTCGCTAGTTGACTAATTAATTTCACTTGATAATCAATAGTTTAAAAAAATAATAAAAGTATATAGTATACTTCATACTTGTGGGTTGTAAAAATACAGTTTAAATTTGTCTATTGAAAATCAATGGTAACTATCAATTATCTTTTATCATGAAAATAGGATATTCCGACAAAGAACTTATTAAACTTGTACCCGGCTTCACAAACAATTTTATTGTAATAAATGGCCTATCAATCCATTATGTTCAAGGGGGCAAAGGAGACCCCATAATTCTTATTCCGGGTTATCCAGAAACATGGTGGGCTTACCATCATGTCATGCCAATATTAGCAGAAGAGAACCAAGTATTTGTTGTTGAAATTAGAGGGATGGGTAGCTCGGATAAACCGGAAAATGGTTACGATAAAAAGAACATGGCCAAGGATATCTACGAATTAGTCAAGCATTTAGGCTTCGACAGCGTTTGTATTGCAGGTCATGATATCGGTGCACATGTCGCTTTTAGTTTTGCTTGTAATTATCCACAAGCAACAAGCAAATTGATACTGCTGGATACACCACATCCAGACCCAAGCATGTATCAGCTTCCGATGTTACCTATTTTAGGGAGCAGTTATTTATATCCCTGGTGGCTAGCTTTCAACCAAGTCAAAGAATTGCCAGAAAAGTTGCTTGAGGGACGCATGTCAATCGTCATCTCTTGGTTATTCGACAACCTGCTGATTAATAAAGATAGCATAAGCCAATTTGATATATCGGTGTATAGTAAAGCGTATGACAACCAGGATGCCATTCGTAGTTCCAATGCATGGTATCAGGCCTTTCCACAAGATATTAAAGATTACGGGAGCTATGATAAATTAGAAATGCCAGTCCTAGCGATTGGTGCGAGTGGTTATGACCTATTGCATCATTCTTTACCGGAAATCACCTGTAATCTAACATTTAAAAAAATTGAAAACTGTGGCCATTTTATTCTTGCCGAAAAACCTATCGAAACTGCCGAATTGATCAAAGAGTTTTTATTGACGATCTAATTTCAGACGAAATCAACTTGTAATCAACCAGCAACGATTGTGTTGGCTATCCGCGTAGGATTTTCAGCTTTGGGGATAGTACTGTCCTAGTTTCAAAATAAAAACTTAAAAGCTATAATCTACCCCAAAACTGATATAACCAGGCAAAAGCTTATATTCGGTGCTGGTATTATAAAGGTCTGTCAATTCAGCATTTCTGAAAAAGCGAGTATTGAAAATATTTTTTGCTGTCATGGTAAATCTTGTCCTATGCTGCCGCAATTCATAAGCTAAGGAGAAATCCGAGAAATAATAGGTCTTGGAATCCTGGCCAAGGAAACTACCAAAGCGATAGGATTCATTCTTTAGATTACACTGTATGTTTTTTCCCATATTCAAAAATACATTCAGAAACCCGCGACTATTATGTAGTGTAGTTTTGCTATCTGAGCGATAAGTGACCGACTGCAGGGCGTAACCTGTGTAAATATTCAACCTGGATTTCCATGCACTTCTAAACGATAGTCCATAATCGTATGTCTCTGTATGGATGCGACGATTGCCCACGCCCACCACCAATGTTTCGTAATCTGCTGTATTTGCACCTAAGTCCAAACGAAAATTTCCTCCTACAGCCTTCAGGTAGTAATTAAGATCCGCCTTATAATTGCTGCTCTTTTTGTTTTTGAGCAATACCTGTTGCACAAGGCTAAAATTGGGGTCTAAACTGCTTTCTGTACCCACATAATCAAACAAAATCTGATGTCCGACCGAGAGGTTCGCAAAAAAACGATCTGTCATACTGCCATAGGTATACATCAGCGTGCCACCAGAACTGCTTAGCGTGGCTAGCTTATCCATTCCTCGAATAAAGTTTCGAACTCCTGTCGTATAATAATGGGGAATGAGCTCGGTAAGCGAGGTATTCTGTTGCTGAAAATAGAGGTCGGTTTCCAGGCGCCCTTTTGGGTGGATAACCCATTTCCCCGATAATCCAGGCGAAAGCAAGAGGTTATTTTTAGGCATGGTTTTCCCAAAATCTGTTAACCTATTCTGTACGAGACCTACCTGCAAACGAGGTGTTAATTCCCATTTATTTCGTTTAAAAGTGTACTTGGAAGTAAAGTTTGTCTGGAATACGTTTAAGTCCATCGCATTAGAAAATCCCGAGGGAGAGACTGCTTTTCCCCCTAACTCATCTGGATTTGACAGCAAATCTAATTCGGTATTAAGCGGTTGCTGCTGATAGGCCATATTGAAAGCCAACTCAAAGAAGTCACCATTTTTTTTCCGGCTTACATAATGCGTAGTGGTACCCAAATACTGTAGATTATTTTCAATATGTTGTTTTACCGCACGGATATCTTCCCCCCCAAACAAGTCTTTATAATAATATTGATCGATACTGTAATCTACTGGCGATTGCTGGTTTATCCAACGTAGTGAGCTGACCAGTACATCCCGCTCCGAAAATTTGTAGCTATAACTCAGATTGTGGTTGGTCAAATACCCCTTGCTTTTGGTCAGTTCCTCACTTTGTACACCATTGAACAATAATGCGCCCAAATCATTTTTCCTCAAAGAACCTAGTGTACCTGAATAGCTCAACAATGTACGCTTATTGGGCTCCAACTGCAGCTCCAGTTTCGTGAAGTAGTTATCGATGTTTCTGGTAAACTGATAATCTTCCGTGTTGGTAAATTGGATATCATCCAAATGATAGTTCTGCACGGTATTTCGGTAAAATGATTTTTTAGTAGGATTTGCAAAACCCAGCCATTTGATTTTTAACTGTGGGGTCGGATTTAAAATGGTATTCAATGACAACAACTTGTCGTTATTGAAATTGGTTCTTTTATAATCAAAACCAGGCAGATTTGGTGTATTATCTATCAAAGTGGGTGTTGTTACCCCCACACCAATCTGACCTGGTTCATCTGGAGAACCAGACTGAATGAGGTGGTTGATGCTGCTTACGGCATCCACTCCGTTATTGTTAGCAGCACCCAAGAGATAATATTTGTTCTTCTTCCCAAAATTCATCAGGTTAGCACTCGCCTGATAATATTTGGGGCCTATGGGAACCACCTGCGCATCAACAGAGCCAAGCCACTGTGCCCTACTTTCCTCCTTAAGTTGCAGATTTAGTGCAATCTTGTCCGAATTTTCGATACCTTTCAGCTGCTTATTATTGGAATACCGCTGCAATATCTGAATTTTTTCCAAGGGACGAACAGACATGCTTTGCGTCAGCAAGCGGTAGCCCTTTTCGAAAAAATCATCCCCTTCCACCATCACTTTTTCCACTTCTTTATTACCTATTTTGATACTGCCGTCGGTACCCACCTGAATACCTGGGATCTTTCGAAGTAGATCTTCTACCGTACGCTCGTCGCCCTGCAAAAAGGATTTCACAGCAAGCTCAATGGTATCTCTGCCCCGACGATAAGCCCCTTTGGAGTGGACAATCACTTCCTGCAATTGTTCCACTCCCCCAGCTGATAACTGCACATCAATTAGCGTATCGACCTGCATTGGTGTGATGGAAAGGGAAACAGACTTAAAGCTCAGCGCCTTGAATAGCAACGTAAATGATCCACTTTGGGCCGTTTGCACATGATATTTCCCCTGACCGTCGCTAAACGTATAAGCCAGCATTTTGTTATCGCCATCACGCCGTAAATCAATACGCACCCCTCCTAAAGGTTTTCCTTCAGTACTGACGCTTCCATGGATAGCAACTTGTCCATATACGGCCATACACAACAGACAAAAGCTGAGTAAGACCGCTATCCGCTTATTGATGTTCCCATTCATACACTTGCTCTACACTGCCCCTAACTTTTTGCTTCTCAACGCTTACGCCTTCCATCATTGGCATTTTGCTGTACATAATGCGCATTTGCTCTTCATTGAATTGGTCGTCTTTCTTGACAAACTCTTCCAGGCTCAATTTGGGTAAAGACTGAATATATTTATCATTTACGGGAATATCGCCAGTATAGGGATAATTTACCTCCTTCAAGTACCAATAGTTCGGATTAGCACTTTCGTTATAGAGCATCACGATAAGGCCTGGCAAGCCGCCAAATTTCGATGGTCCAACAGGCACGGGAATATCATTCGTATAATAAGCTACCAACGTAGTTCCTCGATAAGAGGCCGTTGCCTTATGGCATACATGTATGCCCAATGTATCCACATCGGTGTAATCCTTATTCCAGACCAGCGCCGGAAATTTGTCCGTCACCAAATAGTTAACACCTTGAATGGAACGGGTTTCTAACTGTTGGTCAGTCTTATTTTGATGGATCACGACCCTGTTATACCTCTTGCCAGAACCGATTGTTATCGAAAATGAAGATGCTACTTCTTCATCGTCGGCATCTTTGTTAAGCTCTTGCTTACGAATTGGCATCGAATCACGAACAGCAATCTTCACTGTTCCATCATAATAGACCGCTTCTTTAAAAGTAGCCATTGCCGATGGAATGTATTCATATACGGCATGAAGCCGCTGTGCAGAAGATAATCTGGAAAGGAACAGAAATAAAAAGAATATATAATATTTACACATGATAATTTAGTTTAGAAAGACGGGGTCAAAGCCCCGCTTTTGTTTTTTGTGATAATGAATAAAAAGTTAGTTGTTTGCAACCCAGTCATGCATTGCAGCAAAAAAACCCGCACAACCGCCAGCTGAAGAAGCATAATCTGTATAGACTGCGCTGCCTAGCAAAACGCCGTCGCTGCTATATATGCTTACCTTAAAATTACAGCGTACAAAGGCTGCATTCGTTTCCGTGGTTTCCTCGGTTACCCGGAGCGTATTGTTGGCCAGGCGCTGGGAAGTTGTTTTCACAGATGCATTTCCATTGACCAGTGTTGTCGCTGTCTTAGCCGAAGCAACAGATGATAGCATAACCACTGCTACCAAACTCATCATTAATCTTTTCATTGTTTTTAAATTTACTTGTTAAACCATGGTATGATTTGATGGCATACCCTTGTATATGACGGTAAAAATAAAGACACATTTAATTATTTAAATGATGATTAAATATCTGTAAATGGTCACTTAGAATTCGTAGCTGATCCGTTACTATTCGCAATGGGCTTGTTCACTGAATAACTAAAATTATGGGGCAAATCGCTATGAGATAAAAACGCACAAAGCCTTACTGTAAAGTAGCCTACCTCTGAAAAAAAATCGATAGAAACAACACATGAAAGATTCCGAAAAACCAAGATGTTCACACAAAAAAACCTCTGTTATATCATATTTATATTAAATTACAGTAAACTATAACTAAAAACAGCATTTAATAGCAGCTTTATAAAGCTTCAAAATTTTAAGACGTTTTTACCTACATAAAATCTCTAATATTTTTCTTTATTTCACTTTTAAAATTTATATTTTAATAAAAAAAGTAAACGAAATGTTATCCACAGAATATTATTTTAACAAATATTTTCTGCAACTCAGTGTATTTGCATTTCCATGGGTTGGTTCCGAAGAAATTGCAAAAGACATCGTACAGGACGCATTTATCGTTCTAATGGGTAGACAGGACTTACTGCAAAAGGGAGAGCCCGTCATTAAGAGCTTCCTTTATAGCGCTGTAAAAAATATAGCGATGAATATCAAACGAAGAAATGTGGTATTTGATCGTGTACGGAGCCAATTTAACCCTGACCAGCCGGATGACAATGATATTCTGGATAATTTAATAAACGCCGAACTGATTGGAGCTCTTCATCGGGAACTCAATGAATTGCCCGAAGGTTGTCAACGAATCTGCCGTTTAATCTATCTGGACGGAATGAAGTATGACGAGGTCGCACAGGAACTCAATGTTCCAGTAAACACGGTTAAAACACAAAGGATGCGTGCGATAAACCTGCTTAAAAGAAAATTTCTAAGCCTACTTCTTACATTTTTTACACTCTAACAATCAGTACCTTATAACTAAACCTCCACTTATTTCCATAAACGGATCACCCATTTCAACCGTTCAAGTTATTTAGCTTCTGAATTATGATAGAAACCGACAAAATACTATTAGCAGAACTGATTGCTCTTCTTTTGAAGGATGGTGAGTTACCATCCGACAAAGAAAACCAATTAAAAAATCTCTTACAAAAATATCCAAGCGCAAGGGATAGCTTATCTCGTCGGTTATCACAGACCGACATATATGCTCCTTTTGATCTTCGCACTACTGATGTAAAACAAGAATGGCTCATCACACAGCGTAAATTTACGGCGAAGGAAACAATTTTACAATCAAGAAAGAAATATCTCTTCTTAAATAAACCATGGTACAAGGCTATTGGGATTGCTGCCGCCCTATTACTTGTCCTAACGCTGTTATGGCAAAGACAACAGCAAGAAAAACCTATAAACTATTTAATTCCGGACAAGATATACGGACATAAAAATGATGTTCTTCCAGGAGGAGCAGGTGCAGTTTTAAAAATTGAGGGCAAAGAAGAAATACGATTAACCGAAAAAAAGGCAATCCAATATTTTGCGCAAGGTATCGAATTAAAAGAAGGACGGCTTATATACCCCGCTAGCTTAGCAGAAAACCTAAAAAATACTTTAATAGTTCCTAAACGATCTACCATGGTATTAACCCTTAGCGATGGGACTAAAGTGTGGGTAAATGCTGCCTCTGAGCTCAGCTATAAAGCAAATTTTGATAAAAAAGAGCGAAGAGTGACACTAAAAGGTGAAGCCTATTTTGAAGTTGCAAAAGATGCACATAGGCCCTTTATTGTTGAAACAAATCATATCAATATACAGGCGATCGGAACAGCTTTCAATGTAAATTCCTATCATGCAAATACGAGAGTATCATTGACAGAAGGAAAACTTAAAGTTAGCAACGATGAAAACGAAATCTATATGAATGCTGGCAGCGAAACGGAAATTGTCGATAAAAAGCTAAAGACTTTTCCATTAGCCAGTAAGGCCGAAGCCACAGCCTTCAAAGACGGATATTTCTATTTTAAAAATAAAGATATGCAACAGATACTTGATGAATTAAGCCGTTGGTACGGAATTCAGGTCGATTGTAAGATCCCATTAAATAATGAACGATATGAAGGTAGCATGAAAAGAGATGTAACGCTGGCGGAACTTTGTAATGTACTAAAAGATTTGACAGGTTATAAATTGACCATTGACAATGATAAACTAATTGTAAACAGATAAACTAATTATAAACAGATAAACTTATTGAGGAGGACTTTGTATGTAAAAAAGCGAAAAACCTAAATTAAGATGATAAAAATGCAGAAGTACGGCAAATACTCCTGCATCAAAATTGAATTAACACTGATCATAAACCATTAATTCTATACCAATTTATGAATAATTTATTTTATTCAAAAGGGACCTTATGTCCCGTTGACAAAGGGAAAACTCTGAACCATTTATTAAAAATGAAACTGACAGGAATCTTATTGGCGACATCCATGATGGGCGCCTACGCTTCAAGCTCCGCTCAGATAACTTTACATGCCCAAAATACCAAGATTGAGACTGTCCTGGAAAGCATTACCAAACAGACTGGTATACATTTTATCTTTAAAGAAGGATTACTAAAAAACGAAAAAGCAACGGTTGAAATCACAGATGTATCACTCGATAAGGCTTTAGATAAAATTTTCAAAAGCACCGCTTTCTATTACATGTTACATCGTGGTACTGTTGTTATCAAGCGTAAAAATGAAGATATTTCTTTGCCAGAACAAAGTACGTCCGGCATATCCAATCTGCAGCAGCAAGTCATAAAAGGAAAAGTACATGATACCAAGGGAAATCTATTGTCTGCTGTAAGCATCCTGCTAAAAGGCTCCAATACAGGAACTTCGTCGAATACGAAAGGAGAGTTCCAACTGACACTCCCCGATGGCAAAAAAGGAACCCTGATTTTTAGTGCAGTCGGATTCAAACAGCTAGAAATCCCGATTAACAATAAATCGGAGCTAAATGTTATTATGGATGCAGATGAAGTGGGGCTTGATGAAGTGGTGGTCGTCGGCTTCTCCGAAGTAGACAAAAAGCACGTTGCATCTTCCGTATCACAAATGGATATGGAGAAAATAAAAAATCGTCCAATTTTTAAAATGCAGGATGCTTTTTCAGGAACGATCCCAGGAGTCACAATGATGCGCGGAAACAGTATGCCGGGAAGTGTTCCGGGTACCATCTCTATTCGCGGAATCAGTACCTTACAAAATGCAGATCCTTTGGTCATCGTAGACGGTATGGAACAGAGCATACATGATATTGACCCGAATCAAGTTAAAAGCATTACCGTCTTAAAAGATGCCGCATCCGCTTCCATGTATGGTTCCCGTGGCGCAAATGGCGTTATCATCATCGAAACAGAACGCGGACAGACAGGACAGTTTAAAGTCGTTACCAACAACTGGTTTGCAGTCAATAAACCCATTGATCTTCCAAAATTTGTCGGAGCCGTTGATTTTATGAAATTGCGGAACGAAACCTTAATCCAACAGGGACAATCTGCGATCTACCCCGAAGAAACAATAAACAAATATGCTTCCGGAGAATTAAAAGAAGTCAATTGGCTCGATCAAGTCATGGAACGAACGTCGACAGCAATGAATAATAACGCAAGTATATCTGGCGGTGGTGGGGTTGGTACTTTTAATTTAATGCTTGGCCATATAAAAGAAAATGGCCTCAATAAGATTGAAGGTACTCAAAAGTTTTCGGCACGTTTCAATACAAATATCAACATTGCCGACAAATTTGTATTAATGGCCGATTTCTATGCGCACCGTCTACAGGTAGATCGTCTTTTGGCAAACGATGATGGGCACGGCCTTTATAAACAGGCCTGGCGCCTGAACCCAACGCAACAAATTTTTTATGATTCTGACCTCCCCGAACACTATATCCTGCATAATAACATCAACCCAATTGCTTCAATAAAACACGGTGGTACAAAAAACAATATGTATGATCGTAGTACCATCAATTTACGTCCCAAATATAACATCAACAGCAATTTCAATATTGAGGGAAATGTCTCCTACATGATTAACAAATCGGCCAATAAACAAAAAAGGTTGACCTATAAGTTCTTTGATGAAAATGGTGCTCCGGCAGCAATTTGGGGAAATGATGTCAATGCCTCGCAAGGTGTTAGTGAAAGCCAGCTCACCGCTCGGATGCTGATTAACTTTAACAAAGAGCTCCGCCAGCACAAAGACAAGATCTATCTAACCGCAGGTTCAGAAGTCATGAATTACACCTTCACCGATTTTAGAGAAATCAGCAAAGCTTCTTTTTTCGGTAAATTAAATTATTCCTTTAACAACCGCTATATTTTAGAGTTGACTGGACGTTCAGACGGGAGTAGCAAGTTTGCCCCCGGTCATCGCTGGGGATTTTTTCCCTCGGGAGCTTTCGCCTGGAACTTACATAACGAACATTTTTTTAAACCTATTCTCGAATCGGGAACAGTTAATAACATTAAGATACGAGCTTCCTATGGACTTATCGGAAACGAAAATGTAGCGCCATACCTCTGGCAGGAATCTGTTAATACCTGGGGCTGGACAATACGTGTTCCCAATCCAAATTTCTCCTGGGAGAAACAGAAGCAATGGAACCTGGGCCTAGACGTCAATGCATTTAAAAATAGACTATCCTTTACGGCAGAGCTTTATCATAAAAATTCATACGATCTTATTTATGACCAATTTGCCGTGCCTCCGCTCACGGGATCAAATAGTCTGGAATCTGCGGTCAACATCGGTGCCGTGGAAAATAATGGTTGGGAGCTGTCAGCAAGCTGGTCCGACAAAAAGGACGATTTTTCGTATACGATTGGTGGAATGCTTTTTGATAACCGCAACCGAATGCTCAAGGCGGGCTACAATGAAAACGATAGATTGATCTTTAAAGGCGATAATAACCGAATCTGGTACAAAGGTGTCCCAATCAACAATTATTATGGCTTCCAGTCTGATGGCTATTTCCAAACGCAGGCGGAAGTTGACGCAACGCCCGCTAAAATGCCAAATTCAAAACCTGGTGATATCCGCTACGTGGATAAAAATCAGGATGGTATAATCAACGATGAGGACCGCAGCTATCTGGCAGACCCTCTTCCCCATTATAACTATGCTATAAATCTGGACTTTCGCTATAAGGGCTGGGATTTCTCAGCATTGGGTCAGGGGATCGGAAAGCGCACGGGCCGCTTGATCGGCCAAGAGGCCTATCCGGTGTATGTTGATGGAAACAGTAACGACCTCGGCGCACCACGTGTCGAATATGTAGCAAACCATTGGAGCCCCGACAATCCGAATAGCCGTTTTCCACGTCTTTGGACGGGGCCAAGCCCCAATACCCTACTCAGTGATGTTTGGCTTAGCAATGCTGCCTTTTTCCGTATCAAGTCTCTTCAGCTTGGTTATACATTTCCTAAAATCGGCAAAAGCATCAAAAATTTTAGAATATATGTTAATGCGCAGGATGTATTCACGTTCACGAAATGGGAAGGTCTTGACCCCGAACGTATTGATGTCGATAGTCCTGGAACAAATGATGGGAACGGAAATTATCCACGTATGGCAACCTACAGTGTTGGACTGAGTGCGAGTATTTTTTAAAACTATGCTAATGAAAAAGAAAATTTTAACCTTGATAATTGCGCTAGCAACGTTAAGTAGCTGCGAAAAATTTCTTGATAAACGAGATCCTACCGCAACATCCTTCGACGAGTTCTTCAATACCGAAGAAGATTTACGTCGGGTAGTCTACAGTAGTTATTTGGATGTTTTTATGGGACCAGGAGAACGTCGCCTGCTCTTCTATATGTTAGATGGTCGTAGCGATAACGCCTATGCTAGAATAGAGACAGACCACCATATGATCATTGCCAATGGCAATATGACAAGCAACGCACGTTTGGCTGAGTACTATTGGACATTATATAATAAACACGTGGGGCGGATCAATACTTACCTCGCGAATATTGACATTCCCTATGTGGAAAATGAATCGATAAGACAAAAATATAAAGCAATCTTAGAAGCACTCCGTATCTGGCATTATTTCAGGATCACTGAAGTTTGGGGTGACGTACCTTTTGTCCTAGTCCCGGTTACACTTGAAGAAGCAATACCTCCAGTAACGCCGAAAGCTGAAATACTGAACAAACTATTTGAAATGAGCCAAGATGTGGCAAACAGGCTCCCTGAAAATGAAGGTACCACAAACGCCTATATGTTCAACAAATACTCCTTCAAAACGTTGGTCATGCGATATGCTCTTTACAATGGACGCTATGAGCTTGCCGCAACCCTTGCGAAGGAAATAATGGACAGTGGCAAATATCAACTTCACCCCCAATATGCTAGCCTATTCAATTATCAAGCAGACAAGACCAATAAGGAGTTTATCATCAAATTTGACATGGAAAGCCACAATAATTCTGCTACAAATTCCTTTCAGCATCTTGCCCCACAATATAAGACCGGAAATGGGCAATCTTATGTCGTTCCTTTGAAGTCTTTGGTTGATAGTTATTGGACACTACAAGGACGTTCGATTGACAAATGCCCCTTACACAGCAAGCAGGAATATGAGCTCAACCCCAAATTAAATCGCGATCCACGTTACACAGCAAGTATTTTTGGGCAGGGCGACCTATTCAACAAAGAAAAAATAGATATTTATGATTCAAAGAGTCTATTCTATTATCAAAACTTACGAAGCAGCCGATCGGGCTATTGGTTTAAGAAATTTGTCGATGAAGCTGATGCATTTCGGACGGGAGGTAATATGTACTTTCCTTTGGCACGCTACGCAGAAGTGTTATTGACCTATGCCGAAGCCAAAATTATGCTGAATAACGTAGATGAATTAGCGAAAAGCTGTATGAATCAGATTCGACAACGTGCAGGACTCGATATGAATGTAGCAGATGTCAATCTCACGGTGAGATCTCAACAAGAATGGATTGACTTAATTCGCAATGAACGAAGAGTCGAATTTGCCGGTGAGGGGCTGCGCTATAGTGATATTCTTCGATGGAAAACAGCAGAAGTAGTTCTTAATCAACCTGCATTGGGTCATATGCGACAAAGTGCGGACGGGAAATCTGAGGTGCTTAAAATTGAAGATAGAAAATTTTTGAAACATCAATACCTCTGGCCTTTCCACGAAAGTAGCTTTCAAGTCGAACCCAATCTGATCCAAAACCCGGGATACTAATGAAACAATAAAACAAGGGTAGCGCTTATACCACGCTACCTTTGTTTTATTCCTGCCGACTGCTATCTTTAGGAATTTCAGGCAATTGCGCACTAGTATGCCCATCAATTTTTTGTGCTGCGGCCATTGAAACTACCAAATCATTCAGCATAGTGCTTGCTGCTGTTGGTGAATTTGGAAGCAAGACCAAATTGCTTCTGCTATTTGCTCCAATGGCATTCAGCGTATCATAATGTTGCGTCACGACAATTAAGGCAGAAGCTTCCTGTGCATTGATATTGGCCGCATTCAGCATTTTTACCGACTCTTCCAGTCCCTTCGCAATCTCTCTTCGCTGGTCTGCAATCCCCTGCCCCTGTAATTTTTTAGATTCTGCTTCAGCTTTTGCAACGGCAACAATTCGTATTCTTTGTGCCTCAGACTCATATTCTGCGGCAGTTTTCTCGCGTTCAGCAGCGTTGATTCTGTTCATAGCATGTTTCACCTGTTCATCAGGATCAATATCTGTCACCAATGCTTTGATAATATCGTAACCGTAGCTTTGCATCGCATCCTGCAATTCACTTTTTACAGCAATGGCAATATCGTCTTTTCTTACGAAAACATCATCTAATTTTGTTTTTGGAACTTCAGCACGTACAACATCAAAAACATACGATGTAATCTGATTTTCGGGATTCTCCAGACGATAATACGCGTCTTTTACATTATCTCTGATTACCTGATACTGAACAGAAACTTTTATCTTAATGAAAACATTATCCAATGTTTTGGTATCAATTATGACATCCAATTGCTTTATCCTAAGATTCAGCCGCTTAGCGATCTGATCCAAAAATGAAATTTTTAAATGCAAACCGGCATGACTTACTTTTAAAAATTTACCCAGCCTTTCTATCACGGCCGCAGACTCTTGCTTTACCGTATAAAATGAAGCAAATAATGTAATAAGTCCAAAAAAGACCAAAATTCCTAAATATAGCATAACCTTAAATTTAATATTGGTGATCTACAAACTTAAACGTTTACATTGTCATTCTTCTACTACTTATATAATTTTTCGATAAAGTTCCGAAACTCGGTTATCCATCCTAAAGATAGCCCAACGCTACATTTTACTGTGCTAGCCAACGCTTTGTTCTTTGCAATCTTGGCATAGGGCTCCCCCGCGATGTCCTTGCAAAAGCTCACTTGCAAAACGAAGCAGCTGCTATTAAAATAGCTATCAAGGTTAATTGGCACTTAATATTTATTCTGGTTGGATAATGACATAATGGATAAATTGAAATTCGGTTTTAATGCGTGTACGGATGCGGGTAATTGCTTCGGTAATATCTTCTGTATCAATATCATCCTTAAAATCAATGATAAGCATCAATATAACGTCTTCAGGAGACCATGAAATATTATACTTAAAATTATTCGATATTATTATTTTCAAACTGCCATCACCCAATTTTTGTTTGCTTTAAATAGCTTCAAACATGGTTTAGTGCGATTTTTGTTATTTATCATTAAGATGACCCGTACTTTTACCTTTTTTAAAGTAGTTTTATATCCATATAATTGTCTTTATAACACCATACGACATCTTTATGAACAGTTCCGAACAAATAGAACAATTACGAATTGAAAATCTTGAGCTTAACAACCGGATTACTGAACTAACTGACTTTATCGACAGTGCATCTCTAGCACTACATTGGGTTAACCGGGAAGTGGTTATTATTTGGGCCAATCAAGCTGAACTTGACCTTCTTGGTTATCGTAAGGAAGAATATATTGGTTTCCCCATTGCAGACTTTCACACAGATCAGGATACCATTTCGAAAATCCTACACATGCTTTTAAATAATCAACGTGTGGAGGATTATCCAGCAAAGTCTGAGGTGCAAAAATGGAGATATAAAGCATGTTGTTATAAATTCCAGTGCTTTGATGAAGGATGACGAATTTGTCCATTCGATGTGTTTTACCAAAGATGTTACGGAAGCCGTACTTGCAGAAAAAAGAAGAGATAAACTCACAGCAATCCTGCAGGAGAAGGAAGAGCGACTTCGCCTTGCCATCGCCTCTACCGGACTTGGGACCTGGGATTGGGACGCTGCGAAAGGAATAGTTCAACTTTCCCCACAGGCTCAAGAAATTTTGGAACTTTCTGCCCCAATCCAAAAGAAAGAAGCGATGATAACGCTCATCCATCCGGAAGATCAACCCGCTATTTTCCAGCAAATGAGAGGGCTGAGCGAAAATAAAATGGACGGCCATTTTGAGTTTACCTGCCGCATTATAAGACCTATCACACATGGGATTGCCTTTGTAAAAATCACGGGATCGGCTTTCTTTAGCGGCAGCAAAGAATCGCGCAGGATTATCGGAGCGCTTATGGATGTGACAGATCAGAAAAAAGCGACAGAAAAAAGTGCCGAACTCGCAGCCATTGTTAACTCATCCTACGATGCGATTATCGGAAAGACACTAGACGGTATTATAACCAGCTGGAACGACGCTGCGGCGAATCTTTTTGGCTATTCAAATGCGGAAATGATCGGTCAGTCCATCCTAAAATTAATTCCACGAGATAGGCATTCTGAAGAAGATTATATCCTGGGGCGAATGCGCATGGGGCATTCCATCAAGCATTTTGAAACTGTTCGGCAGACAAAATCAGGCAAACTGGTCGATTTGTCGCTGACGATATCCCCCATAAAAAACGATCTCGGCGAGATCATTGGTGTATCAAAAATTGCACGGGATATCACTGAAAAAAAGCAGGAAGAGAAGCGAAAAAATACGTTTATATCCGTAGCAAGCCACGAACTCAAAACACCGCTCACCACAGTCTTGATGAGTGCGCAGATGATGCAACAGCATGCAACTATATTTGGTGAAAAAAGTGCCCAGATAGGAACTAAGATCGAATCTCAAGTAAGAAAAATGATGCTCATGATTGCGGATTTTCTTAGTATAACGGAGGTAGACGAAGCTAAACTACAACTTCACAAAACGACTTTTCAGCTTGACAAATTAATGCAGGACTGTATTAATAATTTGGAAACGACTCGGCACAGCATTGAACTGCGTTGCGACCCTACCGTTCATATTTTAGCTGACTGGCCCAAAATGGATCAGGTTTTTGCCAACCTCCTTAACAATGCCATAAAATACTCTCCCCATGGCGGAACGATTATTATTGGCACGCAGATAATAGGCGAAAAAGTACGTATATATGTCCAGGATGAAGGGATTGGAATTGAGCCCAAACATCAAAAGAATATTTTTAAATCATTCTATCGAGTGGATAACCTAAATACTTCTAACATATCTGGATTTGGCATCGGCCTATATTTGGTCGCAGAAATCCTGCGAAAACATGGTTCACAGATACACGTTCAAAGCGCCAAGGATAAGGGATCTATTTTCTATTTTGATTTTCCGTTCACCTACGCTTCAAACTAAATAAATCTATAAGCCTACTAGGTCTACATTCCAGCAGATCTACAGTTTTAATATACCGACTAGAGCAGCCCGACCTCACTTTGTCTAATAACTAACTCTTTCTGGGCAAATTGTAATTCGAGTTTTTTCTTGAATTGTTTCCAGTAGGCATGGTCGATTTCAGCAACCATGATTTCATAAACCACATTCTCGTCTTTAATTGGCTGTTTTTTAGGATCGACCCATATACCAATGGCAGGGGCACGCGTATAAGCTGTTATCCCGCCAAAGTCTTTAATGAGCTGCTTACTAATATCCTGAAATAGTTGAGCGGAGAAGGGTGTTCCCGACGCATCGTAGAGTGGAAGAAAAAGTTCAATTTTTTTGATGGGCTGACTGTTACTTTTTGCTTTTTCTATTGCCTTACATGCATCTTTAGCACTTAGAATTTTCAAAGGCTGGAAATTTTTGCCTTCCTGTTTATTATAATTTATGAAGAACTGTTGCAGTTCATCGAGCACGGTTTCAGGCAATTGGGCGACACGATGAATGTGACCAAAGACGGCTGAAGCCTCTGGCACAACCAAAAACCGGTCATTTTCGACAGTGTCGCCATCTTTATTCTGCTGTATCGCCTTTATTGCACCAATTATTCTGCATTTCAATATACAGCCAGGAAACGTCCCTTGTTCCGAAATAACGATAATATCCAAAGGGTCACCATCCTCTCCTACCGTGCCCGGGATAAAACCGAAATCATAGGGGAAAACTGAGCCCAAAGGAAGGTATTTTGCTAGAACAAATCCGCCACATTTTGGCTCATAGTTGTATTTAGCATTTGAATTTTTGGGTGTTTCAACCGTGCAGAATATGTATTTCATCGTCATTTATAAAATGGGTTTCGGCTCAATATCGACTTATTAAAACTAATGAGTTTTATAGTGAACAGTAGCATCTACAATTTCGTTTACGATTTTATAACAAATTTAAAGCGTCTAGGTCTTTACCCCTTTTGCCTTTTTGATAGATTGCTCTATCCTTCCCAAACGCTTTCTCCAGGCCATGACTTGCGGTTCTTCATATCTTGGAAGGCCATCCTCCTGCATTAATCCCAGTACTTTGGCCAAACGCTGACTTAAGTCCGCTGACCCACCGTTCAGCTTCTTCCATTTGCGCTGATCTTTCAACAGATCATTTTCATAGGCAGCGAGTGCCTTCTTTATGGTACTTAGCTCTTTCTTGTACATTTTCTGCCTATGATATACAATCATGAGCCGATTATATGCAGCGGCATGCAGCTTATCCTTTGCGATAACTGTATGATAGTTTTTGACAGCATCCTCCAATTTGCCTTCGGATTCTAACAATTTAGCCTGTTTCATTAATTCGTTGATAGACAGACGTGCTGTGGATCTTTGATCAGCCATTTCAATACGATTGTTCGAGACCATAAAACGCGGGTATGAGCCCGGATCATAAAGCGATTGCCTTTCCTAGGGAATCTCGATAGAAGGACAAGATTCAGCATATAATAGTTTGTCTACTGATTACATCCTAACTAGAACCTTTTTACTCCGCAACTATTCCAGCGTTGCTAGCTGGAATTCTTCAGTACGATGTTAGCATTTTAAACGAATACACAATTGGTTAAAACTAATTCCTGTATAGTTCGGTTTACTTTCTAAAATCTCAAACTTAATCATTTTAAAACTAAGTCATTATGAGCACTATTCTGATAAAAGATATCATTCAGCAATTAAAGGATGTGGAGCACGCCGATCTATGGATCGATGAAAATTTTGAAAAAAAATTAGCTACGGTGAGCGAATCATCTGTTTATGAGCGTCCTATCCCAGAAATGCACAGTGTAGCGGAACTGATGTCGCATCTCATTGAATGGCGTAAGGAGGTTCTAAGCCGTTTGAAGGGAAATCCACGGGGACTCGAAATGAACGAAGCTAGGAATTGGCGAACGAATGACGAACTGAAGACAACAGGCTGGAAAAAGCTGTTGGAAGATTTCTGGGATAGTCAGCGACACGTTATTCACTTTCTCAACGGCAAAGACGATTCCTTCCTCGAGCAACCCTATAAACATGCGAATCCTGATTTCCCGCACAACCTCAAATACCTCCTGACAGGCCTTATCCATCACGATTTTTACCACCTGGGTCAGCTGGGTATCACTATTAAATTTTTGAAGCTAAAAAACACGTAAATGTAATATGAGATAGTTGCGTTGGTCATTTTTTTGAAACGATACTGTTTTGACCACTGTTTATCTAGAAATCAAAACTCATAAGATCATGAAAAGAATATTTTTGACCCTAGCAATTGCATTTTCTATTGTTGCTGTCCAAAGTTGCGGCAATGCAAATAACGACAGCAAAAAAACAGCAGACAGTATCAACGAAACAAAAGCACCAGAAAACATAGACGATAATAATACGGCAACGACGCCTGTTGCTGTCAGTGAAGACGATGCAAAATTCGTTACTGAAGCAGCGAACGGTGGCATGGCTGAGGTAGAACTTGGAAAACTTGCAAAGGAAAAAGGCCAGCATCTGGATGTAAAAGCCTTCGGCGAAATGATGGTTAAAGATCATTCCAAAGCAAATGATCAACTTGCAACACTTGCACAAGCAAAAAATATCACGCTACCAGCCACCTTGGGTACAGATGAGCAAAATTTGAAGGATGAATTGTCCAAAAAGTCGCCCGGAGACTTCGATAAATCGTATATCGAAGATATGGTTAAAGACCATGAAAAGGATATCAAGCTGTTTGAGGACGCTAGTAAAAATCTTAAAGATACCGAGCTGAAAGCGTTTGTAGATAAAACTCTACCAACACTTAGAAACCACTTAGATCATGCTAAAAGTGTAAAAGATAAGTTGAAATAATAGCAAAACACAGGGGCTGGTATAGGATATTGGTCCCTGTCTTTTTTAATTACACCTCAACTGCCCCAGCGATACGAAATCCTCCCCTCGGTATTATCGCGATCCGATCTTTTTTTACCGAACTGTCTGCTCGCGTTTCTGACGCAATCGCCCCTATATTTGTCGTATTTCCACAGTATTTTCCTGGGAAATCGTAATGATATTTGTCATGTACATTTTAAATAAATTCGTTATGAACACACGTATCAAAACCAATACTATTTTTAAATCATTACTTTATATCATTATGATGATTACTGTTATGCAATCTTATGCCCAAATTAAACCCTCGGCTCAAGGTTTAGTACACCTTAAGGACAGCAAGGTATATTATGAAGTTTATGGTACTGGAAAACCGATTGTATTATTACACGGCGCTTTTATGACCATCAGCACCAACTGGAGTCAGCTCATACCCGAACTGTCAAAAAACAGGAAAGTCATCGCCATTGAGTTGCAGGGCCATGGCCATTCACCCTATTCTGATAGAAAATTTGACCACGCCATACTTGCAGCTGATGTTGCCAAAGTGATGGATTATCTGAAAATTGAACACGCTGCAGTGCTTGGCTACAGCTTTGGAGGGGCAGTAGCCTACCAATTTGCCATTCAGTATCCGAAGCGCTTAGATGAATTAGTCATTATTTCTGCTACCTATAAAAGTAAGGGATGGATGCCGGAAATTAACAAAGCCTTCCGGAACATGAAACCAGCACTATTTGAAAATAGTCCGATGCAGCAAGCCTATGAAGCCGTTGCTCCCGACAAAACAAAGTGGACAAAATTTTTAGAACAGATGATCTCATTGGCACAGCAACCATATGATCTGGGAGACGCAAATATTGCCAAAATATCTTCACCTGTACTCTTGATTGCTGGAGACAACGACGGTCTAGACAAGATCGAGCTGGTAAAAACATATCAATTATTGGGCGGTGCAGTAGTTGGTGACTTTGGACAAATGCCGAAATCCCAATTAGCCATTATCCCAGGACAGGGCCATGTCAGTCTGATGAGCCAGACAAGTGTCATTTTAGGTTTCCTGAATAGCTTTTTAAAATAATCCACACAACATACACTGTACTTATTGTTTGTCAAACTGTGCCGTCTTACCAATAACATCTGCTAAGGAAACACGAAAATTAAGATAAACAGGCTTTTCATCTGCTCCTGAATATAAGCCCTGAAATCATTTGATTGGCTAATGAATAGCGAATCAAATGATTTTCTCTATATTTAATCACCGTCATGCGACGAACATAATCGTTGACAGTTAGAAGGATAAAAAATGGTTAAACTACCTCAATCTTATTACACTAATACAAATACCATATTCCTGGCGGAAGATCTGTTAGGAAAAGTTCTCTATACGCAAAAAGATGGCCTGGTAACAGCGGGTAGAATTGTCGAGACCGAAGCTTACTTTGGCATTATGGATAAAGCATCCCATGCATTTAACGGAAAGAGAACATCGAGAACCGAGCCGATGTACAAGGAAGGTGGCGTCGCCTATGTATACCTCTGTTATGGTATTCACCATCTGTTGAATATTGTGACTTCTGGAGCAGACGATCCCCAATGCGTTCTAATTAGAGGGATTGAACCGTTGGTTGGCATTGACGTAATGGCATTGCGGAGACCTGTGCGACCCGAAAAACCCTCCTTCTCCAACGGACCGGGATCTACAGCTAAAGCTTTGGGAATTGACGCCTCATTTAATGGCGCATTATTGACCGGTGATAGCATATGGATTGAAGATCAGGGAATAAAATACAGTTCAGCACAAATCGGAAAAGCAGCACGAATCGGTATCGCTTATGCTCAGGAGCACGCAGTCCTACCCCTGCGTTTTTTTGTAAAGGACAGTAGATACGCCAGGAAGGGATAACATAACAATGCGGTTTATTGCTGAACTTTCGGGTCAGCCTGCTGTTTTTCGATTATTTTCCGGAACAGGATAAATTCTAAGATGGTGCTGGCTAGATAAATAACGGAGAACAGAAGCAGCATTTTTAACGGGTCAAGAACCATATGATATTTATAAAATCCAACCAAAATATAAATGATCAGTAAGATCAGGCAAACAGCCGGTATTCCCGAAAATGTCAAAAACGATAATGCTTTATTACGGCGAATTTTTTCGATATGATTTAGAAAAAATAGTAAGGAACATAAAATCACCGCGAAAAGATAAATTGTTGAAAAACCCAAATTGACAATAATATCCAGAATAACGATGATTGTCTCGAGAAATCCCGTAGCAGCCGTATCCGTCTCTGCGATAACAAGTCGGTACAGTACAAATAGCGCGACACTTATCAATACATTAACCAACCAAAATCTGAATATAATTTTTCCCATATTACTTCGTATTTTATAATTGCTGTTGCTGATTTCTTGGTTTTATGAATAATATAACCGAGATAACGTTTTGTTTATGCATTGACAACTCCTTCAAGTAAGCTTACAAAGATATCAAGTTATTTTCTGGGACTGATACACGAATATAAAGTCAATCTCGGCGAATAGTAATTATTATGCCTTCCAATAAGCCTAACAGCAGATAAAAACGGTGCCAAAATCCCCCCGTCTATTATTCACTTTTAACGAACATCTTGCTAAAATTCAGAGCTTAAAACTAGCCTATTTTTGGAGGCTGTACAGATCAAGCACGGACATAGCACTGTTCGGGTACAAGAGGTGAGTCGCTTACATTCGAGGTCAATAGAGTTAATTTCACAAGCCTTTCCGGCAAATCGTATTTGCAACTAAATTGGTATATTGCGCTGCAATATGGTGTAAATTTTAAATTATCCGAATCTATTGACTGAGTACCCTAAAGCAATTAAATTCAAATATCCATGGCGTAAGTACCAATTGCGGGTACTTGAGGAATTACAGGAGCATCTTAAAGATGGTCATTTACATGTGGTGGCGCCTCCCGGCTCAGGTAAGACGGTCCTGGGGCTTGAAGTTGCTATACGCATCAATAAACCAACGCTAATTCTCGCACCGACACGTGCAATCCGTAACCAATGGATACAACGGTTTTGTGAACTTTTTCTTCAATCGGATACCGTGCCTGACTGGATCTCCAGGGATATCCGAAATCCTAAATTTATCACTGTAGCGACTTATCAGGGAATGCATGCTGCCTGCAGTGATCAAGATCCAAAGGGAGCAGATTCAAACCTTGACTTTATCCTAAAAGGATTGAAATCCCAAAAAATTGGTACAATTGTCGTCGACGAAGCACACCATCTTAAAAATGAGTGGTGGCATACATTAATTAATATCAAGAAAAAGCTGAACCCGACGATCGTTGGCCTAACAGCGACTCCCCCTTACGATGTCTCTCCAACAGAATGGCAGCGCTATATGGACCTCAACGGCCCCATAGATGCGGAAATTTCGGTCCCCGAACTTGTCATTGAAGGTGATCTATGTCCGCATCAGGATTATATCTATTTCACCAATCCCAGCGAAAAGGAAAGACAGTTTATTGCCGATTACAGGGATAGTATGCTTAAGCTATTTAAGGAATTAGGCACGGACGAAATCGTACTTCAGGGGATCCAAAATCATCCGATATGGCTAAACCCGATGGATGATCTCGACTGGGTCTATAATAACTTGAAATATTACTCGGCATGCTTAATTTTTCTCCATGCCAACCAAATCCCAATTCCCGAGCTCCATATGGAAATCATCGGTGGCAAAGATTTTAAAATACCTCACCTGGATTATGAATGGCTCGAAATTCTACTTGAATTTTACCTACATCAGGAAAAGGTGCATTTCAATGTATTTGCAGAACATCGAAGCGCGCTGGAAAATAAATTACAACGGCACGGTGCCATGGAAAGAAAACAGGTAAACTTTTCCCAAAATAGCCGTGTCCGACAATATTTAACATCCAGTATCAGTAAAATGGACGCTATTACCGCGATCGTGGATTTTGAATATGAAAAATTGGGGAATGACCTGCGACTGGTGGTCCTCTCGGATTTCATCCGAAAAGAATTCTATGTAAACACCGACCACAATACGCTTGAATTGAACAAAATAGGTGTCATCCCTATTTTCGAAAAATTAAGACGGGAAAATAAGAATAATAAGAAACTCGCTGTGCTTACAGGATCCATGATCATTATTCCGGCCAGTGCTTACTCAGCATTTCAAACTACTGCTGCTAGATATGGTATATTTGACAGCTCTACGAGCCCTGTTCCTTTTGATGCAAATTACCTTTTAATAAACCAGACGGAGGGTCTTAAACACGATATTGTTCACATTGTCACACAGCTATTCCAGGTTGGAGAAATTGAAGTCCTACTGGGGACCAAATCATTGCTAGGTGAAGGCTGGGATGCTCCGGCAATCAATGCGTTGATTTTAGCGAGTTTTGTCGGCTCATTTGTACTTTCCAATCAGATGCGCGGTCGGGCTATTAGAGTGCAACAGGGCAATAAGGAAAAAACGGCAAATATCTGGCATTTGGTATGTGCTGACTCTACCTCGGCAACGGGTGGTGATGACCTTAAATTACTAAAACGACGGTTCAAAAGTTTTGTCGGCGTCTCGCTGCGACAAGAACCTGAAATTGAAAATGGTATAGGCCGTTTTGATCTACCTGAAAACATAAACAACGTTGGGGAAATTTCACGGAAAAATGCGGAAATGCTACTATTTGCTGCCAATCGGGTAAACCTCAGGCAGCGGTGGAATGATGCGCTTACCAAAGGAATGAATCTCGTCGAGGAGATCAAGATACCTTTTGCGGAAGAACAAGATTATCAACGGGTAAAATCGTTGTATCTCAACAAAACAATTAGAAATGTACTGGCGACAGTGGGCGCTGCCTGGCTAAGTTTTGGGCTTGACAACGTTCAAGGATTTTTTAGGGCATTAAAAAATATGCAAAGCCTGAAAGATTTTTATATTTACATCGCCAGCTTGAGTGCAGTAGGAATGCTGCTTTTCGGAAGAAATACGATCAAGTCACTCAGACTATATTTGAAATATCGCGATATTTCCAAAGATCTGAAACAAGTGAGTTCTGCGCTCTTAAATAGCTTGTTAAAAGCACATATCATACGGGCTGATCAAAACGAAGTGCGCGTGGAAACGCAAGTTGACCGCTCCGGTGCCGTTTATTGCCATTTAGAAGGGGGTACAACATTCGACAAATCCATATTTATCAATGCATTACAAGAGATTATTGCACCGATCAATAATCCGCGTTATGTTATTGTCAGGAAGAATAAATTTGCTTTTTTTGTCAAGCAGGAAGATTATCATGCTGTTCCGGAACTGCTGGCACGCAAAAAAGAATTCGCCGAATATTTTAGCAATCAGTGGGAAGCACATGTAGGGAATTGTGAATTAATTTTTACCCGAACAATTGCTGGTAGAAAATTGATCTTAAAAGCGCGGGTGAAATCATTGGCTGCGCAGCTGGATGAAAAAGTACTGCAGGTAAGCAAGTGGCGGTGAAGAAATAAGTTAAAAAAGAATTTCTCCCATTGTGCAGCCAGCCACTACCGCGGACTTTCAACTGTTTAAAGAAAGTTGAATGAACGCTGTCTAACTAATCGATCAGCGCTACAATTGCTGGATCTTCGGGATCTGTTTTTGGAGGAAAATGCTTGATAAGCCTGCCGTTTTCATCGATCAGATATTTCTGAAAATTCCACAGGACAGCAGAACTTTCTACGCCGTTCAAGCTTCTATTTGTTAACCACTGATAAATAGGCGCTTGCCGCTTTCCTTTAACATCAATCTTTGCTGCCATCGGAAAAGTTACGCCGTAATTCCGTTGACAAAAAGCAGCTATTTCGGCATCTTTACCAGGTTCTTGGTCTAAAAAATCATTTGATGGAAAACCTACAATGACCAACTTATCACTAAATCTTTTATACAAGCGTTCGAGTCCCTCGTACTGTGGTGTAAATCCACATTTAGAAGCGGTGTTTACAACAAGTATCTTTTTACCTTTAAACTGCGCAAAATCGATGGACGAGCCATCCAACCCCTTCACTTTAAAATCATATAGCGTAGCTGACTTCAAGGCCATATCTACTTTAACATTACCATTGGTGAATAAATAATAGGCTACACCTGCTGCGACTACCGCCACGATGAATAAAATTATAAAGAGCATTTTTTTTATTTTTTTTTGAAACATGACAATCTATAGCTACACGAAACCACCCCAACATCGTCTGAATTTAGGTCGATGAATACCCTTGGACCTAGGACCAAGGATGGTACATGACAACCTTGCCGACCAACGCTGTACAAGACAAAACGTATGCTGCGAAGTTTTATAAACGGTAAGCGCAACGTTCATCATAGATTAAAGTTACTAAAGAAAGTCTGAATTGAAAATGAAAAATGCTTTTCTGATCGGATAATAAAACCCTATAAAAAACCGAATCTTCATAACGAAGATTCGGCCGCACTATTAAACTATATAAACCAATTGTGTTCGTTAAAAGTTGACTTATTGTGGGGAGGTTGGTCTATTTGGGTTCAGCGGTATCTGTCCCTTTAGCATCTTTCCACCGTCCATTGTGATCCGGAGATAGTAATCCGAAGAACAAGCAGTCCCATCTTCATCCATGGATTTAATCCCCAGCCCAACCGGAACATCCTGTTGGGTTGCAGCAGTCTTCGCGATCTGATTGGATTCGTTGTACTCATCAAACATAGACACATACATACTCTTGACACCGAGCGAAGTCAGATTATAGAATTGTCGCCACATAAAATCACCATGTTTTCTTTGCCCCTCCTGCAGTGAGCCCGGCAATACACAGGGATGATAGTCTATGTTATTTAAATTACAAAACTGTAGATCAGCATTTTGGATATGCTGTGCATAATGATCCACGTCTGCAATGGTTCCGATACGTCCTACCATCCAAGGCGACAACATATCAAATGCTTTGTAAACGTCGATGTAGCCCTGCCTCGAATCTCCCCCTGCTTGTGCCAGCCTCCAATGTGTTGGCGTGCCGCCCATGACATAACAGCCTTGGTCGCGAAACCACTGGATCACATCCAGACAGACGGCCGCCGACCAGGGGTGGTTGTTGTCATTAAAACCAAATCCCCAAATACCGACCACAGGCTTGCCATTCTGTTTGGCATAGGCTGGAGACTGAGTATATTGTTTCATTAGATTTAGCCAATCATTTTTTATCTCAGCCTGCATATTAACCCAGGCCGACACATCATACATGATATAAAATTTGACACCGTGTTGCTCGGCGGCAGTTTTAACTTTAGCCGTAATGGCGTTACGAATGGGACCTTCTATCCCTGTGGGATTAAATCGCTGCAATGCCGCCGTGTGGATACCATAATCTTTCATCCATTTAACCTGGACATTGACTGTCTGATCGTCAAATGAAGAAAACAAAGACGCAGGTGAACCATTGCCCAACGCCGGTAAATTGCTGTTGTATTTTTTTTGGTATTCACTGTTGTCGGGCCAAGAAGGAATATGGAAATTACCCTGGGACGGCGTCTGTTGCCAGGCCTCAGTCCAGTGCCACCAATGTGTTCCCATGGGAGAATTGTCGCCAGCGCAGGAAAACCAGCCCTGGTATCCCACAGTAATCTGGCCAACAACATCGCCTGTCGCGGAAACTGCATTATTGCCATTTGCCTTTTTGGCCTCCTCTTTCGGGAGCGGTTGTTCCATCATCTTTTCGCTCTTCGAACAGGACGCCAGCAAAGTTGCCAACAAGAAGACCATACATAATTTTGTTTGCTTTTTAATACTCATAATCAAGTGATTTTTTTTATAAATGGTTGAAACTGGTTTATACAAATTGGTTTATTTCAATGCAGGTCGCCCTACTCCCCCTTCGTTCCGGGGGGCTAAATAGTACTGGGCTTATTCTCGAAATCAAAGTTATGAGGTACCATTAATGAACTATTAACAAGAAATTAATAGCTTCTATAAATCGGTATGAAACGAAAAATTATTTATAAATATATTGGTGGGCCTAAAGCAATTTTGCCGTATATTGAAAAGAAATATTACAGCAATTTATCTATAAAGAAGTATTGATCTAAGCGATCTGATGGGGTTTTCTTTCGAAAAAAGAAAACAATACGATCTAAATGCTGTATATTAAAGGAGCGCAATGGTCGATTTTTTTGACTACAACTATTTATTCTTTAACAGAAGACCAAAAGTTCCTTTGAGTAGTTTTTTTTTAACTCGAATAAATTAAACTAATATAAACACCAATCCGATTTTCTATGAAAATTACGTTAACATTAACCCTTATCATGTTTGTACAAGTCCTGTTTGGACAGAAGTCTTTAACGCCTCAATGGCAATCGGACACTACCCTAAGATCTCCAGAGTCCGTTTGGGTAGATGCCAAAAACAAAGTACTCTATGTTTCAAATACGATTGCCTTCGAACCTAACACAACGGCATTCATCAGTAAACTGGATATGGACGGAAAATTTATCAAAAAAGATTGGGTGACAGGATTAAATGCTGTTTTGGGCATAGGAATCCACAAAAACCGGCTCTATGCAGCGGAAGCATTCGCTAAATCGATTGCCGTCATCGATATAGATAAAGCAAGCATCGTTAAAAGAATTACCATCGATGGTGCTGAGTTGCTCAATGACATTACAGTTGACTCAAAGGGTATTGTTTATGTGAGTGATACGCGACTTGGAAAAGTATATCGCATTGAAAATGACGTCCCTATGCTATATGCCGAAAATCTCAAAGGTGCAAACGGACTGCTGGCTGTCGGCAAAGACTTGTATGTATTATCGGATGGTGCTCTTGTTAAGATAGATCAGGATAAAAAAACTACTGTAATATCGAAAGGTATGGAAGGTGGATTGGACGGTGTCGTACAAATTAAACCCAACGAATTTGTAGTTTCGGGCTGGCAAGGACTGATCTATCATGTCAAACCTGACGGCTCCAATACGGTATTGCTTGATACACGGGACAAGAAGATAAATGCTGCCGATATCGGTTACGACAAATCTTCGGGTATGCTTTATGTGCCTACCGTTAGGAGTAACAGCGTTCAGGCATACAAACTGGACTAAATGATTTAATGGATATACAAGCAGATGAAGCTTTCCACGTTTACCCCTTATACCAAGTCATTTAGAAAGGCTTTTTTGATTATTCCCTTTTTCGTTGTAATTGATGTGTTTTGCGAAATTGTACAACCTCGTCTAATGTCTATTATTGTCGATGACGGAATCTTGCATAAAGATATCAACTACATTTTGAAAATTGGATTGGCCATGATCGGGTTAGCCATCGTTGCCATCGTTGCCAATTTGTGCAACATCTATTACTCTGCACATGCATCTGTGGGTTTTGCGCCGAATCTCCGGACTGCCCTGTTTCGAAAAATACAATCTTTTGCTTTTGCGGATACCGATTATTTCAGTTCGGCGTCGCTTACTACGCGGCTCACCAACGACACCAATATGATGCAGCAAGTCATGATGATGTGCCTGCGTATGCTCCTAAGAGCACCCCTTATGATGGTTTTTGCCATTATCTTTGCGGTTTCTATAAATAAGGATCTGTCCATCGTGATGGCCATTGCGTTGCCTATATTAGCCCTAAGCATATTCATATTATTCCGCAAAGGGCTCCCCTTTTTTATCAAGATGCAGCAGGCGGTCGATCGTGTCAATAGTGTTGTGCAGGAAAATCTACTCAATGTGCGGGTGGTTAAAGCTTTTGTACGTCAAGACTTTGAGAAAAAGAAATTCGACAAAGTGAATTTCGACCTGATGGATGTTGCGACCAAAGCTTCAAGCATCGTTGTACTTATCATGCCTGTCATGCAATTGGTGATGGGCTTGTCGCTTGTTGCCGTGACCTGGTTTGGCGGACAGAAAGTTATGACCGGAACGCTTGCTCTTGGTGGACTGATGTCCTTTCTAAGTTATATCACGCAGATCCTTATTTCCTTGATGTTGCTCTCATTGACTTTCATGATGATTTCAAGGGCAATCGCTTCGGGTGATAGAATTGAAGAAGTTTTAGAGAAACAGCCTTCCTTATCGGATACGGTGGAAGGTCTCCAAAACAGATACGCTATCACAGCAGGACGGATCGCCTTTCAGCAAGTCACTTTTCGGTACAACAAACAAAGTGAGAAACCCAACCTCGACTACATTAGCTTCGACGTGAAGCCTGCGAGTACCTTAGCTATCATAGGTGGCACAGGTTCCGGAAAGAGCACGTTGGTACAATTAATCCCACGACTGTATGATGTGTCTGAAGGTAGCGTGTTGGTCGATGGCATCGATGTCAGAAATTACCAACTACAGGAACTGCGCAGCGAGATTGCGATTGTCTTGCAGCAAAATCAACTTTTTTCAGGAACTATATTAGAAAATCTCAAATGGGGAAATGAGCAGGCGATGGATGAGGATATTTATGCTGCTGCCAGGACTGCCTGTGCAGACGATTTTATACGCTCCTTCCCCGCCGGATATCACACGCTACTAGGACAAGGAGGCGTCAATGTTTCGGGAGGACAAAAACAACGCATATGTATTGCCAGGGCTTTATTGAAGAAACCTAAAATCTTAATTATGGACGACAGCACAAGTGCTGTGGACATCGACACCGACCGGAAAATACGTGAAGGTTTAAAAAATTATCTGCAGGATACCACACAATTGATTATTGCACAGCGTATTTCAAGCGTCATGCACGCCGACCAGATATTGGTCATGGAAGAAGGCCGCATTGTCGGTTCCGGATCACACGAGGTACTTCTGCAAACAAATACCATCTATCAGGAAATTTATCAGTCCCAACACCTGCAAAAAGAAGAAGCCTAATGAGTACCTCAAACAAATCCATCCCTGTGAGTTTACCCGGCCCCGGAAGTTCAAGACGCATTAAAAATGAAAAGCCCAAACAGGGATTTAGGGCTTTATGGCGATTGATGCGCTACCTGTCTTCGCAACGGCTGATGCTTCTGCTGATTTTAATTTCACTTTTGCTGGGAACTGCGGGAACACTAGCGGGCAACTACCTTTTACGGCCTGCAATCAACAATTATGTACTTAAAAAAGATATTGTTGGTCTAGGACATATCGCCCTCGTCATGATCGGAATTTATATCGCTACAGGAATCTTCAACATGTTGCAATACCGGCTCACCATAAAAGTTGCGCAGAAAACGATTTCAAACCTCCGAAATGAGCTGTTCGACCGCATGCAGTACCTACCTTTGCAGTTTTACGATACCCATCAACATGGTGATCTGATGAGTCGCTTCACCAATGACATGGATACCGTAAGCGACGCCCTAAACAATAGCATTACACAACTTTTAATCAGCTCAATTACCTTGTTGGGGACACTCGCGCTCATGGTATATATCAGCCCTATCTTATCTATTATTGCATTGATCATGATCCCCCTGATGTTATATCTGGCAAAACTGATCATCAACAAAAGCAAGCGTTTTTTTGCCGCCAACCAAGCTGCACTCGGCAATGCCAATGGCTATGTAGAGGAAATGATCAGCGGACAAAAAGTGGTGAAGGTCTTCAGGCACGAAAACGCCGCCATCGAACAATTTGAATAGCTTAATCAAGTGCTCCGGGAAAAAGCAACAAAGGCACAGTTTTATTCTGGCATGATGATGCCTTTGATGGCGAATATGAGCACCATTAACTACGCGCTGACTACCATCGCAGGTGGTATTCTAGTGATCACACGTGGATTCGATTTAGGGGATTAACTGCATTTTTACAGTATGCACGGCAATTTGGACGGCCTGTCAATGAGATTTCCAGTCAATACAATAGTCTACAGGCAGCGTTGGCGGGCGCAGAACGTATTTTTGCCGTTATTGACACGGCTCCTGAAAGTGAAACCGTCGATCCGCAGCCAATGCCGGCACCGGTGCAGGGCCAAGTGACACTATCGCATGTAAATTTTGGATATGTACCCGAAAAACAGGTTTTATTTGATATCGACATCGACGTAAAACCAGGTCAAAAGATCGCTTTTGTGGGTGAAACTGGTGCCGGCAAGTCGACAATTATCAATTTGCTGCCTCGCTTCTACCCTTTGCTATCCGGGGATATTCTGCTAGATAAGACATCGATTTTTAAGCTGGATCGCAATGAACTGCGTAAAAAACTATCTATTGTATTTCAGGACACCCATTTGTTTACCGATACGGTTATGGAAAACATCCGGTATGGCCGGCTCAGCGCAACAGACGATGAAGTGATAGCGGCAGCGAAGCTTGCCGCAGCGGATAGCTTTATCATGCAATTGCCACAAGGATATAAAACCGAATTGACCAATGATGTAGCCAATCTGAGTCAGGGACAACGGCAGTTAATTAACATCGCCCGAGCAACTATAGCCAATACGCCAATCTTAATATTGGATGAAGCGACCAGCTCGATCGATACACGAACTGAAATCGCTATTCAGGAAGGTATTGACCGGTTAATGCAAAACAAAACAAGCTTCGTCATTGCCCATAGACTCTCGACCATCAAGAATGCTGACGTCATCTGTCTGATCGAAAAAGGGAGAATCGCCGAGTTCGGTTCGCATACAGAATTGCTAAAGCAAAAAGGTAAATACTATCGTTTGTATATGGGACAGTTTGACTGATCATCCCGAAGCTTTAACTCCCTACTTATTCCGTGAATACTGTATTTATTTCGTGGCAGAGGATCTTTTTTGAACGGTACAGCGGCTTGCAAAATACGAGATCATCGTTTTTCTGAAAGATGGCTACAACATTCTGACATTTGGATACATCTGCCGTCAACTTTACACAGAACTTTGTCTCAAGAAAAAAAAGATTATGAAAGTATTTATAACTGGAGCTTCGGGCTTCATAGGTTCAGCAGTTGTTCAAGAAATGATCGATGCAGGACATCAAGTATCTGGTTTAGCACGCTCAGAAAAATCAGCAGAAATAATCACCAATTTAGGTGCTCAGGTAATCCGTGGCGATCTTGTTTAAAACAAAAACCAAACTTTCGCCCCTGGAATTTCGAGCGGGCTTTCACTAAGTTAGTGAAAGCTAACCGTGACCATTGAATGGCCGTTGGATTCAGTAAAACGGTCCGTCTGGACATGGACATTATAATTTTAGGGGCGGAGATCAAAAAATAAACAGCAGACCAAGCAATAGCTATTATCCGGTCTGCTGTTTGAATCAACAAAGATTATTTTTCTTTTTGATCTTTAATTGTATTTTTAATCGCTTCAGTTTCTTCGGCGGTCTTTTCACTTATTTGATCTTTATACTTATCAAATTCATTTGAGACCTTATCGGCCACATGACCTGCTGTTTCACTAATCGAGGATGACACATGATCATACTCTTCTTTCACTTTATCGGCTACTTCTTCGTATGTGTGTTTTGCCTGTTCTTTGAGGTCCCTTGTTTTTTCCTTGATTTTTTTCCGCGTTTTTTTTCCACTATTCGGTGCCACTAATAGACCGACCAATGTACCTACTGCTGCTCCCGCCACCATTGCGAGAAGTAATCCCGTGGAATTATTTTTTCCGTTGCACATCTTTAATTTCTTTAGACAATCGTAATTAAGCATATATTTCAAAATGATTATGTTGTTAAACTTCTACAAGACCAAACAATAAAAGCAAAAGATTGGTTTGTCATATTTTAAACAATGTACAACAGGCTAGATTGCAGCACCATATGAATCGAAAGGCGCTAAAGATGAGCGTTCAGAAATGGTCTGGATCAAATAGCTCTACTAGACTCGACTTTTCAGTTCTGACCCCAATCCAGTGTTGATTTTCTTTTGTTTGAAGTATTGAAAAATGACTGCAATAATAAAAAGCACAAAGAGGACAAGAAGGGTCTGTCCAATAATTGGATCATTTATATCCTTTGCCAAGGGATGTCCGACTGGAACTCTGGTAAAGGTCTCATTAACAGTAGGCACCAGCGACAAGAAGAAACTAAATGACCATAGAAAATTTTCAAAATACCGAGCCTTCGTACTACTTTTCTTCGTTGCGTGCAGCCAATAGGCCATCGTTACAAGAACAAAGATGAAGAGCGAAAAAACATGTCCAGCATTGAAGCCGCCTTGTTTCGAAATCCCTAATGCCGTAAGAGAAGTGATGGCTGTCGCATAAAAATATAACTTCCCCGATAATACTTTAAGATTGATCTTACCATAGCTGATAAACCCTAATACAGCGCCTAAAAGTGCTGTTACTCCAATAACTGTGTGGAAAACTCCTAAACCTGATAAATTCATTTTTTCTATTTTTAACGTTGATAATTTCAAATAAATGTTCCTGTAATGTAAGGTCGTTGTCACGCTTTCACGGTACAGTCCATGGAATAACTACCCTTTAATGAAACACTACAAAGTTGCAATAGAATAAGGAAAATGGTTTTTTGATTTCGTTCAAAGATTTGATGTTTTAGTTCAAAAAACAGGACTACAATCTTATTGGAGAAAACTTGGTCCCCACGATCAAAATGGAATACTATATACAAGTCACCATTGGTTTTTAGTTGCTTTTAAGCTGTCGACGAAAATTTGTTGGCGATATGTGGTATTTGTCACTAAAACTCTTTGTAAATGTTGCGAGGTCGTTAAATCCACAGTTAAAGGCAATTTCGGAAACACGCTGATCGGAAACTAAAAGGAGCTCTGCCGCCTTTTCGAGCTTCTTATTTTTGATATAACTGGCAGGTGTATCCTGATATAATTTGGCAAACTCTCTTTTAAATGAAGAAACACTCAGATTATTCTGTTCCGCAAGCTGCTCAATGGTCAATTGGGAAAAGAGATTGGCTTCAATGATCTGTTTAAAAGAATAGGTACTTGAAGAAAAAAGCTGTGATAATATCACCCGTATGACCGACGCGTTTCTCGTTTGGGACAGGAGCAATATAATTTCTTTTAATTTGAGCACCAGTATATCTTCATTGATCAATGAAGGATTTTCAAAATAGAACAGCAAGCCTTCCACATATTTCTGGATCAGGAAATCATTGTCAATTTTTTCTTTTGATTGGTTTGAAACGATATTTTCGGGTTCAAGCAGCAACGAGGGCAACTCTCTATCGTAAACTTTCTTCAAGGTATCTGGATAAAAAGTGACGATTAACAGCTGACAATCTTGCCTTGGATTCACATCCTGGATTCGCTTTCCAGAATTAATACAATTCAGCAATAAGGAATAATGCTTCGCAATAGTTAGCTCTTCGTCATTTGCCTGGTATTGCATCCCCCCTTCGAGCACATAGAGGAAGCAAGCCTGTTCCGCTACTGGAAATTCAAATGTAAATGGTGCCTTCAATGCAATTTTTTGCATCATCGGTCTTCCAAATAGCTCATATTTTTTGTAATCATTTACCATTGTACCGCTCAATTTCTCAAATTTAACGATTGAGTTCCGTATAATTAAAAGGACGGTTGTGCAATAGAGTCTTATTTTTTAAAATTTCGTTCAAATAGATTCATCCAATCGATGGATTATAAATTGGTTAAACACCTGTTGATATTAGTCTAAATTTACGTCTATTTTAACACCAAGATCTTTGCTGCTTGCCTTCAAAACATGATCTACCCAAATACATAACATAGACTGTTTTCCAGGTTTGTTTTGATCCCAGTCTTCTTTCCAGATAATGTCTATTGTTTTCCCGTGATAGTCTAAGTTTCCGAGGTAAAAATAATCCATTTTGCCAGCAGGTATCAGTGGCTGAACCTGAAAACTGTTGTGATGGGATGCCTTAAATCCAATGAGATCTGCTATGATCATGTCTGGATAGGTTGAATGAAAATAATCATTCTGCCCACCAAATTGCTCACCATCACTTGGTATATACCATTCACCGATATTTGGGTGGGCATAACCGTGAAGCCGTGTAAGCTTCATAATTTGTTCGTATAGGGTCTCTTTGTCCTGCACAGTGATTTGATTTTTATAATTTCTTAAATAGTTGCTGTATCCCTTATAGACGACCGAGTTTTGAAAAGGCCATCCTCTGCCATTCCAGGCATAAGCCTGCTCATTATAATAGGGATGTTGTCTTTCGGCCGTGGTCATTCCTTTATGGTTATTGAAACCTTTTTCGGAAGTAAACATCGTCCAAGCTACCTCATACTTTTTATTATCCTCATGCGGTATCATATTGAAATACCAAGGGGTATAACCAACGGATTCCCGCACCCGAGCTTCGTAATCCCGAACACCATAGGCATTGTCACCGGCTGTCAAGGTATTAAAAAAACCATCATCTGAATTCCAAAGTGTCCTGAGAAATTTCTGCTGTATTTCCTGGCTTCTGACCTTATAGTAATCTGCTTTCGCCTTATTCGTAATCGAAGGATGTTGTTGCTGTTCCAGTCTATAGAGATTGTACAATGCGTTGGTATTTCCGAAGGAATAACTTCCAACGGATGGGCGCACCAAATAAAAATCAGGATAACCTTTGGTAAAGGCCAATGGAAATTCCTTCGCCGCAGTCGTATTTGCAGCCTTGTCTGTCGTCCCCCAACCTAAATAAAGATCTCTCCATGTACTATCGGTATAAATAGCATAAGGTCCTTTACTTTCAATTAAGCCAAGTACCGCCGAAAGGCTGAATTCCATACCATCGTACAGATCCAGAATTTTGTACATGCCGTCGGTCTTCGCATTTGGATTTTTTACAGTGAATAGGCTATCCAAAAGATGCTGATGGCTCTCCATTGCGGGAAGCATCTTTTGTGTCCAGGCCTGATCGGGATGAATTTTTAAAAATGATTCAATACCATCGACCATCCAGCTGGAAAAATGAACACTTTCGGGCCTGCTCAAATGGGTCAAAAAATTACCGTTTTCCCGTTGATTTAATTTGGAAGCTGATCCAAGCATAAAATATTCGGCATAAGATCGAAGGTATTTTGGATCACGAAGCCAACGTACATCGTAAAACTGATGCGCCGTTGGGCAGGTAATCGCTCCACTCAAGGATCCCCAGGCGGGATACCCGAAAAACTCTGTTATAACCCAATATTTCTTTGAATCATGTGGATCATAATAATCCCGAAGATGCTTGCTGATCATCCACCAACGATAATTATACACGCGATTTAGGGTATCGTTGGAACTCTCAAAATACGGAATGTTATTGACTAAAAAGTCTTTGTTGTTGGATTCGTCAAAAGCGCCGTCCGATTTTGGCCGGTGCTCGTAAGCATTGAACTCTTTTATATTATCTGTTAGATTATTTTTCGCCACTTCCTTTAAACGATCAAGTTCAAGCTGATATATCGACTCCTGCTTCCCAGAAAATCCGCGGTTACTCGAACAGGAAAAAAGAACACCTAGAACCAAAAAGGCTGTGCTGCTTAAAACAATAGAATTTAAAAAAACGGAACGATGTTGTCTTTTCATATGGTTGTATGGAATAGAACTGGAACAAAGACCTAATCAACAGAATTTTTATGACAATTAAGCATGGTGGAACAAATCGACGTAAAATTGATACAATGTGTCATATTGCAACAACCGTATTTATATAAAACTCAAATATTCCCATTTTCACATAAAAAAGTATCTTTTTCATATTCTTTCTACTGCTGTTCTAAGCTACATTTGTTCCATAAGTAAACTTGACTCAAGAGAAGTAATTGCCGAAATGAATGGAGATGCCTATCTCATCATTTTAAATTTCTGAATTGATTCGATAAGAATACTGTAAAAAGAATCCTACAATACTACACTGAAAAACATTTTGTGGAACGATGCTGTCGTTCCACATTTTTAATGTATTAAACCGGTCTTTACCCCACCTTCTACGGCAGCCACTTTAGCTTGATCGCCGGCTTTTTCATGCTTAGTCTCCGGTAGTTCCTTCCGTTGTCATTTTAATTTTATGGATTGTACCATCTGGACGGTAATTTAAGGTATCTATGCATATCGAACGGCTAAAACTGCCTCCATCTGGATTAATTCCCCCATTATGATAAATGAAATACCATTGGTTTTTAAAAGGGACAATTGCCTGATGGTTCGTATTGCTATTGCCTGCTATTTCATTCAGAATTCCTTTATAGACATAGGGGCCATCGATCTTATCGGCCATGGCATAAGCGATCTTCTCCGGAAATTCCGTGGCATAACTCAAATAGTATTTTCCATTGCGCTTGTGAACCCATGGTGCTTCCGTAAAAGCTAGTCCTTCAAAATTCACTTGTTTTATTTCGCCATCAATCTCAACCATATTTTCTTTGAGCTTTGCGTAGTAACACTCGCGGTTGCCCCAGAAAATCCAGGCTTGACCATCATCATCAATAAAAACAGCTGGATCGATACAGGCCCAGGAATGGGAAGAAGCAAAACAGTCTTTGTTGGTCAATAAGGGTTTTCCCAATGCATCGCTAAAGGGACCTTCGGGTCTGTCTGCGACAGCGACACCTATTCCGGACCAATTGGAACTGATGTACCAGTAATATTTTCCATTACGTTCGGTAACATGTCCCGCAAATGCATCGCCGCTTTTTGCCCAGGTAAAATCACTTATGCGCAAAGACACGGGATATTCCGTCCAATTTTTTAAATCCGTTGTAGAATAAACGATCCAGTCTTTCATCTTATAGCCTTTCTGACCTCCTGCAAAGTCATGACCTGCATACAACCAAAGTGTATCCCCCTTAACTAATGCTGCCGGATCGGCCGTAAAATGATGCTTAATAATCGGATTTCCCTTTGCGGTAAAATGATACCGGTCATCCGCAGCCACAGGAGCTAGCAATTCACCAGGTACACCGCCCCATTTATTGTTCAGAAGACGAGACTCTTCCTTGCTGATTGAAATCACACTTCCATGTCGCGGATTAAAATTCTTATGAAAAGGTTCAGGTTTTGAAGAGAAATTAAAGAGATCATCTGTGCGCTGAAATTCGTATCTTCCATTCGCATACAAATCGTACATCAAGATATAATCGTTTGTTCCATTCAACTTAAAAAGGCTAGATCCTTCGACAACAACAGACGTGTCTGCGTAGGCATCGAGATACCGGAAGTCTTCTCTCCATGGTCCTTTTAAGGATTTACTTGTCGCCTGCTGAATTCCATTTTTTACTTCTTTTCCGGCAGCATCTTTTGTATTACCCTTAAAGAAAAAATGATATAGCCCATCTTTATAGACAATGTCGCCATCAATACCGCCAAATTTTGGACTGAACAATAAAGTAGGTTCCTTTTCAAAGCCACTAAAATCTTTATTCGCATAGGCCGCGTAAAAATCAAGTTTATCATTCTCATGCGATTTCACCGTAAAATACACCAGGTATTTTTTTTCAGCCGGATCGTAGATCGTCTGTGGTGCCCATACCCATTTTACGTTCTTAAATTTTTTAGGGTATAACTTTGCCAGGTCAACAGTA
This sequence comes from Sphingobacterium sp. UBA6317, assembly GCF_002440385.1. Taxonomy (NCBI): domain Bacteria; kingdom Pseudomonadati; phylum Bacteroidota; class Sphingobacteriia; order Sphingobacteriales; family Sphingobacteriaceae; genus Sphingobacterium; species Sphingobacterium sp. UBA6317. The sequence goes on along the minus strand of NZ_DJTD01000039.1, from coordinate 57,602 downwards.
TTGTGTTTCCAGTCCGTCAGATTATCAGATCGCATCAAAATAATACCCGGATTACTTCCCCACCCATTCTTTACCGTAAACATATCAGTTGCGACCATATAAAATGACTTTTTGTCCTCTCCCCTAAGGATGTGCGGATCACGAATCCCTCCCGTTTGGGATATATCCGCCGATGACAAAATAGGTTTATTGTTATTTAATGCAACCCAGTTTTGCGCATCCTGACTGACTGCAAATCGCAATTGCTCTTGTGTATTTTTATCCCCCGAACCTTCAAAATATGCAAAAAGATAACCCGCCGCATTATCTGCATTGTATATTTTTTGCGCTATGACATTGGTAAAACTCATTAATGCAATACTCAATACCCCTATTTGTTTTAGTTTCATGTTTGATCAATTTTTAGGTTTTTCTAAATGCTTATTTGCCGAGTAAACCTTCTTTATTACACCTTAACAATGGATTATTTAATGCACAAATTCCAAATTATCTTGATCGAAGGGATATTCAACACAAATTTAAATTTGCTCAAAAACACTTTTCCACGAAGCTGTAGAAGAATACGATACGAGGTTTACTTTTATTAATGTCAAATATACATTTATTATTTAAATAGGCGATATTTTTATGGTAAGTACCGTTTAAAACGGGACATTTTCCAGGGGTAAAAGTCTTGAATCCAAGATTGCTGCAGTACGATGCCCTATAATCTTCATATACGCTGGATTTTGTTCAAATGAAAAAAAATCGGACACACTTCGCTGTTTGATCAGCAGACAAATATCCCACTGCTCCTGATCGGGGCCTATCAGAAACTGGTCACCATGCCCAACAAAAAGTAGCTCACCGCCGCTTTCTTCCACAAAAGGTTTGGCTAGCTTTATATAATTCATGAAAGCATCGTATCCCGAAATTTCTTTGATTGGCGCAATCTCCGGAAAATTAGTATAGTCCGCGATTTTCCTCAACTGAATTAAATTGAGATTGACAATGGGGCCTTGGATATTTTTCAATGCCAGATTCCTTCCGGCTTCATAACTCGGATACAAATACGTCTTTCTTGCCATATCAATAGATACTTGTTGTTTCACTCACTTTACTCTTCAACTCAGTTGCAGCATGATGTACGACTCTTTTATAATCAATGATTTTGTCGTTTTCAAATGGAATAATAACTGCATTTTCAAACAGGAAATTTCCCTCGCCCAATTGGTTCCAATCCGCCTGTAAGTTTTGATTGTCAAATTGCCCCATGTTTAACATAAATCTAATTCTGTTGGAAAGAGCCGTTAAATTCAGGCTATCTGCGATATATGTTTTATTTTCCGGCCCTATTGTAAATTGTTAACACTCCCATCAATGGTTTACTGTCCAAGAATTCGGCTTTCAATTGCTTTTTATCTATTTTGTTCATGTGTTTTTAAATTAAAATTATAAATCTCCACCCAATGACTTCAATTGCGCAGCAAAAATAAGGAGATCTGTTACGGCCATTCCGTCCAATAGCTTATTGGCGATGTGCTCAGCTGTAACAGTCGCCTCCTTTAAAATTCGATCACCAGCCGCCGTAAGCTTCACATAACTGACCCGGGCATCTCTATCATTGTGCTCTTTTACAACAAGCCCCATCTTTTCCATGGGGGAAATAATCCGTGTAATTCCTGAGGCTGTTAAACCGGTACTTTCAGCCAGATCAATTCGCCGTAGCCGGTTACCGGGAACCTGGCTTAAAATATGTAGGATCATAAAGTCTGTCAGACTTAGTCCATGCAAGCTCAACCCATCAAACTTTTTGGTGATGACAGATTGAACTTTTACAATGTTCAGAATCGTATTAATCGCGTTCATAGTATTATTGTTCTTGTTATTTGCATAATACTTGACAACTCAAGTATTATGCAAATATAATAGTTTTATTTAAATGGCCGAATAGAATAAAAGATTCTTCCAACAGCGCGGTTACACGACAGCGCAATAAATCTATTTACCTTACGAGAGAAGTTGGTTGGTATAAAACTACACTTAGGTGTAGCCTTGATTGACATAATCTATAATATTTTTGGACAAATTCTAATCGATAGGAGGCTAAAGCCAAAGATTTTCAGAATATGGAAAGGAAAGAATCCTCAAATATTAACAAACTTATTACCTATAACATAGTATAAACATGACAAATTGCAAAAACTGTGGGACAGATATAACGCTGAATTTCTGTCCGAAATGCGGACAGCCAGCGGTCCTTAAAAGAATTGATGCGCATTATATCGTCCACGAGATTGAACATGTCCTTCATTTCGAGCGCGGCATCTTGTACACGATTCGTGAACTCATTACCACACCCGGAAAAAATGTAAAAAAATATATTGCCGAGAACAGGAGTCGCCTAGTAAAATCCATTATTTTTATCATCATCACCTCGCTGATATACTCTGTAGTAAGCCATTTTTTTCATGTAAACGACAAATATGTGAGCTATTACGAATCCCAACATTCTACTACGGGTTCGATATACCTCTGGATCCAGGATCACTATGGTTACGCCAATATCATGATAGGATTGTTTATCGCTTTTTGGGCGAAACTATTTTTTAATAAATACGGTTTTAATTTTTTTGAAATTGTTATCCTGCTGTGTTTTATTTTGGGAATCACGATGTTGATCTATACTATTTTTGCATTAGTTGAAGGTGTAACACATACAGGTGTTATGGTACAGGCTAGCATCGTCGCTATGGTATATAGCGTTTGGGCTATTGGACAATTTTTCGACCCCTACAAAATACCCAGTTATTTAAAAGCGCTCGCTGTTTATATTTTAGGTTATCTGTCATTTACTGTTGTCGTGGTTATTATTGGTCTATCGATAGACTTAATTTTAATGAAAAGATAGGTTATCCTCCTTTTTCCGTCCTTGTGAAACCTTTTAAAATAACATGATGGGTAAGTTTGCGCTGTAAACTTACCCATCCTATTACTCGTTGCCTGTTACAGATTATTTCTCAGATATCCCTGAAAATTATCTTGAAACTGAAGGCCGGACCCCAGTCTATATTTACTTAATTTATTGTTGAGGGTAAGTCCCCATAAAACGAATTCAGTCAGAAAATGGAGATCTTCGGGTTTCGTTTCCGGTTGGTATTGCTGAATTAAAGCATGGATAGGCTTCACTTGATCCAAAACCTGCCCGTACGCCAAATCGTTGAGTTCATCAGATAATTCGATTCCTTCTGATTCCGAAAACCAACGAACAATATCATCGTAGGGATAACGCTCGTTTTCTCTTTCCAGTTTCTCAATTTTTGGGAATAAAATCGGGAAAAGGCTTTTAATCGCGTTTTCTATCAGCTGCACTGCAACGACACCCGCTCCTTCTTGCTCGCCTTCATAAACGAGCTCAACTTTGCCGGTTATCGCAGGCACAATACCCATAAAATCACTCAGCCGTACTGCAGTTGCTTGTTCCCCACTTCGGAGCATGCGTAATTCAGCGGTACTTAATAAGTTTTGAAATGCTGTAATGCTCATACGCGCACTCACGCCGCTCTTTTCATCAACATATTCACTATTTCGTGCTTCAAAGCTTATCTGCTCAATCAATTCCCTAGCCAGCTCCGGGACATATATCTGCTCCTTCTGGGCCGCTTCCAAGTTCGCCTCCTGCGCAGTAATTGCCTTTGCTATCTCAACCGATGCGGGGTAATGTGTAAGTATCTGCGATCCAATGCGATCTTTCAGCGGCGTCACAATACTTCCTCTATTGGTATAATCCTCCGGATTCGCTGTGAATATAAATTGTACATCTAACGGCAAGCGTAACTTAAAACCGCGGATCTGAATATCTCCCTCCTGTAATATATTGAAGAGGGCTACCTGGATTCTAGCTTGAAGATCAGGTAGCTCATTAATGACAAATATAGAACGGTTTGCCCGAGGAATCATACCAAAATGAATCACCCGATCGTCTGCATAGCTCAGTTTTAAATTTGCGGCTTTGATGGGATCTACATCACCGATCAAATCAGCTACTGTCACATCAGGCGTAGCCAGTTTCTCCACAAAACGATCACCTCTACCAAGCCAGCTTATCGGTGTATCGTCGCCTTTCTCCTTCAGCAACTCTATCGCATAACGCGATATGGGGTCAAACGGATCATCATTAATCTCTGAACCTTGAACCACAGGCACATATTCATCCAATAAGTTGACCATGAGCCTAGCGAGACGTGTTTTCGCCTGACCGCGAAGGCCCAAGAAATTAATGTTGTGTTTGGAAAGTATTGCTCTTTCAAGTTCTGGAATTACGGTATCTTCATAACCATGTACCCCATTGAACACGGTTTCACCCGTCTTTATTTTTGTAATCAGATTCTGACGCAATTCTTCTTTTATTGTTTTAGGTTTATAACCCGAAGTTTTTAATGCACCAAATGTTGTAATCTTCGTGTAATCCATATATTCTTATCGTATTCTTTTTTTTCTATTTTCTTCGTAATCCTCAAAGATCATTTCACCTAGATCCCCAAGTCCCGTGTAATAAGCCTTCCCTTGATTTGAAGCTGTAAACTCGTCGACAAATTGCTGTAGATAAGGATCCGAAGCAATCATAAAGGTTGTAATTGGTATTCCCAACTTTCGAGCCTGCGCAGCCATACTATAGCATTTGCTGGTGATAAAAGGATCCAAACCCATAGGATTCTTATAGTAAGTGCCGTCCGGCATATTTAAACAGCTCGGTTTCCCGTCGGTTATCATAAAAATTTGCTTATTCGCATGCCGTTTTCGCCTTAGCAAGTCCATCGCTAGCTTTAAGCCCGCGACGGTATTGGTATGAAATGGTCCAACTTGCAAATAAGGCAGGTCTTTTATCGCGATAGGCCATGCATCGTTTCCGAAAACAATGACGTCAAGTGAGTCTTTCGGGTAACGGGTCAAAATAAGTTCTGATAAAGCCATCGCCACTTTTTTTGCAGGTGTGATCCGATCCTCGCCGTATAAAATCATACTGTGGCTGATATCGATCATCAACACTGTACTCATTTGCGACTTAAACTGTGTATCTTCTACGACGAGATCATTTTCGGATAAGGCAAACTCACCTATCCCATGATTGATCTGTGCGTTTTTCAAGCTCTCCGTCAAAACTATTTTCTCCAGGCTATCTCCGTACTGATAGTTTCTGAAATCGCCCATATTTTCGTCACTCCGTCCCTGGTGATTGGTTTTATGATTGCCTGATTTCCCTTTCCTCATTTTCCCAAATATCTGGTCCAAGGCATGCTGACGCAAGGCTTTCTCCAGCTTTGAGGTAATATCTACGCCACCTTCACCACCAAACTCTACTTTTTCCCTGATATAACCTTTATCCTTCAGATCCGTAATGAAATCGTCTATCGTATAGGCTGGAGTCGTCAGTTTGAACTCTTTATCCAATTGCCTAAGCCAGTCAATGGCTTCATCAAAATCACCAGAGGTATGGGTAATCAGTTCTTTGAAAATGTCAAATAATTTATCAAAAGGCGTTTGAAATGGCTCTTCATATTGTTTGAAGAGAAAACCTTTCCTTCGTTTCGTGCTTTTCATGCATTCCTCTTATTAGTATGAAGAAGCTATCCAACTCCTGTATCGGATGCTTCATAGTATGAATTTACGAAATAATAATTTTTGTGCGCACCGTATGTGCATTTAACTTCAAAAACTGGCTATAGTATGACGCATAAAAAATAAGGTACACTAAAATTAATAGCAGTCTTGTTTACTTAGCCCGATTTTTTGGGTGATAGCATAAAGCGCTATTGGGAAAGCGTAAAAAGCCACAGAGAATTGGTATTCTCTGCGGCTTCTTGATTTGGTTATTCCACAAATAGGATAGAATTACCTGAATAAGTACCAGCTTAATAGAGCAGTTCCAAAGTCGTTTTATTGGCGGCAGCTTCCCTACTACTAAAAGACATATCATTTGTAGAAGAGGCCGCACTTGTATTTAAAAATAGAAAGGATGCTTTACGATCGGTGCCGGTCAGCAATCTGTTAATGGCCGAAGTGACGTCGATGGTCTGTAAACCTATCCCTGAAACCGGAATCTTACCGACAAGTACGGTATCCATTGGTGCATTGTTCCAATTAATGCTATTTTCCAACCAAGATGTCGTGGAGGTTGTATAAATATTTATGGTTCTTTGTGGCGCTGTATTTACTCCTGCAACATATATTTTTAGTTTTGCCGAACTTACTTTAGGCTTAGTGATCATCGCAATATCAAATTTAGCATATGCTTTACGCGCGTAAGATGTAGCGTCGGATTTGATGACAAGATCAGCTGTAGTTCCATAATTTGTACTTGCATAGGTACCGTTGCGGACATAGGCATCGGCAAGAGAGCTTCCGGCATTGGCTACAACAGCATGCTGAAACGCTCCAACGTCTGGATTACCCAATGGCAGCGCATTTCCAGCGAAATCCTCGCCTCCATTGTTACTTATAAATACACCGGCATTAAGGGCGGCCGAACTGGAACCAACATCATAACCTTTTGCAGCTTCAAGGCCGTTTCCACCGATTGGATTGACAAATACCGGATCTTCATAGAAATTGTTGTTCCGCACGGTAGTTCCCCAGTTCAATGACGTAAATGTACTCGACGGGAATAAACAATTATTGTTAAACTTCAGTCCGTTATCGGCTTGGGTAGACAAACTACTAATGGTCGAGGTCGTGTAAAAAATATTATTTGAAAATGTTGCATAAGGCTTTCCTGAACTTACGCCATTCATGACGTTAAACAGGCTGGCGGTTGGATTTTTGATTTAGAATACATTATTATAAATCTCACGGGAATCGTATGTCGTTTTTTCGATCAAAAAGAGCTTTTTTAACCGTGTTGTACCGATATCGTTAACAGAAACGTTATAGCGAACTTTAATATTCTTAGACTGGTTCATAAAAAGCATAAATCCGCCGTTGTTATCATGCGAATAATTGTATTCGAAAATATCTCCATCGGTTACTGAATTGGTATCGTAGCCATCGGCATCGAACGCGACTCCATCGTTAGCGCCCCCGCCTGTCATACCGTAAACTTCATTATAAGCCACCAGCGTATTCAAGCTACCAATGTCCAAATACCCGCATAATTTTCAGAGCCTGTGTTCATACATGCCTTATAGACCGTATTGTGTGTGATTTTACTTCCTCCCGTCACGCCGGACATAACGATTCCGTCGCCGTAGATATATTCAATCAAATTGTTATCGATAATAATATCTTTTGATCTTGCTGCCATAGCCCTATCGCCAGTGGTCCTTATCCCTTCAACGGAACAATTGGCTACGTGGCAACTTTGTACCAAAGCACCGTATATTTTACCGTCTAAGATAATCCCGCCAGAGCTTTTGTTATAATTGGTCTGTCCATCGATCGCACCATTGACGTCGTGAACATAACAATTTCTAACGGAGACATTGCTAATTGCTGTTCCTGCAGAACTGCCTCCAACCACGCGGATCCCCGTAGCAGCATAACTTGTTCCGCTTGGGATTGTATTTGTCAGTTCGAGGTTATTTACCTCAAAATAAGACACCCTATTGAGGTATAGTGCATTTGATCCGTTTCTCTTTCCACCACCGTTGATAATCGGACGAACATCGCCGCCATATTTATCTATAATAATAGGAGCTTCAGCCGTTCCCGAATTTTTCATATGCAACGTGTCATTCCATACGCCACCACTCTTGAACAAAATACGATCACCAGGGCCAAAAACCGAGGCATTAATTTTGGCCAGCGTTCTCCATGCTGCAGTTGTGCTCGTTCCTGTGCTATCATCGTTTCCGCTGGGATCTATATAGTAAGTATTACCTATACTTGCTAGATTTACCTTCGCTTTTGTTTTTAGTGATGTCGGAGAATCTAGTTGAACAGACTTTTGGCAGCTCAATAGCCCAATGATTCCAATAGAAATCACCATCATAAATTTTCTCATAATGCTGTTTTTAGTTTATAAATGTTATAATTCTTGCAGACGTATTCCTTATTCGAACGAATACGAATTGTATAATTTGATTAATAACATTAAATTATAAATAACTTGCCAACCACAGGGGGTAAAATCTGAAATAAAGAGGGGTAAAATTTTAAATTAGAACCTGAAATAGACATTCAACATATTCTTTAAAAAAGAATATGCCACATAGCAAAAAACTAAGCAGCATATTCAATAAATATAGAAAACTGGATTGGTTTTTAATATTTATTTCCAGTTTGGATTTTGCACCAAATTTGGATTCTTATCTATCTCCGTTTGTGGAATTGGGAACCAATAATTCTTTGCTGTAAATATGCGCTTTTGATAAACTGAGCGTTTGAAAAATGCTTTGGGGTTAGATTCATTGTCATCCTTTTCTGTACCAGAAAAATTCATACCATAGAAATTTCCATTTAACACAGCTTCACCAATTTTCCAGCGTCGCACATCTCGGTAACGGATACCTTCATTATTTAGTTCTACCCGTCGCTCATCTCGGATTGCTTTACGCATTGCCTCCTGCGAAGATGGTACTGGTAAAGCATCTTTTCCTACACCATATTGTGGTACACCTGCGCGCACCCTTATCAAATTGACATACTTTAATATATCAGGATGATTAGCGTAGGACTCATTTAATGCTTCGGCATAGTTCAGATACACTTCGCCCAGTCGATAAAGTATTCCTGGTCTATAGGGATTTGTTCCATTGCGGGGGTCGTGATCTGGATGGACTTTCTTACGTACAAGGTATCCATTTTGTGGGGCGTCATGCGTAGGTCCCCCATCCCAGTTACCACTATAGAATTCGGTTGTCCGATTTTCTCTTCTATACCAAGCACCATTATACAGAACCGAAATATAAAATCGTGGTTCACGATGGGTATACATATTATAAGTGCCTTCCAAAGTCACCTTTCCGTTTCCCTGAGACTCAGCCCAGCGTGTATTTCGCACTTCTGCGGTCTTTGAGAACCCTTTTTCCTGATATCCCGATAATGGGTCATCAATCTTCCGACCATTCTCCATGAAAAAGGCATCCACTAAGGATTGTGTAATTCCCAGTCCCCCGTTTCCCCCAGTACCTCTTGGTTGTGCGTGCCTATCATATTCCCAGATATTGCAATCAGGACGAGCAAAAAGAATCTCCTCGTTCCCATCTTGAGGTCGTCTAAACAACATATTTTGATAAGATAGAAACGGATCTATAGACCCATCTGCATTATACTCAATATATAATTTATGACCGGCTGATTCTGCTTTTTCCACTAGTAATTTTGAGGCCGCTGCTGCAGTTTTCCATTTATCTACACTATAATTTCCATTGAATATCGTTTCTCCTTTATTATTAACGAAACCGGTGTATGCCGTGTTACCATTGACTAACGGGCTTGCAGCAAATAATAGAAGACGAGCTCTGACGGCCAAGCACATAATAGAGGTCGCGCGACCATATTTCTGGGCAGCACTATATTTAGCGGGTAAAATAGCAGACAAATCCAAGAGCTCCTTTTCAGCCCATTGCACCACCTGATCAAATGGGGTCTGTCCAATCATCAATTCTTCGGCCGATGCATTCGGATCGGTCAATCCAAGATGAAACGGTATAGCACCATAAGTTTCGAGCAGAAGGGTATAATAATAAGCGATCATAAAGCGAGCTTCAGCTTTCATGAGGTTTACTTCCTCCTCGGTCACCAACTGTGCTGGATTTGGTTTTACATTGTCCAGAAAAATATAAGCTGAACGAATACGTTTGGGAAGTTCCACCCAATAATTAGGATCCCATGAAGTACTGGGATTCCAATTACCGGTCTGCATCCCTATAACAGACCAACCAAATTGCTCCCAGCCCGTAGATGGTGCCATATCATCCGAAAGTGGGTCCCAGCCAAGTGTACGGGTATTTCCCCAATATGGATCTGGTACATTGCTGTATATTCCTGCCAGCCAGTCTTCTGTTCTGGTTTTGTCTTTAAAAATCATATCTAAAGTAAGCTGATCATCAGGGCTTTTGTCCAAATATTTCGAACAAGAGGTCGCTGTAAAACCCAGCGCAACAAGCAGTAATATCCGGGTAATATTATATTTTATAGTCTTCATTGTATAGGTTATTTCTATTTAAAATTCAATTCCAATCCCATGGAAACAGATTTCATGATCGGATAGCGCATACCATTATTAACCCCAAGCTCTGGATCCCAAAGCTTAAAATCACTCACTGTCAATAGATTATTGCCACGCAGAAATATTCTAAAATTACGGATAGCGAGATGATCAAGAATTTTTGATGGTAGGCTATAGCCCACTTCAATATTACGTAGTCTTATAAAACTCATGTCTCTAAGCCACCAAGTGGAGGCTAAATTATTATTCGCACTTTGATAGTCAGAAAGCCGCGGATAAAAAACATCCTGTCTAGGATTATCCAAGGTCCATCTATCGGAAACATTGTCGAAAATATTGCCCATTGCTCCATTGGCGCTTCCGGGAATAAAATTTGAACCACCAATGATCCTGTAGGTACGGGAGACTCCCTGAAAAAAGAAACCGAAATCAACAGCTTTGTACCTTAGGTTGGATCCGAAGCCAAATACAATCTGTGGATCCTCCGTTCCACCGATAGCAGTTCTATCGAGGGCATCTACCACGCCATCACCATTCAAATCCCGATATCTGATATCACCTGGACGCACTGGTCCAAAAGTATGTTTTGGTATATCTGATCGAAGAGTACCATTAGCAATATCTGAAAAATCTGCATCCGTAAATAGGCCTTCGTCAATAAAGCCAAACAATTGGCCGATCGGCTTTCCGGTAGAAGACCTTGAGGTACCGATCACTGCGCTAGGTTCGTCCTGTTCTAAAATCTTGTTTAAGGCATAAGTAAATGTGCTGCGAACAGAAAGGAATAGATTTGGATTTAATTGCCTGTTCAATTCAAGCGACATATCAATACCTTTATTGTTTACGCGTCCGAAATTTGCCCAGGGTGCATTGGTAAAACCACTCGAACCGGGTATAGAACGACGTTGCATAAATATATTTTTCCGGTCCTCATGAAATAAGTCAAGCTGAAATTCCAGTGCTTTCCATAAGCCTAGTTCGAAACCGATATTGGATTTAGCAACTGTTTCCCAAGTAAGTCCACTGTTACCTTGATCACCTTCCATGCGACCACTGCGTTTAAAATCGTTATTTAGTCCCCACGAATATCCACCGGTCTCATTAATGGTTGTGATATAGGCAAACCGACGACCATCTAACTTATCATTCCCCACCAATCCATAAGATCCGCGCAGTTTGATTTTGGAAAATGTATTTTTAAGATGTTCCATAAAAGGTTCTTCGGAAATATACCAGCCTAAAGCAAAGGAAGGAAAGAACCCATAACGTTTTCCTGGAGCAAAGTTTTCGGATCCATTATAACCAAAATTAAATTCCCCAATATATCTGTTGCTATAATTGTACGAAAATCTACCTGCGATTCCTTGATTCCGATAAGGCAAAAGATCTCCATTATCGTAATTTCGCTGATTGTATAAAAACATTCCCTCTACGTTATGGCCACCAAAAGATTGAACATAGTTAATAGCTCCCTCAAGATACATGCTCTTATCACCCCAGTCTGAATTTTTTTCATAGCCTAAAAATTCCTGTCCATAACTATCAATGACTAACTTTAATTTTCCATTTTCGTCCCTTCCGATAGCTGGATTATAGTAATCGGGGCTTTTACTCCTAACGACCGACGTGTTAGAATATCTATCAAAGGAAAAAAGCCCCCGAGCCTTTAATCCCTTCAACCAAAACGATAAGTCCTGTTCTACGGCAAATAAAGATTCGATTTTACTCGCGCTAATACGTTCGTACCCGCGTTGAGTTGCCAATGCCCAGGGGTTTGTCCGCTGGGGTGTCCGAGGTATTTCACCAGAGGAATAGATGGTAGGATGTACATAGGGAGGGATCGTGAAAGCCTCCTGAAATAGCTCATCAACACTTTGGGGAGCTCTTGTTCTATCCTGGAGATATCCGCCAATATTCAACCGGAAGAGAGTGGTTGGACTCACATTGATATCTACATTGGAGCGCACATTATAACGGTTTAACCGTGAAAATGAATTCCATGCCTGTTTTTCATCGCGTTCAATCAATCCACCTTCCCGATAATATGAAGTTACTAAGGAATAACGCAAAATATCAGATCCCCCATTGACACTAACATTCGCCCGTGAATTTCCAGCTCGGTCCCGAAGTACTGCGTCCAACCAATTGACATCCGGATAGAGGTCTGGATCCGTATGATTACGGATATTTTCAATCCGCTCTTTCGAATATAAACCTTGCTCCCCACGTTCCTCCCGAATGCTATTCATTACCTCCAAATAATCAGCCGCACCAACAAATTTAGGTAGCTGTACTGGCGATGTGATTCCCTGCTCAAAACGAGCAGAAACATTGGGTTTACCTACTTTTCCTCTCTTTGTATTGATCAAAATCACTCCATTTGCCCCCCTTACACCATAAACTGCACTTGCTGCCGCGTCCTTCAATATCGAAAACGATTCGATTTCTTCGGGGTCCATATTGTCCAAAGACCGCTCCACACCGTCCACAAGAATCAATGGACTTCTGCTTCCACCGAAAGTACTGATACCTCGTATCCAAAAGTTTGAATTATCGTACCCCGGTTCTCCAGATCGCTGTACAGCAATGATACCAGCAAGTTGTCCTGCAAGATTGTTACTCATAGAACGAGATGTTCCTATTTGCAAGCGTTTGGGTTCTATCGTCGTGATCGCCCCTACCACAGAGGCACGTCTTTGGGTACCAAAACCTACGACAACGACCTCGTCCAGTGCGCTAATACTATCCGCTAATATCACCGTATATTCTCCGTTTGATTTGAGGGGTACACGCTGACTCACATAGCCGACAAGACTAACCATGAAATAACTGTCCTGTGGATCAAGCTTGAGTGTAAACTGCCCTTGGTCATTTGTTGATGTTCTATTTTTGCCGAGGCCTGTGGCGACAGTAGCATTTGCCAAGGCCGTCTGTCGCTTATTAAACACCCGGCCCGCAATGACGCGGCCTTCTTGTTTTGAAGCTTGTTGAAGACCACGTTTCACAATAATAGTATTGTCATTTAACGTGTAAGAGATCTTTAAACTTGAAAAGATCTTATCTAGAACAGTCAATATCGGCTGCTCTCTAAATGTCATGGATATACGCTTCGAATCGTCGATGTCATTTGGGGAATAAATAAACTTTAAACCGGTTTTGCTATTTAACTCTTTAAAAACCTGCTTTACCGGAATATTATTAAAGTCGATTGTTATGTTTTTCTGTACATCAAAGATTGGCTTGGCCGAGCTAAATAACCAGACAAGGCTGCCAAAAAAAAGGCACAAAAAATTGCGTGCAAACTTATTTTGTTTGCGGGATGTCATAAGTAATTTATACATTTGAAAATTGATTAATAATTGATCATTACCAAAAGCCGTAAAGGCGCGATTAGGAATGTAGCAGCATTCCTAATTTTTTATGGGTTTGCTTCTGTTACATATATTGTTCCTTTCCTTTCTATATAGTTTATATTATTAGTCATCTTAATGATCGCCAAGACCTCGCGGATATTTTCATACCTGCTAATCATTCCTGTAATGGGAAGTGCTGCAATTTTCGGATCTATAACGATTCGAATTCCGTACCATTGCTCAAATTCGGGGACAACTTCAGCGAACTTCTCATTATCAAAATAAAACAGTCCTTTGCGCCAGGCATTTGCTTTTTCGACATTTTCGGATTGAATAAGTAAGATTTTAGGTTTATCTTTTTCCAAGAAAGCCTGTTGCCCCGGCTTAATAAACACCTGTGTTCCATAGCGATTATGCGTAAGACGAATACTCCCTTCTGTAAGCAATACATTTTCTTCGGAATTACCAGATGTATTTACATTGAATTTTGTTCCCAATACCTCAATGGTCTGCAAGGCGGAGTGAACTGAAAACGGAATCTTTTTACCCCCAGTATATTGTTTATGAACATCAAAATAAACCTCCCCAGTAATATGGACAGAACGATTATTCTTATTAAAATCGGGATCAAGTTCAATTGTTGCCAAGTAATTAAGCCACACCTGTGTGCTATCGTTCAGTAAAACCGAAAATACGTTTCTCGAAGGATTTTCTATACGCAGTTTCCCAAAATCTGTCCCTTTGGAAACTGTGCTTAGTGCGAGTACTTTTTCATCATTGATAGTTGTGTAATGAGCTCCTTGTGGTAAGGTATCTAATAGATCAAACCGTTTTTCCTTCCCGATTATTAACGACGGATTATGATTAGCGACATGAAGAACTCTGTCGCTTATTTTTGAATTATCGATGAGCTTATAGGATATAAATATTCCAAAAAGAATCAGGATGCTTGCTGCAGCATAGCCTATTTTGGGTATATGAAAACTTAAAGTACGCTTTTTAATACGATGATGAACCTTGTCTATAATCTCCTCTCCCACGCGGTCCATATCATTTTGTCCCTCTCCCTCTCTGTCCATTGCATCGTACAGGTATTCAACAAATTGTCGTTCTTGAGGATTGGTATCTCCCGAAATATACCGATCGAGAAGATCTTTTAATACCGTGCGAACATGACGTTTCCTTTCAGACATATAAGATGGTTTATATTGGTTCCTTTCTTATATGTCGTTGTGACTAATGATAATTCCCAAAAAAAAATTAAAAAAATATAAAAAGAATTTTTTGGATTAGAAGTTTAAGTGTATTTGTTGTATTAAGCAATTGATTTTGAACAGTTTTTGTCGACAAACCTAATAATTTCGCAATTTCCTTAACAGTTTTATCCTCATTGTAGCGAAGCAAGAATATTTCTCTACGTTTTTGTGGCATACGTGCAATCCAGTTATGCAGCATTGATTCCAATTCAGTCTGAATATAGTTGTCATCGGCAGTAGATCCATCGCTTAGCTCTTCAACCATTGTTTCTAATTCTTCAAAATACCTCTTTTCCTTTCGAAACCTGTCAATCACTTTGAAACGGACGGCTTGGCAAAGGTAATGATCAACATCTTGTATTGTTTTGCGATGCCGTTTCTCCCATAAATCAATGTAAAGATCCTGAATAACTTCTTTTGCTGTACTTTCATCTTGCAGGCGTCTGAGCGCAATTTCATACAATTTTTTCCAAGTTCGATGATACAGTTCGTCAAATGCATCTTCATTCGACTCCTTCACCAAAAGAAAAAGACCCTCAAGACTACTATTGCACATAACTGAAGATTTATATTGTTGAGAAATTAAATGTCGGTTTAAAATTGATCGATGCAATATATAAAATCTAAACGGAACTTCCTATACGTGCCATAGTACAGGAATAAATTCGACTCGACACAAAATATGTTCACTACGATATTAGGGTAACCAATAGAATTATACCAGCGGGAGATAATTCTGAATAATTTCTTTTAAGCAATCCGTAGCCATAACCTGTCGAATCTTTTTCAAGAATTGCTTCATCTAAATCAAGAAAATTGAATATTTTAGCTAACAATGACAAGCCCTTAAGAACAATACGATATTATGGAAATAGATCAGTATATCAATACACTTTCGGAAACGGAGCAAGAGGTCATCCGTCAATTCCGGAAAGCGATAACAGAAAATGACAATACCGTCTCTGAGAGCTTCGGAAAATTCATGTCAAACCCTAATGCAATTAGCTTTAATGAACAGGGTGTATTTAAATACGGGCTAACAGTCGCAAAGAATTACATTTCATTCCATTCCTTGGTTATCTATACTAACCCCGAATTAATGGAAGAACTAAAATTAAAATTACCCAAGGCTAAATTTCAAAAAGGCTGTATTAATTTCAAAACATTGGATGAATTTCCCGCATCCGTATTGGCAGAACATATTCAGGCTTCATCCAAAATAGATTTTAGCCCCATGATAAATCGTTATTTGAAAAAGAAATAAGTACCTGGTCAATTCCCAGCATTCTATTTATTCACTTTTACGCGCAACAATAGCATAGACCATCGGAATTTTATTTCCCAAATGGGCTATTCTGAATTTTTTAGGATCTAGTTCTGTCATGTTTTTAAAAATGGGATAAGGTGAATAGTCAAATTCCTTCAGGTCTTGAATGTTTAGCCCATGATGAAGTAAAGCTCCAACGACCTCACTCATACTATGATTCCAGGTAACATAGGACTGCGAAATAGCTGCATCTTTATCGGCATAGGTTCCCTGCTCGGTTTCAACAATTGGAGCAACATTAAAATAATTATAGCCAATTTTGTCAAAATTATCATCGAACATCCAAACAACGGGATGAAACTCGACAAAAACAAACTTCCCTTTCGGTTTCAAGAAACGTGAAATTATTTTCCCCCATTTATCTAAATCCGGTAACCAAGTAATCGTTCCATAGCTGGTAAAGACCAGATCAAATTGTCCGTCAAGATGATTCTCAAGCTCATACAAATCACAACAGATAAACTGTACATCTGCATTCGTTTCTTTCGCAATTTCTCGGGCACTTTCAATCGCCTTGTCGGATAGATCAACACCAGTAACTTTGGCACCAAGTCTACTCAAAGAAATTGTATCCTGTCCGAAATGACATTGTAGGTGTAATATTTTTTTTCCGCTGATATCACCCAATAAGGCCAATTCGATTGAATTTAGCGAAGTCTCCCCTTTTAAAAATCCTGCTAGATTGTAAAAGTCTGATTTTAGATGTGTATCTGTTCTATTATTCCACGAGTGTTTGTTTATTGCGATGTAATTTTCTTCTAGATTCAAATCGTTCATTTGGTTTTTTATTAAACGGTTAATTACCGACTAAAGTACGCTAAAAATTGAATGCTATCGGATTCATCTTTTCCCCAATTTAAAAATAAGTGTTTTAAGAAATTAAGCTTGGTAAAAATTATCATAAAGGTTCTCTATATTTAAATCGATTATCCAATACATCCAAGTTTAAAAAGATGATGTATGAATAACACCTATTTACATGAAGAATAAATGACGATAAAAATATATAGACCAAAGAGCTTACTTCTAAAAAAATATATTGAATGCTTCTATGTACTTGAGAAAACTCACGAAGAAAAAGCGACGGCATATTTTACGTTTCCGAGCATTTACACCATAGTGACGATAAGTGAGCAGACCAAAACTAAGGCAAGCCCAAATGAGGTCATTACGAAGCATTGTCCGTCCAATTCGATAGAAACAAACCTTGTATGCAATTTTAATGAACCTGTTTTAGTGAGTTATGAGGGAAAAATAAATGAAATTACCACTTACTTCAAACCTCTTGGGATAAATGCTTTTATACCCAATGATTTAAGCTATTATAACAGCGGAACATTTCCCGATTTTAATCCGCACCTGGATTATAAAAACGCGATGAGATCTATCCTTTCCATTGATGACCATGACGAGCGAATCAGGGCCTTAGAAGAGTATTGGATATCAAAATTTTGGCTATTTGAAAATGCATTGCTCGAAAACGTAATCACCGAAATGCTAGATACAAGTAACCTCAATCAATCGATGTCAGAATTTTCGCTAAAAACAGGAAGATCGAGAACAACCATAAATAAGCAATTCGATCAACATATCTGTAAAACACCTTCCCAATTCAAAAAAATCATTAGATTTCGAGCTGCGATTCAAAGTCACCTCGAAGATGGCAACAAAATAGGTCTGTCTTATAACCTGGATTATTTCGATCAGTCCCACATGATCAGAGATTTTAAAAAATTAACAGGGTTTACACCAAAAATTTTCTTTTCCAAAATAGCTGATCTTGAACGGGACCAAATAAAATGGATTTTTATTTAGCAGGTTTACAAAAATACAATCACACTATTTTATTAAACAGTAACATTGCTCCATAATTATTTATACCATACGCTATGAAGCTTTTAATGTTACTTATGTTTTGTCCAATTTTTCTTGTGGCACAAGAAAAAACATCAGCCAAACTTGCCACCTATATGCAGGCACAAGCCGATGTAAATAATTTTAGTGGAACAGTTCTTGTCACGAAAAACGGCGCGATTTTAATAAAAAAAGCCTACGGTTTAGCAGATTATGAATGGAGGATCAAAAATACGATCGATACGAAGTTTCAGTTGGCATCGGTCACAAAACAATTTACCGCGGCTGCTATTTTACAGCTCGTAGACAGCGGAAGATTATCGCTAAACGATAAACTCAGTAAGTTTTTCCCCGATTATCCAAAAGCCGATAGTATCAGTATCCACATGTTGCTGTCACACACCTCAGGACTTGCTATGGGTTTCAAAGAAATCGCATTAAGTAGTATAAGTAGCGATTCTGCTTATGCCGCCATCAAGAAAATTCCTTTCGAATGCTCACCGGGAACGAAAAGCGCCTATAGTAATATCGGTTATTATTTGTTAGCAAAGATTATTGAAAAGGTCTCAGGTGAGCATTACGCTTCTTTCTTAAAGAAAAACATATTTGATAAAGCTGGCATGAGTAACACCGGAGTCAGTAATAATGATTCCATCGTCACGAAAAAAGCAAAAGTATATTATCATAATGCAGAAGGTTTTATCCATAATCCCCATATCAACTGGGAGATCAACCTGGGCCACGACGGTATTTATTCAACCGTTGAAGATTTAGCCATTTGGGACAAAACACTCTATGGAACAACGATTCTATCGGCAGCGATGAAAGAAAAAATGTTTACACCATATAGCGCTGAAAATTGGGGCTATGGATTTATCATCAATCCATTTTACAATCATGGACATTATTTGATTGCACATGATGGCGGATTCTTTGGTACAATGACTTCTTTTAATCGATTTACTGACGACAAACTCTTTGTCACTGTCCTTTCCAACAACGGCTCCCCCGCCCATATCATCGGGTATGGACTGTCTGCGATTGCGCTGGGTAAAGAAGTAGAGCTTCCCTATAAACATTATCCCACCAAAATAGATACGACGCTGTACGATAACTATGCAGGTGAATATGGGAAAATACATATATTAAAAATTGCAGGCAAACTCTACTATAACGAAGCGGATACTGAACTCATTCCCGAGTCTAAAACAAAATTTTTCAGGGCAGACGACAACGACAGAACAATCGAGTTTGTTAGAGACAAAACAGGAGTTTACAATTCCCTTATTTTAACAAAAGGTGGCGTTAAGGAAGTTTTCCCAAGGACCAATAAAAATTAATGAACCCATATGCACGCATTTAGCATCAAATGTGTAATCGACTCTTTGAAACCTTAAAGAAAAAAATTAAATTACGCCCTTATCAGTCCAGTGTTAAATAGTATACAAACTATCCTAAATTATAACATCGTGCAACAGACAGATCAAAATCCGGAGAAAGCTAAAAAGAGTCCTTTATTAAAGTCTTTTTTCGGATGCCTAGTGTTTATGGCAGCCTATCTCATCAGTTTTTTTATTTTTGATGCAGGCAACAATGTGAAGCTGAATTATATTATTTTTTCGCCGCTTGCATTTATACTGAGCTGGGTATTTTGCTATTTCTATCTGCTGTTAAAAGATACCAGTACTTTGAAATATTATCTACTGGGATGTACGCTGATTGCCGGTACAATTATATATACAAATGGTATTTTTGATATCGATATTAGGATTCAAAACTTCTTTCACTCGTCGACACTCCCGAAAAAATACGGGCAATATCTCGATATCAATAACACCAAAAATAGATTTGGACGACATGAAATCATTCTTTTCAAGGCGAGTAGTAATCCTATTGATCAGTTTTTGACAAAGAACAACGAATTAATCATCCATAGTTTGAGCAAGGCTAAAAACGCTAACGATGCAGAACCAACCATCCATATGTTTTATAAATTGGACAAAAACGGCAAGCAGATCGATCAACATTCTTACACACAGGATGAAGATAAGGATACAGAGATTCTTTTCGAGGGCTATCTGATCAACATAGGAAAACATTACTTTCGTAGCTGGCCATTAGATGGTGATACCACAAAAAACAGCATTGAAATATGCAATGCCGATCTCAACTGGACTGCGGATCAACAACGCCAACAACTAAATGATATCGATCGTAAAGCACAGTATTTTCGTTCTGAGCGAATCTATGATTTCGAACACAGCAATTCGAAAAGCTACTCAAAAAAAACGTATTTCATGGACGGTAAATGGCATATATTCTGTGAAAATATATCGGATGATGATAATTTAAATCTGCAAACCGCGTCTAGAGGGCGTACAGTAAATGATCTTTTCGGACACTGGGACAAAAATGAATGGGTCACGAATCATTCCCCCGCCAATATTCAATCGGTTTATTACCAGAAAATCAAACGAATTCGCAATCGACAGGATGTGAACAGCGGAAAATATGAGCAAGGCGACCGTTGGCAAGGTTGCCTTTTCTCACACCTTATTGTCGAAAACGACACCTTAAAATTTAAAGATCATTTATATCTTGATGAGGAGTGGCATTGGTCTCAGATTGAAATCAATGGTAAGAATATTGGAGCGCTGACTTTTGAGGATACGGAACAATTTCATAACTATGGTTACTACTCAAATGCGGCTTTAAATTACCAGCTTTTCACCAGTCGACGCAATAGGCTTTATTTGATTAAAGAATAGATCCTTAGCTTCATCCAGATAAATTAGGAAAAATAATAAGCAGACGAAATGCGGACTTGCTTTTTTGCTATCCAAAATAATGACTATATTACATGAAATGAATTTTTGTAGAAATACATCCAATTTGATAGCCATCGGATCCTAGTGAAAATAAAATTCTGATATAGAAGGAAATAAAGCATATGAACAAAAGATATTTTTTCTACTTCATCCTCATTATCACCTTGTTCGCCTCGTGTGGTCTTATTCATAACCTTCCTGATTCGGCATCTCCCAATACTTGTGTAGATCCCAATTTATGGTATTCATTTGTGGATCAGAATGGAAATTTCTACCCCGATAATTGGAAGAAAAATTATGGCATCCCCTCGAATAAAGCTGCTAGAGACCCTTATTCACTGATGAAGATTGCCACCGACAGAGGCGACCGCGAACAGTTACTTGCTTTTGAACGCGGTAACATGCTGCGTCTGTCAAAACGCATTGCACCAAAAAAACGTGTGTTCATTTTAGTTCATGGCTTTAATGCCGATGAAGAATCCGTTGTAAAACAATATAAATATATTGCCGATCATATCGTTACAAATCCCAAAACCGACGAAATTATTCGCTTTTATTGGGATGGTTTACGATCAACCTCTCCGTTTCGATCTGCAAAAAACTGGTTTTCCGCAGCCTCCTTTAGCCAGATGGCCGGTGAATTTGGATTGAGACGTATACTGAATAATATGGCCGATAAAGATGTCTTCATTATCTCTCACAGTCGTGGAGCATCTGTGGTGATGAGTGCTATTTCGAATCCGGAATACAACAGTTCTTTTTCCGCTCAGGCCAAAGACATTCATAAGGTCGATATCGAGCGGGCAAAACCTTTATTGGAAAACAAAAACAGGATTACCTGTATTATGTTGGCGCCAGCCATAGGGCTTTCCGAATTTCAGTATACCGATACAACAACTAACACCAAAAAATTTGTGGAACTGAGCTCCCAGGTTAAGAAAATACATATCACCATAAATGGTACGGATAAGATGTTGAAGAAGTTTTTTGGATTCTTATCGAATAAACTTAATCCAACAGATCTGGGATATAAAGAGGAAAGTTTTAACGCACTTAAGAAAAATTATACCATCTTTTCGATGACTGATTTCACAGGAATGTCAAGCCATGACTTTAGTCGTTATATCCGAGATCCCAAATTCAAACAGATGCTTCGGGAGGAATCCATCCAAGTACAATAAGATGGTCGCTCGTCTAATTAAGTCAATAGGCTATGAATCGAAACTATTCGCTCAAAACGGCCATGGTTACTTACGGAAACAGGCAAGCGCCTCTTCCCATCCCTCAGAACGAGGCTTGGGACTCCGAGAGAATCTTTAATAATTCCATCTCTTTTGATTTCAACAATATCGTCCAAATGAACTAATTCGCCAGCTGCTACGGTATGTATAAAATCAGGGGAAACGATGGTCTTCGTATAATGCCTCTTACCTTCGCAGATGACTTCTCCCCTCGCCTTGCAAGCAGTTCGTTCAATAACTGAACACCGCAATTTTAAAGGAATGTACTTTCTGATTCCTGTCTGTCTATTCCATATTTTATAGGCAGCCTCTTTCATACTCCATAAGAGCCAAACAACAATTTCGGGGTCTGGACTGTTCACAATCAACAGTTGTTCCTGCTCATTAAATAGTTTTGAAAGAAAACCTCTACGTCTCCAATTACTCTCTTTTCTGGACTGAACCAGATCGATAATGTCATTACCAATCATTTTTCTTGTAACTTGCTTTCGATTATTTCGACTGCGGCTCCTATATTAAGCATACGCTCCATATCAGAATTTTCAATAACGATCCCAAATTGATCTTCGATATCCAGTACAATATCGACCAAATTGGCTGAATTAATTTGTAGATCACGCATAAAATCAGTCTCTTCAGTAAGCTTTCCGAAAGCTTCTTCGTTTGTTGTGTAGGGTGCTATAATTGGTTTTAAAGCACCGATCAATTCTTCTCTCTTCATAAATTTAGTTATCAAATTTTTTAAATATTAAACAGGCATTTACATCTCCAAACCCGAAACTTGCCTTGGCTATAATTTGGGGTTTGACATCAATTTGATGTATTGATACTCTTGATGGATCTATCAGTGCTGCGATCTCGGGATGTAAATCAGTACAATTACTGTTTCCGAATAAAAATCCATGAAATAACTGCAAAACTGTGGCCACGCATTCTATGCTACCTGCCGCGCTGAGACAATGCCCAGTCATTCCTTTTAGCGAATTTATCCATGGAAAATCTTTCCCTTTACGCCCAAGTGCCTCGGTCCAGTTTTCTATTTCAAAAGCATCTTTGGCTGTTGCCGTTAGATGACCGTTTATAGCATCGACATTCCATTTGGAGACTCCCGAATTGTTTAGGGCCTCTTGAATGCAACGGCGTACAGCATCAGCGTTTGGAGCTGTCATACTGCCTGTTCCCCGTTGTCCTCCAGAGTTTACTTGGCCGCCCAATAACTCGCCATATATAACGGCATTGCGTGCTAAGGCACTTTCCAAATCTTCCAGTAATAGGGCTCCAGCCCCACTACCCGGGACGAACCCTGCGGCTGTTGCACTCATTGGGCGCGACCCTTCCGCAGGGCGGTCATTATATTGCGAACTACAGACACGTAGTGCATCAAAACCGCCCCAAATATAAGGCCCACTATCTCCAGTACTGCCTGCCAGCATGCGTTTTGCTCTTCCGGACCGAATCCCGTCATATGCCATTAGAATTGCTTCAGTCCCAGTAGCACAGGCCGAGGAATTGGTGGTCACCTGATTTCCGAGGCCTAGTTTCCCGCCTAAATATGCACTGACACCACTGTTCATTGTTTGCGCCACAACTGTACTACCTAGTCTGCGGGTTTGTAGCTCATCAATTTTATAAATACTCTCGCGAAACTTATCAATACCTGATGTACCTGAACCAAAGACTGTTCCGCTATCCCAATCGGGGGCCGAATTTACGGCAATAGGAAGACCTGCA
Organism: Sphingobacterium sp. UBA6317; assembly: GCF_002440385.1. Taxonomy (NCBI): domain Bacteria; kingdom Pseudomonadati; phylum Bacteroidota; class Sphingobacteriia; order Sphingobacteriales; family Sphingobacteriaceae; genus Sphingobacterium; species Sphingobacterium sp. UBA6317. The sequence continues at coordinate 33,865 of NZ_DJTD01000039.1, read as the reverse complement.
TTTGTCCAGGCCTCCATTCCAGCAATGACTCCGTACAAGATGCCTGTACTATTAAAACCTCTAAGCTCAAGTTCAGTGAAATATTGCCTTTTAAGATCATCTGATATTTGCGGCATTCCAGCAATCTGGCAGGAAAACTGTAGTTGTTCCAGCTGTTCATCATGTCTAATACCCGAAACGCCATCTTTGATGGCCTGAGTAAAGGCAGGCACCCCCACTCCATTGGGCGCAACGACTCCTAGTCCAGTAATCACAACTCTCTTCATAACTCCTCCGTCATCATGCCTGCCAATATCCCTTTACAAACTTCCTGTCCGGCTTCATTCTTCATCGTAACGGCACACTTTAGTTTGCCAAACCTAAAATATATTTTTTTTGAAAACACGGTGACTTTCTCCTTTGGATATACTGGTTTTAAAAACTGTATTTCAGTAGAAGTCAACGCAATAGACGAGCCTTGCATTAAGTCTTTATTGAGCAGAAAGATTCCCAAACAGGCCAGACCTATTTGAGCCATCGTTTCGATCAGAATAACTCCCGGGGTAATCGCTCTATCATAAAAATGGCCGCGATAAAAGTCCAGATCTTCATCAAAAGTATAGGTACCTGCAACACCTTCGTCATCGACATGAATCAACTCATCGACAAATAAAAATGGGGCCCTGTAGGGCAATTTCGCTAGTATAGCATTCAATTCCATTGTTCAAAATGAGTAAGTTACCACTGTAATAAAACCCGCTGTGCTGAAAATCCCGGACCGAAACTCAGCATCAGCCCCAATTCACCGGCTTGAGGCTTACGTTTCATAATACGTTCAAGGACGTAGAGTACCGTAGCGCTCGACATATTACCATAGTGCGCTAGTATAGCCTTAGTATCTTCAATATCTTTATCAAATTCAGCAAAAATCTCCTCGATTGTGGCTACGATCTTTTTCCCGCCCGGATGAAAAATCATGTAATTAATATCTTTAATTTCCAGCTGGTTCTTTTTCAGGAATGGATGTATAACTGCATCAAAATGGGACGCAATCACATTGGGCACATCCACATCCAGTACCATCTGCATACCAGTGTTGGTCAATTTAAACCCCATAATGTCCTCCGCATCATAAAAATGATACATCTCCTGATCAAGAATTACAGGTCCGCAATCTTCCTCACAGGATGAAAGTAGACAGCAAGCTGCACCATCGCCGAAAATGGCGGCACTGACCATATTCGACATCGAGAAATCTTCCAGCTGAAAAGTCGCTGTTGGCGCTTCGACGGCAATAACCGCAGCACGTTTACCTGGGTTTGCCTGAAGAAAATTTTTAGCATAAATAATACCTGAAACACCGGCAACGCAACCCATTTCAGTAACTGGTAACCGCACAATATCCTGTCGGAGTTTCATCCTATTAATAAGATACGCGTCTAGAGAGGGGATCATAATTCCAGTGCAACTGACTGTAATGATATAATCCAGAGACTGGGGATCCCAGCCCGTTTGTTCAAGGGCCTGACGAAGTGCTTGCTCCCCTAGGGCTATCGCCTCCCGGCAATACACATTGTTTTTTTCTTCAAAAGATGTCGCCGTGAAGACTTCGATCGGATCCATAATCGCATAGCGCCTGTCCACGGCGGCACCTTCGAAAAGTTTCTTGATTTTCTTAATAAAACGAGGTTCCTGTCCATGAAGCCAAATATCCAATAGCGGAAGAATATCAACGGTAGTACAAGAGTATTTAGGGAGTTGCTTGGCAACATTTATTATTTTAACATTCATATATTGAAAATTATCCACTGGTAACGAAAGGCCCATTTCCATTGGATGGTGTAATGTTCTAACCGTAATCTCTTTGCGAATTGTACAAGCTCAATCTTTTTAAACCCGCGCAGTATGGAAACAAGCCCATCCACTTTTGTCATTCTATTTAACCTAAAAACAACAGCAATAGTTTGAAAAAGCCGGTAAGCCATTTTACTCCTTTGTAAATCGTTTATGACGACCCCCAATTTTGATACGTTGACCAGGCTATCTAGCAGACGAAAAATCGCTTCATCGTCGAAATGATGTAAAGTAAGCGTACACAGAACAATGTCATACTTGACATCTTCAAAATTCGCTTCAAAGATATCTGCACACAAATAGGATATATTGGTATAATCTTTCGACAGATCCCTTGCACAATTTATTGTATACGGATTAGCATCAATCCCGAGCAATGAAAGCTTAATATGATGTCTATTGCCATAATCGCTTAACATGCGAAGCATGTCCCCATTACCACAACCGATATCCACAATGGTTATTGTTTCATTCTTGTAGCCGGTTGAAAGCAATGTTTTCACACCATTCAACGTAATGCTATTTCCGCCTAGAAAACGATTAATCTTTGCAATTCGATCCAGCGTGACGCGAAGTTCGTCGCCCTCCAGCCGAAAATCGTCCATGATCTCATTCTGCGATGTTCTATATCTTGTGTCTATCCCCATTTTATTGAGCTTGCATTTCCATGAGTTTGTTTTATCATCCAACTTAAGATTTTTGGAAAAAATATCGTAGCCTTCATTAGAACCGCGGTACCTATTTTATAACGCAGTACACCCGACAGAAGTCGTCCGAATAAGAGCCGTCTTTTAAAGGTTCGATTCCATTGATTCATATAGGACTGCTCCAATTGCTGGCGCGAATCGATATGACCATGGTAATAGTCCACAATAAGCTCGGAAGCCATTTTTGCACTATGTATCGCCATCGCCATCCCATTTCCACAGAATGGATGAATAAGACCGGCCGTATCACCAATCATAAGCATATGGTTTTCTACCGCTGATTTCTGATCAAATGAAAATTGACTTATTGCAAGCGGCTTGTCAAAAAGTAGTCTACTCTTTTCAAAAAAACACTGAAGATGCCTATTTTTAGACAACACATACTTTTGATAATCACCTATATTTTTATACCTCTTGAACGTTTTTACATCGGCCAGATAACATAAATTTATCTGGTCATCTTCGACCTTAGAAATACCACAATAACCGCCTTCAAAATGATGCAAGGCAATAAGGTCATTCGGAAAGTCGCCCGAATAGTGTGCTTTAACAGCCATCCACGGAGAGGTTTTTGTTATAAAATCGCGGGATAAGAGCTGATCCACATTGCTGCGTTTTCCATATGCGCCCAGTACAATTTTTGATCTTAATACCTGATCTTGAAATGAAACAGCAAATGTATCATTGCTAAAGGATACGCCTGTGACGGTCGCAATAACAATTGTACAACCCGCCCCTTTTGCTCGCTGATATAACAGATCATCCAACGCGTAACGACTGATGCCAATTCCACCCAAGGGTAACCTGACCCTATTCATCTGCCCACCTTCTGTCGAGAACTCAAGCTCCCGAATATGTGTTGGACAGAGCGATTCGACATCCACTTGTAGCCAATGCAGATAGGGCAAGACTTCGTTCGAAACATATTCGCCACAAACCTTATGACGAGGAAAATCATGTTTTTCGATTAACGTCACGTTGAATCCTTGTTTAGACAGATGCAATGCACTTGTAAGTCCAGCCAAGCCGCCACCTATAATAATCACATCAGGGGGTATTACCATATATCCAAGTTTGTTCTATATGAGTTTCATCTACAAAAAATCAACGTTACAAATCATGCTTCGGTCTCCTACATTGGTTGCCCCCGCTATTCAACAGACGATTCTTAATAAATCTGTTCGCGACCTAGGATTTTCCTGCACAGGACAATATCATCCATCCGCTTTTATAAAAAGTCTCTCTGATAACAGCCCTTAGCGATAAATGGTTTTTATTTGACCGTAAATAAAGAAGGCAACTATCTGGATTTATATTCACGGTCGACAAACATTTTATCCAGAAAAAGATACCTGTTCCGAAATTCTTCAGCAGAAGCTTTCACCTCGGTATTCAAATTCAAGATATTCATTCGCTGATCTTTTGCTGTTGTTTTCGGCCAGGCTGGAAGTCCTTTTCCATTTGGATCACCCGTCTTGATAAAATTAACAAAGTACTGCTGACCAAGTTTCGAAACGTTGTAATCATCTTCTGTCCAGGCAAAAACATCATTACTCTGCAGATTTCCCAATAAATATTCGATATCACTGGCATGGAAAGCTCCCGGTAGGGGCTGTGGGCTTTTTTCCTTGTCTTCTTGTGTAGATTTCTTGCTAATTCCTCCGGCAAGCCCGGTTTGTGCATCACGATATGCCGGTTGCATGGGTGGCCGCGGTTTACCTAATATATAAACGAAGACTGGGTTACCGCTATTCTTTCGTTGCAGGTCAAGCCATTTCCAAGTACTATACACAATAAAATTATCGCTAGCTAATGCAGTTGCCGATTCAATGACTTCTGCCTCGGTCTTCCCTGGATACTCCTTGAGCACTTCTTCAGCTTTAACACCAAACTGTGCTCTTACCAACTTCTCATAATTCTCCGGAGATGGGTAAGATTTACCCATGTAAGCCATATAGGGAGCTTCCGTGGAAGTCCAACCGGCAAGCAAGGGAACCTTAGATTGCTCCCCGGCTTCAAAAATAGCCAATGGAGATCGCGGCAAAAAATAGCCATCAACAATCAAACGGGTAGTGAAGGCTCCTGGCTCGCTGGCTTTATCTAGAAGTTCGGCCGCAGGAATTTCACGCAGTTGATCAAGACCTGTTGCATTTACCCGCGATGCAAATGCAACACCCTGTTGTTCCTGCTCAGTAATAGAGGCTGTACCATACCGTAAGTTAAAGACACTTCCGCTCTGACCGATAGCACGCGTAAACAACCCCTTGGATAGCGGACTAGTCATTTGAGCGGAAACAGACATACTTCCTGCCGACTCGCCACCGATGGTGACCGCATCGGGATCACCGCCGAATGCAGCTATATTTTTTTTGACCCAAACCAAAGCTGCATGCTGATCCAGCAGTCCATAATTTCCTGAAGCATGTTTCGGTGATTCCTCCGTTAATGCTGGATGCGCGAAGAAACCAAAGATACCAAGACGATAGTTGACAGTAACGACAATAAGACCTTCTTTAGCAAAACTTTCACCATCATAACGATTTTCAGATCCATCACCAGCATTGAAACCCCCGCCGTAAAAATAAACTAAAACAGGAAGTTTGCCTGAATGAAGACTCTTTGGACGCCATACATTCAGGTATAGACAGTCTTCACTGATCCCCGGCGACCGAAATCGCATATCCCCATAGATCGGTTTCTGCATCGGAGAATAACCAAAATGATCTGCTTTACGGATACCAGACCAGTGTTCAGCAGCTTGCGGTTCTTTCCATCTTAGATCGCCTACTGGGGGTTTTGCAAAGGGGATCCCTCGGAAGGACTCGACCCCGCTTGACAAGATAATCCCTTCTAGCACCCCCTCTTCAACCTTTACCTGTGGCATTTGGGCGAAAACAAACGATGCAACCAAAAACCCAACAACTGTAAAAAAAATCTTTTTCATCATAACATTCATTTATAACTCCATGGTTTTATTCTTAAAGTTAAAATACAAAATAAAATCTATACCGTCGTGATAATCTGACATTTCAGCACAAAGACTTAAAGAAAACTTAACCAATAGACAAATACCTGCAGCAGCCGGATGCTTGCTTGCTTGCTTGCTTG
>NZ_DJTD01000039.1:0-27989 GCF_002440385.1 Sphingobacterium sp. UBA6317 | reverse complement strand
GCTTGCTTGCTTGCTTGCTTGCAGTGATCAACGCATTTAGTTGGTCAGCCAAACAAAAAGTAGCATAAGCCATTGGACAAGAATACATGTCCAAAATGGCTTACTACTTGCTGTGGTCAATATTTCGAGTACACCAATAAACTTTGACCTTATAATAGTATAGAAGCTGGTGTTATTGTCCAAATCCAAGGAATCAAACTTCACTTTGTTCAGACCAAAAATGACAATGCGTCGCACCCAAGGGCTCTCAATTTTGGTATTTTTTACGTCATTAATCAGTTTAAGTTTCGCAAACGAATAATCAGCGACATTTTGTACTACATCGGGCTGATTTGATTGAAAAATTAAAAGTACTTTGTCAAATGCTGGGAGAATGAGATCATCCTGCCTTTCCTCCACGACAAGACTTGCAATCTTCGAAAACACATATTTGTTGCTGAAAATAAAAAGTAATACTGGTAGCAGGATCAATCCAATCAGCCAAAGGAATTTAGCCGCGGCTTGTACGGGACTGACTGTCGAAAAGAAAGCTTCATGACTAGCATTAAATTGTAAACTACCAACCACCAAATAAAGTAAAGTCGAAACAATAGCCAGCAAATAATATTTGACTAAAGTTTTCGTCCCCAATACGCTCAATTTTTTTAAGTACGATAACTGTGTTTTCATCTTGTTATAATTAATTACCCTAATTTAGCATTATTCGCCAAACATTGATCCGTCGGTTTAATTCTCGATCGTTTTCATTTTAAATCCGCCAGGAAAGAATTTTTATTCGTCATCTCCATTTCTGCCCACCGATTTTCTCCACAGAAATGTAAAAAATATTTGCGTAGCTAAATAACTACACGTATATTCGTAGTCAAATGACTTCAAAATGAACTTAAGACGAGATGTTTTCCAAGCTATAGCAGATCCAACAAGAAGAGCGATCTTACTTCTTTTGGCCTCACAAGCCATGACTGCAGGTGCAATTGCAGCCAACTTCAATACAGCAAGACCGACAGTTTCAAAACATTTACAAATATTGACAACATGTGAGTTATTAAAGTCTCAACAAAATGGACGTGAGATATACTATCAACTCAACCCAACGAAGATGAAAGAAATTGCAGATTTCATCGAACCTTTTCGTCAAATGTGGGATGACAGATTCAATAGATTGGAAGCTATTATGCAAAACTACAAGAACAAATAATATGGAGGTAAAAACCAACGTACAGGCTGAGGATAATAAACAGGAGATTGTCATTACAAGAGAGTTCGATTTACCTGTTGAACTGCTCTTCAAAGCATAAGAGGATCCCGAAATTTTTGAACAGTGGATGGGAACCAAAGTCTTAAAATTGGAAAATAAAACGCATGGCTCCTATGCGTTTGAAACTTCCCATAATGGCCAGGTCATGTTCAAAGCAAATGGAACGATACACGAATTCCTACCCAATCAACGTATCACACGGACGTTTGAAATGGAAAACAGTACATTTCCCGTACAATTGGAATATTTAACATTTGAAAAAATAAGTGCAGAACGTAGCAGGCTTCACATCCATATTATATTTCAGTCGGTCGCGTTTAGAAACCAGCTGCTACAGATGCCTTTTGCGCAAGGAATCAATATGGCGCACAACAGATTACAAGAAATTCTTTCCAAACTTACCTAAAGCACTACATGATGAATCCAAAAATTGAACATTTTTTTGAAAATGCGACAAGATGGAATGAAGAATTCAATCTGTTGAGAGAAATTGTCCGTGGCAATAAAACACTGCAAGAGGATTATAAATGGATGCACCCTTGTTATACATTTGAAGGTAAAAATGTCGTATTGATACACGGGTTTAAAGAATACTGTGCACTGCTATTCCACAAAGGTGCATTATTAAAAGATCCCAAAAATATATTGATCCAGCAAACCGAAAATGTTCAATCGGCCAGACAGCTTAGATTCACCACTGTTGAACAGATTGAATCATTACGAGAGGTGATATCGGCATATATTCAGGAAGCCATCGAAATTGAAAAATCAGGTAAGAAAGTGGACATGCGAAAAGCTGCAGATTACCCTGTACCGGAAGAATTTAAGCGCGCCTTACTGGAAGACCCTTTGCTCCAAAAAGCCTTTCAATCACTTACGCCTGGTCGGCAAAAAGGGTATCTATTCTACTTTAACCAGGCAAAACAAGTGAAAACTTGCGAGGCAAGAATCGAAAAATACTACCAGCATATTCTCGATGGAAAAGGTGTCGATGACTAACATATTTATTACAGTTTATTCGCGATATAGTAGTCTATAAAGAGTAGATTTGTCTACAATCAAATAGACAGAACTAGACCAAGACGAACGATTATAGCAATTATCGTAGTCCGGTATACTCAATTCGTCGACTAATATATCGCTGAATTCACATGAATAAAAAATTAGTATTGCTCCTCTGCGGCCTCTTGCCCATTTTTTCACAAGCACAGAAAAAGAACAACGCAACACAACGCCCCAACATCGTCTTTATCCTGACGGACGATTTCACGGCCCAGGCATGGCGCGTATACGGTGGTATTTTAAAAGATTTTGTCAAAAATCCGAATATTGAAAAATTAGCCAGTCAAGGGGCGGTGCTCAATAATACCTTCTGTACAAATTCCATTTGCACCCCTAGCCGCGCAACCATACTGACAGGACAGTACAGTAATAAAAACCAAGTTTACACACTTGAAGATGCTTTGGATCCCGATAAGGAAAACATCGCTAAGGATCTGCACCATGCAGGCTACCAAACTGCTGTTTTTGGAAAATGGCACCTAAAAAAGAGACCAAGTGGATTTGACGATTTTAAAGTTCTACCTGGACACGGTGTTTATCATAACCCGACTTACCTCTCTAAAGACAATTGGAATGATAAGGAAGAGGCTGGCACACCTTACGAAGGCTATGTAGATGATATCACCACAACGATGAGTCTGGACTGGTTAAAATCACGCAACCCAGACAAGCCCTTCTTCTTAATGTGTCATTACAAAGCTACACATGAACCCTTTGATTTTGCGGAGCGATTCAAAGATTACTACAAAGATGTGGAGTTTCCTTATCCTCCTACATTTTTGGACTCAGGAGCAACCACGACTGGACGCTCTTTTGAAGGCCAACCCTTGGAAGAGCTTGGCCGCCGCTATGAGCAAGCTTCGGTAGGCCCCTTTTGGACATCTTATCCTGAGCTTCCGTTTTCAACAAAAGGAATGGCCCCTTTGGAAGCCCGCAAAAAGATCTACCAAAAGTTCATCAAAGATTATCTCCGTTGCGTCGCTGGGATCGATGATAATCTGGGAAAAATTATGCATTACCTTAAAACCGCAAATTTGGACGAAAATACCGTTGTGATCCTGGCTTCCGATCAAGGTTACTTCTTGGGAGAACACAATTTCATGGATAAACGTCTCATGTACGAAGAATCACTGCGCATGCCTTTTGTGATCAGCTACCCCAAAGAAATCAAAGCAGGTAGTCGATTAGACGATATGATTCTAAATATCGATTTCCCTGCGCTATTTGCAGACTATGCCGGCATCAAGAAACCGGCTTACATCCAAGGCGAAAGCTTCCGGAATAACCTCAAAGGAAATACATCCAAAGCATGGCGGTCTGCCCTATATTACCGTTACTGGCAAAATGCACCAATACGCCCTGCCCACCTTGGAGTCCGTGATGAACGTTACAAACTGATTTATTTTTACGGACAGCCCTTAGAAATGACAGGTAGTGATTCCAAAACAACAGCACCAGCCTGGGAATTCTACGATCTACAACAGGACCCCATGGAAACACACAATGCCATTCTGGACAAAAAATATGTCAAAGAAATTGCCCGGTTGAAGAAAAAGCTGACTAAACTAAAAGCCGAAGCAGGCGATGATGATGCAACAAGACCCGCTTTTCAGAAGGTCCTCAAGCAAGAAAACTTAACTGTTAAATAAATGGATGATATGGACCTGCTGCCAACCATCGTCAACTCAATTATAATAAAAACGGGGATCCAGCTTTGGATCCCCGTTTTTATTAAACGACCTCTGTTAAACAGCGGTATATCCACCATCAACTAAGTAGTACCCTCCTGTCATAAAGGAGGATTTATCCGAACTTAGGAAAAGAACCAGTTCAGCGACTTCTTCGGCCTTTCCCAAACGTCCAATAGGGTGTTTACCGATTAATGCATTGATATGCTCTTTATCCAACTTCGCCAATAACGGGGTATCAATGTAGCCGGGTCCGACCGCATTGCAACGAATATTTTTTTGACCATATTCTGCACCAATGTTCTTTGTCAATCCCACAACAGCATGTTTGGCTGCAGTATAGGCACTTGACATTGGAGCAGCAACAGTACCGTGAATGGAAGCCATATTCACAATAACTCCGCCTCCATTTTTTTCCATCGCCTCCAGCTGATATTTACAGCCATAAAATACGCCATTGAAATTAATATCGATGACTTTTTTCCAGCCATCTAGACTATACTCTCCAGTTAGGGCAGCCTCTCCCCCAATACCCGCGTTATTACAGGCAATATCGATTCGGCCAAATGTCTTGACGGCATAAGTCACCAAAGACTCATTGTCAGTTGGAGATGAGCTATCTGCTTTAAAGAACGCGGCCTCTCCTCCCAGAGATTCAATTTGTTTTACTGTTTCTTGGCCCGCTTGCTTATTGATATCTGAGACAACGACCTTTGCTCCTTCTTTACCATAAGCCAGTGCAACAGCCTGGCCGATCCCCGAACCAGCTCCTGTTACCAAAGCTACTTTATCTGCTAAAATTTTCATATGTTATAAATTTTATGATAAATACAATTTACTAAAAGCAACGCGGAATAAAGCAGAAGCGGACATTTACTTCATTTAAAACGAAACTAAAATGACATTACTAGACGGGTTAGTTCTGTAGCTGCGGATATTTTTTATATAATCTATCCAAAAACAAACGCCCCATCAATTGGAGCTTGGCTTGCGTTTCAAACATACCTGAACCTGGAGAAATAATACCATGCGGCATACGCTGAACAGTGCCATAATACATGATATCGAGCCCATTTCCATTGAGGTCAAGATGCATTTTCTTAGGTTTCAAGCCCATAACGGAGCCCATACGCGTTACCTTTTCAGCATTTGTAATCTGCGCAGTCCGTGCATTGAGCAAGGTTTCATGATCGAAAACCAAATGGTCTCTCACCTCCCCCTCATCAAAAAATACGTAATGCAATTCGTTGTTGCTAAGCACCAGATAAGAAGCGTTATCCCGTTCATTGTAACGAGCCTTTACTCCTACAGCCGCCCAAGCAACAGTCTTCGCTGCTGTGGCCGCAGCCGAAGCAACTTTATCCCCAACCGTTGCAATATACGCGCATTGCGTAAAGGCGTCGATTGGAGCGCCGTTCAATTGTTTTCTTAATTCGCTAAATTCATCATTTAACAATTCATCCTTTACACCTGGAGCTAGGCCAATCCCGGATTCACCTTCATATTTTTTGGCCGTTTCCTTTTGCTTTTTCATCATCATAAGAGAAAAAAACACGCAAGCCACAACGATAACAGCAAAAATGCCGATGTACAACATCATAAAATAAAATTTAAAATGGGTTTATAATTCAATAAAAATCCAAAAAAGGAACAACCTAGTTAATTTTCCTTTTTTTTAATACAATCGGCTACAAAAATTTTGCCAGACTAAAGAATTTTATCCGGGTAGTGAATATTATTTAATGCGGTTTGGTGCATATCCACCCAAATAGCGCTGTTTGACTGCTGTATAAGCCAATTTGGAGAACTTCGCATGTCGGCATCGGCATCATTATTATAAACGGCTGGAAAATCAGACTCTTTGGCTCGAAGCAAAACAACGATCGTACCAGCCATGAGCAAAGGGATATCACCCAAAACGAGATTATAAAAACCATCTTCAAGCAATCCTGGACTAAAACGCTGTAAACTGTCATAACTACGTTCTAATTTGCCAATCAATTTTTCCAGTTCATGTGGATAATGAACCTCTACATAAGACTCAAACAAAGCCGAGCCTTTATTGTAGAATCCCGCTTTCATGAGGTTTAATGCTTCATTTCTATAAACCTGCAACCATCGATCCGAAGCAAGATCATGATATTGCGCATCCGCCTCTTTACCATCACGTTTCAAAGCCCAAAGCTTAAGCTGCTCAAGCCGCTCCGTTGTTTCCATTCCATTTTTTTCCATAAGGCTATCGCTCCCGCTCTTTAAGTTCCATTTGTAATAGAATATCCCGCTTCTTACCTTCAATTAAAGACAAATTGCCTGCAACAAAAACACCTTTCTGTCCCGAATTTTTGCTAATACCATACACCGACGATTCATCATCAGGATCCGATGCACCTTCATAGCGAAATAAGTAGTCAATTCTGTACTGATCTGCATGAGCCAACAAATCGTCAAATTCAATATTATAATCTATCGTGTAACCTAATTTGTTTAACTTTTCCAAGGCAACACTTGCAGAGGAGTATCCATGCATTCTTTCCATAGTTGATTGTTCTAAATCCGATCTAAATTCTAATTTTTATTATAAAACGATTGACAAAAGAGTTTTGTTTTCCGCAATTTGAAATAGTTTATTCGAAATCATATTTCTACTTTTGTGCTACCAAACACGATGAAATATGGCAAATCTAGCAGCACCAGCGTATCAGCATACACCTCAACTAGCTTTTCAACGATTACTCGATGTCTTATATACCTTACGGATTGAATGTCCCTGGGATAAAAAACAGACCATGGAATCCCTTCGACATTTGACTATGGAGGAAATGTATGAATTAACCGACGCCATTTTAGAAAAAGATTATCCAGAAATCAAAAAAGAACTTGGTGACGTCTTGATGCATCTTGTATTCTATGCCCGCATTGCCGAAGAAGAAGGACATTTCAACATCGTAGACGTACTCAATGCAATCTGCGATAAATTGATTACGCGCCATCCCCATATCTACGGCGACAGCAGTGCTGATACAGAAGATCAAGTCAAATCCAATTGGGAAACAATCAAGCTGAAAGAAGGCAATACATCTGTTCTTTCTGGCGTCCCGAAAGGCCTACCCGCTTTGGTAAAGGCCTATCGTATCCAAGATAAAGTTCGCGGTGTCGGCTTTGACTGGGAAGATAAGAAACAAGTATGGGAAAAAGTAGAGGAAGAGCTTGCCGAATTTAAAGCAGAATTTAATCTGGAGACAGCACTTCCTATGGATCAGGAAAAAGCAGAAGGGGAATTTGGTGACCTGTTATTCTCCTTAATAAATTATGCACGGCATATTGGTATCAATCCTGAAAATGCTCTAGAACGCACCAACAAAAAATTCATTGAACGGTTTACCTATTTAGAACAAAAAGCCGCTGAAAATAAGCAACAGCTGCAGGAAATGAGTTTAGAAGAAATGGACGTTTATTGGAATGAAGCTAAAAAATTAAAAAAATAACGCAATTCCTATAAAAGGCGGGCAGCGACCGAATTTAATTCGACTTTGTCAAATTTATGCGTAAATTCGCAGCAATATGGAAACAGTTGTTAGCGGTATCAGAAGTACCGGAAAATTACATTTAGGAAATTATTACGGCGCATTGAGCAATTTTGTGAAAATGCAAAACGAATATAATTGCTTTTTTTTCATTGCGGATTTACATTCACTAACGACCCACCCCACTCCTCATGGACTTCAGGGAACGGTTCGCCAAGTTATTGTTGAATATCTAGCTGCAGGAATAGACCCCGAAAAATCGACTATTTACGTTCAATCAGATGTTCCAGAAGTTGCGGAACTCTATCTATACATGAATATGAACGCCTATCTCGGCGAGCTTGAACGTGCTACAGCATTTAAAGATAAAGTTAGAAGCAATCCCGACAATGTTAACGCAGGTTTATTGACCTATCCGGTCTTGATGGCCTGTGATATATTGATTCACCATGGCACAAAAGTTCCAGTAGGAAAAGATCAGGAACAACATTTGGAGATGACGCGGACTTTTGGCAATCGCTTCAATCGCTTATACAACGTAGATTATTTTAAAGAAGCATTTGCATTCTCCTATTCCGACAAATTGGTGAAAGTTCCCGGACTTGCAGGCCAGGGAAAAATGGGTAAATCCAATGGTGAGGCAGATTGTATTTATCTATCGGATAGTGAAACCGTAATTCGTAAAAAGGTGATGCGTGCTGTATCCGATTCTGGTCCAACTGAGATGAACCAGCCTAAGCCTGAAGCTATCCAAAATCTTTTTGATTTAATGAAGGTCGTATCTACTGCAGATACGTTACAGCATTTTGATGAACTCTATAACAAATGTGAAATTCGTTATGGTGATTTCAAAAAACAATTGGCAGAAGATATGGTACTTGCAACCAACGATGTACGCTCCCGTATTGAGGATATATCAAACGATGATGCATACATTGCTAAAGTTGCAAAAATGGGCGCTGAAAAAGCAAGCGAATCTGCGCACAAGACACTGAAAGAGGTTCGTGAGATTATTGGTATTAAAAGATTTTATTAAGCTAGAAATAATATGCACATAGCTATCGTTGGAAATATAGGTGCCGGCAAAACAACGTTGACCGAAATGTTGGCCAGTCACTTTAAATTTGAACCTCAGTTTGAAGCTGTAGACAACAACCCTTATCTGGAAGATTTTTATTCGGACATGAAACGCTGGGCTTTCAATCTTCAGATTTTTTTCCTCAACAGTCGCTTTAGACATATTGTAAAATTGCAGGAAACCGGCATTGATATGATTCAGGACCGTACCATTTATGAAGATGCTTATATCTTTGCCGAAAACTTGTATGATATGGGCTTAATGAGCGCACGTGATTTTGAAAACTATAGTAATATTTTTCAAAGCATCATCCACTATATCAAACCGCCGGATTTATTGATATACCTCAAAGCCTCTGTCCCTACCCTGGTGAATAATATCCAAAAAAGGGGCCGTGATTATGAGTCTGCAATTCGTTTGGATTATTTGTCAAAGCTAAACGATAAATACGATAAATGGATCAATAATTACAAAGACGGTAAGGTCATGATTCTCGACAAAGACAATCTGGATTTTACCACAAACCCAGAGGACCTCGGAAATATCATTCAAAAGATCGAAGCCGAATTATTTGGATTGTTCGAATAATTGCGACATCAAAAAGCCTGTAAGTCAATTGATTTTACAGGCTTTTTGATAAACGCGCATTTCCTCAGCCAATGATAAAAAATAAAAAATGAAATTTTTAGGTATTATTCCTGCCCGATATGCATCGAGTAGATTCCCTGGAAAACCGCTAATCGACATCGAAGGAAAAACGATGATCCAGCGTGTCTACGAACAGGTCAAAAAATCAACAAAATTAAACGAGGTTGTTGTTGCTACTGACGACCAACGCATCGCACAGACTGTACGCTCTTTTGGTGGCGAAGTCGTCATGACCGCAGCACATCACCAATCGGGAACAGATCGTTGCGCCGAAGTCATAACGAATATAGGAGGCTATGATGTTGCCATCAATATACAGGGTGACGAACCCTTTATCGACCCCGCACAAATTGATCTTTTAGCAAGTTGTTTTGAAGATACCACTACGCAGATTGCGACCTTGGTCAAGGAAATTACAGCAGAAGAGGAACTATTTAATGTAAACATACCCAAAGTTGTCCGAAACACCAAAGGAGAAGCCATCTACTTCAGTCGGCAGACCATTCCTTTTTTAAGAGCTGTGGAAAAAGACCAATGGCTACACAAGCAAACATTCTATAAACATATCGGAATATATGCCTACCAGGTAGATACATTAAAAGCCCTGACACAACTTCCTATTTCTATGCTAGAAGAAGCAGAAGCATTGGAACAGCTGCGCTGGTTAGAAAACGGTTACGCCATTCAAACGGCAATTACAACGCATGAAACTGTCGCTGTGGATACAAAAGAAGACCTCGCTAAAATATTAAGACTATTTTTCAATAAATAGTAAAGTTTACCGGTGTTCGGTATAGTATAACGACCGGACACCTTCCAATAGAACCTGCTTATCCGAATCACTGAATTTGATCATCTGCTCTTTTGCTCTGATCAATTCATCCAATTGCAATTTGGTACTCACACCAACGAGTGCTGTAGCAACAGCTGCGTTAGAAAGCACATAAGAAAGTGCGACAATCATATTGTCTTTTCCGATACGTTTGGAAAGATTTGCCAAGTTTCTCACGATATGGGCCACCTCTCCCGAACTATACTGCAAAAAAGGTTCAATAGGTTTGTTAATGAGAACACCTTTGGCTAATACGCCGCGTACGACGATACTTACCCCCCGTTCTTCCAATAAGCCACTGATTTCTTCTTCAGGTCTTCTATCCAATAAGCTGTATTGCATCATAACTGAGGCCATATCAGATTTGGATAAAAATGCCTTAATAACATTTGGGCGAATTGATGAAAGACCATAAGCACGGATTTTCCCTTGTTTCTTCAACAACTCAAACGCTTCAACAATCTCCTCTATCGGATCTTCTATCGTACCACCATGTAACTGATAGAGGTCGATGTAGTCCGTTTTTAAACGTGACAAGGAACCTTCCACAGCCTTGATAATATAGTCCTTTGAAGCCTTCCAATCCCAACCTGATCCATCTGCACGCCAAAGGTTACCAACTTTCGACGCCAACACAATATGTTTGCGAAAGCTTTGCACACTTTCCCCAACGATCATCTCATTTAGACCCCTATCGTAGAGATCAGCCGTATCGAAGAAAGTGATCCCTTTCTCGTAAGCTTTTTGGATAATATCTTTCGATTGTTTGGACTGATTGCTTTTTAGCGACATACAGCCCAAACCTATTTCCGAAACGATTAAGCTTGTATTACCTAATTTACGTTGTTCCATCTGCACCAATATCAAGCAATTCTACCTCAAACACCAATGTGCTGTTTGCCGGAATTTCACCTGTTGCCCGTTCGCCATACGCTAATCTGCTTGGTATAAAAAATTTATACTTTGCCCCCTTGGACATTAACGGGATTCCAATCTGCCAACCTTTGATCACCTGACCCAAGGATAGTTTCAATGGCTCCTTACGGTCATATGAGCTATCAAATTGCTTTCCATTCAATAAGGTACCTTTATAATGCACTGTTACCTCATCGTCACTTTTTGGTTTTGGCCCTTCGGTTTGACTTAGAACAAGATATTGAATCCCCTCAGCTGTAGATTTCATCCCAGCAACCTTTGCATTTTCGGCAAAAAATTTATCTTCTTCAGCACGGCTAGCAGCCTCTTTTTTAGCACGAACGTCCATGATCGCCTGTTGGATAACAGCTCTTCCTTGCCCCTCTTCCAATAGAGACTTCTCTCCTTTCAGAACATCCGAAATTGCTTTTGCAATGACATCTGACTTCAAATAATCGATCTCAATAGACTTTAGGGAATTTCCGATATCGGCACCAAATGCATAAGACACAGAATCGGCCTTCGTTTTCAGTTGATTTGTTGCACTTGGTTTAGTTGCGACGACCTTCTTCTTTGCCGTCGTGTTCGTTTTTTTTTGTTGAGCAAATCCTGTGACCGTCGTCAAGGATAATAGGGCTAATGCGATATACTTCATGTGTGTTTAACGGTGCTTCTGCACGATTTCATTTATAATTTCTTGCGTGATATTAGGGTAATCAACGTCAACCCTAGATTTACTGTTGAGCCAGGCTTCTATCGCCAGCATGTTCTTCTGTTTTAAACTCGAAATTACAGGCACTCCCATCTCTTCCAATGACGCTGCATTCAAATGCTGCTCATACTGGTTTTTCATTGGGATAACTAACAGTTTCTTTTTCAAATATAACGCTTCTGCCGGTGTTTCAAAACCCGCCCCACATAAAACTCCAGAAGAAGATGCCATACTATCAATAAAAGATTGGTTATTGATCGGCCTTATCGTTACATTTTTCATGTCAAATGCCTTTGAATTGTGTTTACTAAAGACATCCCATTTCACGTCCGGAAACTTCATCAAATGCTTTAAAAGATGCGCATCGTCATATGCGGGGAGGTAAACAGTGTAATGTCCCTGATCGGTGACATTTAATTCACGAACAGCATTACGGATAACCGGTGGATAAATGTTCTTGCCGTACCGCTTGAAATGGAAACCATAGGAATGGGTAGACGGAGCATAATTTTTCATGATAAATTTGCCCAACATGTCACTATCTTCTGGCTTGGGGCTCGAGGGGTCTAAAGCAGCGATCTGATGGCTCAGCCCAATGCATTCTAGATCTTTTGAATGACAAGCCCAAGCAGAGATCGGTTCAAAATCATTGATCACCAAATCATAGTTTTCGATGGGCAAGCTCTTAATTTCATTCGTAAATTTGCGGATCGTCGAACTCATAAAAGTTTTCCACAGGTCTACCCCGCCGGATTTACCGAAGATAAAACTCAGCCCATGATAACGGTATTTCACTTCAAAAGGTAATGATAGATCCGCTTGAATTCCACTAACCAAAACATCAACTTCCCCTAACTCCCTCAGACAGGGGACAATATCCATTGCACGGCTCAGATGTCCGTTTCCTGTCCCTTGTACGGCATACAATATCTTCATAACGACTGCATTTTGTGTCGGCAAATTAATCAATTTTAACGAGTATCAATATTATTTTATTGTTTAGTTATGTTAAGAAAATATAAATTAACATCAATAAAAAATACAGTTAATCCATTTTTAATTTTCCTTTATGTATATTTAATATCAACAATTAATTAATAGCCAGTTTGATACCCCATGAAGTCTCTATTTTATCAGATGCTTTGCATAATCGCCATGCTAATTTTAACATCGTGGGGATTTTTTGCGCATAAAAAAATTAATCATTATGCCGTTTTCGCCCTACCAGCAAAGTTGGCAAAATTTTATAAATCCAATATCGACCTTATTACCGAAAAAGCGGTCGATCCAGACAAACGTTGCTTCACAGATAGCGCTGAAGGCCCGAGACATTTTATCGATATGGAGGACTACCTTAAGGAAAGTACAATTGACACCATACCCCTACATTGGTCACAAGCCAAAGAAAGATTTCAAGAAAGTCAATTGTTAAAAAATGGTATAGTACCCTGGCAAATCAACCTTACCTATCAAAAGCTTGTTAAGGCCTTTCAAGCAAAAGATTATAAACGAATCATCAAACACTCAGCAGAACTGGGCCATTATATTGCAGACGCCCATGTTCCATTGCATACGACTAAAAATTACAATGGACAGCTCACCAATCAACTAGGCATACATGCATTCTGGGAAAGCCGCTTACCGGAAATGTTTTCCGAAAAATACAACCTTCGCGTCGGAAAAGCGAGCCATATCAAAGATCCTCTACAAGAGGCCTGGGTTATTGTTTACGAAAGTAATCGCCTTGTGGATTCTGTCTTAACGATTGAAGCTGGTCTCGATCGTCAATTTAAGGCATCTCAAAAAAAATCATTTATTGAACGAAACAATCAATTGGTATGGACCTACTCTGATAATTATGCCAGAGCCTATCATGAAGCCATGAACGGTATGGTAGAAAGGAGAATGCAAAAAACCATCTTACGTGTTGCCTCCTATTGGTATTCCGCCTGGCTCGAATCTGGCCAACCCGATTTGACTAACATCGAAAAAATAAAAAGCACCAACAAGCAAGATCACATCGATATAACAGGGAAAAAGCGTATCGGTCGAGAAGAATGGATGTAAAAAGGCTATAAAACATCATCCGGACTACCAGTATTATTCACACCGGACTATTTGTTTTTTAATCTGCTAAGCTACTTTTGCAGCGTAAAATCTAGGAAAGCATGTTGAATAAGAATATTACGTTAACAAAACTTGCATTAGTACTGAGTATTGGAGCTGCGACTGCGCAGATTAATGACACAACCGCTTTGGGTGAAGTCATCATTAATCAAAATCGCTTACAGATCCCTTTTTCAAAACAAAGCAAGAACATCCAAATATTGACGCAGGAAGATATACAGAGACTACCAAATCGATCAATCAACGAATTGCTTAGCAATATCCCAGGAGTTGATATTCGCCAACGTGGACCATTCGGTTCGCAGGCAGATATAAGTATCGACGGAGGCTCTTTTGAACAGACAGCGATCCTACTCAATGGTGTTAAAATCACCGATCCACAGAGTGCCCATCACAATATGAACCTTCCGGTTCCGCTGGAGGCCATCGAACGTATCGAAATCATTCGAGGACCAGCATCCAGAATTTTCGGCATTAATGCGCTAACCGGCGCTATTAACATCGTAACAAAAAAAATTGAATCAAATCAAATTAGTGCCCAGGTGTATAGTGGTTCATCATTCAAAGATAATGAGCAGACAAGTACAGGCAAGTATTATGGTAAAGGCGTTCAGCTTGGCTCACAGTTCTTAACCAAGCAAACAAGCCACGGTTTATATTTTGGCCACGAAGACTCCAATGGGCAACGCTATAATACAGCCTCTAATAATAATAAACTCTATTATGACGGGACATATCAACCGAATACAGCCAATATGATAAAAGCCAATGTTGGCTATATCAACAATCAATTTGGAGCCAATGGTTACTACGCTGCACCGAGTGACAAGGAAGCGTATGAACAGGTTAAGACAGCTTTCGCTTCCCTGCAGTCCAAGCATCAATTAACACAGGCATTTTCCATCAGTCCACGCCTCAGTAATCGCTACAACGAAGATGAATATTGGTATTTAGGCCGAGAAACAACGAAAGGTAGATCCAAACATTACAGCAACGTCTTTGGAGCAGAAATCAATGCTACATTGGAGCAAAGTTATGGTACATTTGGCTTAGGATTAGAAAGTCGATTTGAACGTATCAATAGCACCAGTATTGGCGACCATAACCGGGAGAATTACGGCGGCTACCTGGAATTCAAAACCGAGGCGATCGAAAAACTGATGATCAACTCAGGTGCCTACATCAATTATAACTCAAAATTTGGCTGGCAGGTATTCCCGGGTCTAGATTTGGGCTATGATATTACCGAACATTGGAAGATTGTAGTCAACGCAGGTTCTAGCCAACGTATCCCTTCCTTTACGGATCTTTACACCAATCAGACAGCCAACGTCGGAAACCCCACACTGAGCTCTGAAAATGCCTATCAGATCGAAGGTGGTATAAAATACTTATCCAATCGAGTTATTGCGCAAGTGGGCTATTTCCATCGAAGGATAAACGATTTCATTGACTGGCAAAAAGAGGATGCCACTACAGGAAGCGGAACGGTCATTCCGTGGAAACCAATAAATATTGGAAAAAATAAAATTGATGGATTCAATGCTTCATTCCGATATAATATCAATGATCCCAGCGCAACGACACGATACTTTACAACGCTAAGTTATAATTATCTCAACCCAAGCATAACATTAGCAGACGGGATACTATCCAAATATGCTATTGAAAGCTTAAGGCATCAAGTTATTGCCAACTTTACCATAAACCACAAGAACTGGATGTTCACTTCTGCAAACCGCTTTAATGAGCGTATCAGTTACAAATCTTATTTCATCGCTGACGTAAGAGGATCGTACCAACTCCAAGACTTAAACATCTTTGTGGATGTTCAGAATATATTTGACAAGAGCTATATAGAAGCTGCCGCCGTTCCAATGCCCGGTCGTTGGTTTAGTATCGGCGCAAAATATAAACTGAACTATTAAACCCGATCAAATGGCAAAATCGATTCTCTTCCCATTTCGCCATCAATTATAAAAAAGTCCCAAATGGAATGACCATTTGGGACTTTTCATTGTGTTATTGCCACATCGAAGCATGTACCATGCCCTATTTAAGAAAACGCCAACTATAAAATAAGTTACTTTTTCTTGGGAAGAACAGATAAAATTCCTCCAATTAAATGTTTTTGGAACTCAGGTTCGTCATAGGACTCATCGGTATGTCCAAGCCCGGTATAGAAGACTCTCCCTCCATCGTAGCTCTGGGTCCAGGAGATTGGATGTTGATCCCCCATTTTTCCTCCTTGGTAGCTTTTTTCATCCAAATTCATCAACACATGCAATCCGTCCTTCACATCCTTGAAATTATACCATTCATCTTTGTGCCACCAGATCGGATCGAGGTGCTTGGTGGCCGGATGTTTTCTGTCCAGCACATCAATTTTGGCTTTTTGTACAGCAGGATGAGACGCAAAATACGCCCCTACAAGGCCGTTATACCATGGCCAATCAAACTCAGTATCCGTCGCTGCATGGATACCCACAAACCCTTTTCCTGATTGGATATACCGCACAAAAGCTTCCTGTTGCGCATTATCGAGAATATCGCCGGTTGTGCTCAGAAAGATAACGGCGTCATATTTGTTCAATCCCTGATCGGTAAACAGAGCTGCATCCTCCGAATGATCAGATTTTATTTTTTCTTTATCAAGCAATTGCTTAAGTACCTCTGCACCCTTTTCGATGCTTCCGTGTCTAAACCCTTTTGTCTTGCTAAAGATCAATACTTGCCTTTGTGCCTGAACAGCAGCTGACATCCCCAACAGGAGAAACAGAAAAATGAAGATTCTATTCATGATATAAATGGTTATTATGATGGTTTAAGTTTAGGTTTACTAATTTCCGCAACGAAATTGCGATAAAAATAGCTGTAAAGAAAAGCCGTGCATTCTCCCGATACACGGCTTTTCTGTTTTATTATGGTGTGATTAGCTCACGGTAAAAATCAAGACTTTCAATAATATCTTCCTCAGAAACGTAGATATCATATTGACAACTGCCAATTTGGTCAAGCAATGCGAAACCGATCTGATTGGACAAGTTTTTCTTATCGTTTCGCATCAGATCCAACAGGGCTGTATCAATGGAAGAATCAAATGTGTAGTCGTTGAAATATTTTCTAAAAGTTTGGATCAAATCGTTTAATTCATCCAAAGGCAAACCATTCAATTTATGCGATAGGTACCCCTCACAAATCATTCCTACTGCAATAGCTTCTCCATGTAATAAAGGTGAAGCATCGTTCAACAACGAGTAGCCCTCAATAGCATGACCAATTGTATGGCCAAAGTTTAAAATTTTACGCAGTCCTTTTTCTTTCGGATCCTCAAGGATAACACGGTTTTTGATCGAAACAGAATGTTTGATCAAAGAATTATCGATTTGATCGATCTCCAATGTTTTCACTCGCTCATAGTAAGCCCGATCGAAGATCAGTCCATGTTTAATTACTTCAGCAAAACCTGAGATTAATTGACGCTGATCTAGGGTTTTCAAAAACTGGCTTGAAATAAATACTGCTTGAGGTTGTGCAAAAGTTCCAATAATATTTTTCACACTGCCCATATCAATGCCGGTCTTACCTCCTACCGATGCATCTACCTGGGAAA
Source organism: Sphingobacterium sp. UBA6317 (assembly GCF_002440385.1). Classification (NCBI taxonomy): domain Bacteria; kingdom Pseudomonadati; phylum Bacteroidota; class Sphingobacteriia; order Sphingobacteriales; family Sphingobacteriaceae; genus Sphingobacterium; species Sphingobacterium sp. UBA6317. The sequence continues at coordinate 10,532 of NZ_DJTD01000039.1, read as the reverse complement.
GTAAAGTTGTCGGAATTTGAATAAAATCCATCCCTCTTTTGAAAGTTGACGCTGCAAATCCCCCCATATCGGTGACTACCCCACCACCCAGGTTGATCATCAACGAATGCCTATCCGCTCCGAAATCGAGCATATTATGCCATACGCCAATACAGAAATCAATATTTTTATTTTCCTCGCCAGGATCTACTTCTATCACGTCATAATTCGCCAAATTGGGTAAGGCCTGCTGAAATAAGGGTAAACAATTATCCAAGGTGTTGGTATCCACCAAGACGATGATCTTTGAGTAACTGCGCTCAGCTAAAAACGCCTCCAAAGAGGCCAACGTATCATCAAAATATACCTGATAGCCCAAACTTTCTATGACTTCCATTCTACGATTCTTTAAGGTTTAAGTTTTCTATTTACCAATATTGTTTAATATTACACCAATTTTATTTGCATCCCATCAAATTCAACAACATCTCCTGGTCGCAATTTGAGCCTTTTCCGGTAATCGACCTGCCCATTATACTTTACATACCCTTCCGCTACAACCCACTGAGCCATAGCGCCATGCTCCACCCAATTTAAAGCTTTAAGTAACTGTATGAGCTGGATATATTCGCCCTCGATTTTAAATTCTTGCATTTCACAAAAATAGTGGTTTCACTGAGGAATACAAGAATTATCATCGTTTTAATGCTTAGTAAATTGCTACATTTGCCTTATTGCAAATAAAGATTATGATTGAGAATTCTGAGCCCAAGACATTATCCTTTGATAATACAGAGATTGCTTTTAAAAGTAAAAGCGATAAGGATTTGGAAAGAGCGTATTGGTTATTCAAAATAATAGCGAATAACTTCTTGACAAAAGTAGGTCCATCCATGACCAACTTTGCACTGAACATCGGATTACCTATCCAGGGTATCATCCGTAAAACAATCTTCAAGCATTTTTGTGGCGGAGAGACTATCGAAGGTTGCGAAAATGCGATCAACGAATTGGGAGAGAATGGTGTAGGGACAATATTGGATTATTCCGTTGAAGGAGAAGAAACTGAAAGTGCATTTGACGCTTGCTGCAACGAGGTATTGCGCACCGTAGTCGCGGCCAGTAAAAACAAATACATTCCATTTTCAGTATTTAAACCAACTGGATTAGGCCGATTTGAACTGTTTGAAAAAGTCAATGCAAAGGAAGCCTTGACAGAAAGTGAACAAGCAGAATACCAACGTATGTTGGACCGTACCGATCGCATCTGTAAAGCTTGTCATGCAGCTGGTGTAAAAGTTTTAGTAGATGCTGAACATTCATGGATCCAAGATGCAATTGACGATATCGCTCGTGAAATGATGGAAAAATACAATATGGAAAAACCAATTGTATATAATACTTATCAATTGTACCGTAGTGATAAGTTGGCATCTTTGAAAGCTGACTTTGAATACGCCAAAGTTAGAGGATTTCATATGGGTGCTAAGATCGTTCGTGGTGCCTATATGGAGATCGAACGTGCTCGCGCTGCGCAAAAAGGTTATTCCGATCCCATCCAGCCAAATAAAGAAGCTTCCGATAGAGATTATAATGAAGCTATTGAATTTATCTTGGACCATCTGGACAACTTTGGACTAATGGCGGGTACACACAATGAGGACAGTAGCATGCTACTTGCAAAGGAAATTGACAGACGCGGTATCGACAGATCAATCGACCGTATTTACTTTGCACAATTATTGGGTATGTCTGATAACCTGAGCTTCAATTTAGCTGCACACGGCTACAATGTTGCCAAATACATGCCTTACGGACCGGTGAAAGCAGTGATGCCATACCTTTTCCGTAGAGCACAGGAAAATACTTCAGTCGCAGGAGCGACAGGTCGGGAGCTCGGGCTTTTGATCAAAGAAAAACAAAGAAGAAAAGCTAGTCGATAACGACTAGCTTTTTTTATAATTGGCGCGCATCAAGTCCATCTACTCAAGGAACTATGCTCAAATGGTCTCCAAGAAACACCCTACTTTTGAAAAGCACAAAAGCACTCCACCTATCGCTCACCTCCCCTTCGCACTTTTGAAACAAGCTAATTACAAAATCATTCCATATTCTTGAAACAATTATTTATGTTTGCAAACTTTTCCCTTAAAACAAAGTTCATACTGGAAGGGTGCTCCCGCGGAGCTTAAAAGAATACGATTTGAAATGGAAGAAAAACTTAGATTATTTGATCTTGCACGTCAACAGATGGGCAAATACCCCAATCTTGATATGTTTGCGCACAAAGTGGACGGCAAGTGGAATTATATCAAAACAGCAGATTTTCTTGAACAAGTAGACAATCTCTCCAAAGGGCTGATTGAACTTGGCGTGAAACCCAGCGAGAAAGTTGGTCTCATTGCCGGCAGTAGCATGGAATGGCATATGATTGACTTTGCAATCCAGCAAATTGGTGCAGTCGTGGTGGCCATCTATCCAAATATTACCGATACAGACTATCAATATATTTTTAATGATGCCGAAATCAGGGTTTGTATCGTCAGTAACAAAAGCTTGTACGATCGCCTGATGAATCTAACCGATTCAATCTATACATTGAAGTATCTTTTTTGTATCGCCGAACAGGAAGGAACACGCAGCTGGAAAGAACTTAATGATATAGGCTCCAATTGCTCCCCAGAAAAACTAGCAGTGCTCCGCGATCAGATCAAACCTGAAGATCTCGCTACCCTGATCTACACTTCTGGAACCACGGGCAAACCAAAAGGCGTCATGCTGTCACACAATAATATCTTTTCCAATGTATTGGGCGCAGCAGAAATTACCCCTTGTAAAGCTTATGACCGCGGACTGACCTTCCTCCCTCCTTGTCACGCCTACGAGCGTATGGTTTTATATACCTATATGTATCTTGGCTTTACGATCTATATCGCAGAATCTTTTGACAAGATTGGTGATAATCTGAAGGAAGTAAAACCTCATATCATGACCGTTGTCCCACGTATTCTGGAAAAGGTTTACGAGAAAATCATGAAAACAGGCCACGATCTCACTGGTTTCAAACGCAAAGTATTTGATTGGGCTGTTTCAGTTGCAGAAGAATATGATCCAAATCCTGAGAAAAGAAGTCTATCCTATAATCTCAAACTAAAGCTTGCCAAGAAACTTGTCCTTAACAAATGGTATGAGGCTTTGGGTGGCGAATTGCTTACCGTTGCCTCTGGATCAGCCTCTCTTCACAGCAAGTTAACACGTGCCTTCTTAGCTGCAGGAATTCCATTATATGAGGGTTACGGCATGACCGAAGCCTCCCCACTCATTTCAGTCAATCATTATATCAAAGGTATTCGCATTGGCACTGTTGGACTTCCTGTACGTTTTGTTGAAATAAAACTCGCCGAAGACGGAGAGATATTGGTAAAAGGTCCCAACGTCATGATGGGCTATTATAAGAATAAGGCAGAGACGGATAAAACCATCATTGATGGATGGTTGCACACCGGAGATATCGGGAAGTGGGAAGATGAAAAATTCTTAAAAATCATTGACCGAAAAAAAGAGATGTTCAAAATTTCGGGCGGGAAGTACGTTATACCACAACCTATCGAAACCAAGCTCGTTGAATCTAAGTTTATAGAACAGGCAATGGTAATCGGTGACGGGATGAAATTTGCCTCTGCCTTTATTGTGCCAAACTATGCCCATTTATTGGATTGGGCCAGAACAGATGCTCCTGAACTTGCAACCATGACAAAGGACGATTTTCTGATTGACCCTGCCATTGTAAAAAAAGTCAATCAGGAGGTACGTCGTGCAAACCAACACTTTGGTAACTGGGAGCAGATTAAGAAACCAATTATTTTAACCGATGAATTTACTATTGAAAATGGAGAGTTAACACCAACCTTAAAAATGAAACGGAAGGTCATTCTCGAACATCATCAAGAAGAGTTCAATAACCTCTATCAAATGGAGATGGATTAAGGATCAACTGATCAAAATTTTGACACAGCGCGTTATATTTAAGCGCGTTATATTTATACGAGTAAAATATGAAATTATTAAAGGATAGAATCCATCATGACGGTAAAAGTCTTGCAGGAGGCATACTTAAAGTAGACAACTTCATCAATCACCAGATGGACCCCGTATTGATGAAATCTATTGCGGTGGAATTTGTCCGTCGTTTTGCAGACCTCCCGATCAATAAAATCATTACAATTGAAGCAAGCGGAATAGCCCCAGCGATCATGCTTGGCTACCTTTTGGAATTACCGGTTGTATTTGTGAAAAAAGCAAAACCGACCACCATGGTTGATATGTATGTAAGCCAGGTGCATTCATTTACTAAGAACCGAACCTATGACATCTGTGTCAGCAAAGAGTTTCTTACGCCGAGCGACAATGTTCTTTTTATAGACGATTTTTTGGCCAATGGGAACGCCGCTTTTGGTATGCTCGATCTCGTTAAACAATCGGGGGCTTCAGTTTTGGGCATGGGATTTATTATCGAAAAATCCTTCCAGGAAGGTGGTAAAAGATTAAGAGAATTGTCCGATTTAAGAATTGAATCGTTAGCGCGGATAAAGTCGCTTGAAGTGAATAAAGTCAGTTTCGAAGAAGACTAGCAAAAAGAAAAGCCTCATCTCCCTAAAGATTGAGGCTTTTATATTCAAACAACAAGATAAATTCTTTCTAATCCCAACGGTAGTCGTTGTAAAAATCTTCAGGATGTCTGCTAATTGCAACATCTTTTACAATCCGAATATTGGCTGCTCCCAAGTTGACATTCAACATAAACGAAGGCACGTTTGATGAAAAATTCCAACGGCCATTGCGCATATACACGTAACCTCCTCTGTAAGGGTCATAGAATGTTTTGTAATCTCTAAAGTATACATGGTGTCTACTATCGTAACGATGTGCACTTGCCCAGGCCGGTGCTCCATGACGGTACCCTTTTTGGTATGACTTAGCTACTTCTTTATGATACTTACGGTCTTCTTTTTCGCGTTTTTCTAAATATTTTCGATATTCCTTATCCCTTTTCTCTTCATATTTTCTACGCTCTTTGTCCTGTTTCCACTCACGTTCATGTCCCCGATACTGAGCGGACGATTGTTGTGGAGCCATTAAGACAAGTCCTCCTATTGCCAACGCGAAGTATATCATCTTTCTCATAACAGTATAATTTAAATTTAAATATTAATTTCACTCCGCCTGTGTTCCATTCTTTTTTACAAGCGTTTCTATGGGTATGACATCAATGTTTGAACAAAGGTTTAATCGGTCAATATGAATTTAATTTGTGCTGCAATATATAGAATCCATTACTTCAATTTAACGTATCTTTGTACCATGTCAAATACGGGATATATCACTGAAGATACCATTGTTGCATTAGCGACATCTTCCGGAACAAATGGCGCTATTGCTGTCATACGCGTTTCAGGTCAGAATGCCATAAAAATTACAAACGAAATATTTAAAGGAAAGAACCTGCTTCAACAAGCATCGCATACTATCCATTTTGGAACCATAAGGGATGGCGAAGAGATTATAGATGAAGTACTTGTTTCTTTATTTGTAGCCCCGAACTCCTACACGAGAGAAAATTCGGTGGAAATATCAACGCACAACTCCAAATATATTATCGAGCGCGTTGTAAATTTACTGATCAAAAAAGGAGCACGTGCTGCTCGTCCAGGAGAATTTACCCTACGTGCATTTCTCAATGGCGGCATGGATTTATCGCAAGCAGAAGCAGTTGCCGATTTAATTGCATCCAATTCTGCAGCTTCGCATCAAGTGGCGATGCAACAAATGCGGGGCGGTTTCTCCAATCAGCTTAAATCCCTTCGTGAAGATCTCATTCACTTTGCATCACTAATTGAATTAGAGCTTGATTTTTCGGAAGAAGATGTGGAATTTGCGAACAGGGATCAGCTAAAAAATCTAATCAACAAAATACAGGTCATTGTTCAAAAATTAATACAATCTTTTGAACAAGGTAACGTCCTTAAAAATGGTGTGCCTGTTGTCATTGCGGGGAAACCGAATGTTGGAAAATCAACCCTATTGAATGCTTTCTTAAATGAAGAACGTGCCATTGTTTCCGATATTGCAGGGACTACACGTGATACGATTGAAGATGAAATTAATATTCATGGCGTCACATTCCGATTTATTGACACTGCAGGTATACGTGAGACGGCAGATGTTATTGAAGCAAAAGGAGTTGAGCGTACCCGTGAAAAAATGAAACAGGCACGATTGATCATTTATCTTTTCGATCCTACACAGGACAAAGTTGAAGAAGTACAAGCTCAATTACCAGAAATCGAGTGCCTACAAATTCCATTTGTCACCATTATCAATAAATCAGATTTGCTTTCTGAGGCGCAAAAAGACGTTTACAATGTCCTTAATCCGCTCTACATTTCAGCAAAAGAGCAAATTGGCGTCGAGGAATTGAAAGACGAATTGATCAATCGTGTACAATTAGGAAATTTGAATACAGATGATGTTATGGTCACCAACATCCGTCACGTAGAGGCGCTACAAAAAACAGCAGATTCACTGGAACGCGTAATATATGGTATTAACAATCCGGTCACTTCTGATTTCCTAGCAATGGATATCCGCCAAGCGCTATATCATCTTGGTGAAATCACGGGAAGTGTTTCGACAGACGATTTATTGGATAATATCTTCTCGAAATTCTGTATCGGCAAATAAATACGATAGGTAAAACAAACTCAAACAAACCAAATATCTGATAATTAACCAATTACAAAACTTCCAGTTTTGTGTTGGCTGTTGATATTTTGGTTTGTTTTGTTATTTGTTGTCCCCCATTTGTCCCCCAAAATGATAATAATTTATTTTTTGAAACGAAGGAGAAATTACTTCGCTTAGTGCATCTTATTGTACCTTAATGTATCTTAATGTACCTTATTGCATCTAAAGTGAAGTTTGAGCTCCTCTAAAATAAATATTATGAGTTCAAATATTAAAATCAAAAAAATCTGCCAGCACTGCGGGCAAGAATTTATTGCTAGAACCACGGTCACTAAATATTGTGGGGATACCTGTGCTAAAAAAGCTTATAAAGTAAAAGTTAGAAATCAGAAGATCAAATCCAGTGAAGAGCAACTTGTCAAACAAAAAGAATCAATAAAAGCTAAACCGGATCCCAATTCATACTTTGCTTTAAAAACATTAGACTATTTAACAGTCAAAGAAGCTGCAGTACTTTTAAAATGCGACAGTCGAACAATTTATTTCATGGTGAAGTCCAAAAGACTCCCTTCAATTAATCTATCTCAAAGAAAAACAAGGATTTTAAAGAAAGATATAGATGCTCTTTTTGAAGCACCCCTGACAAAAAAAACTTCAATACAGGGAGTTACAATTCATAAGTCGATTGAAGAAACGCCTTTAAAGGACTGCTTTACGATCGGCCAGATCCAGTCAGAATTCAACTTATCGGAAACTAGCTTACAAAGCTTAATCCGGCGTCATGAAATTCCAAAATTTCAGAAGGGAAAATTCGTGTATGTTCCCAAAATCTCAATTCAACCGATCCTGAACAAAATTAAATCAGATCAATATTGCGGCTAAAATAATTAAGCCTCACTATAGGTATTTAAAGGAAAGCTTTGGCTATTCAGAACACCCCTAAAGGAAGTGGTGGGATCAATACTTCACATTAACTGTTAAAACTTACAACATGTCACAAGTAAAATTAAGAAAGAAAAATATCTCAAATGGTAAACAATCTTTATACTTAGATATATATCCTCCCATTTATAATCCTGATACAGGTAAAATGAAGAGGAAGCATTATCTAGAATTACATATATACAAACGTCCAAAAACCGACGTAGAGAAAAACTATAATCAGGAAACAATGGCACTTGCTGAATATATAAGAGCTCAACGACAGATTGACTTACAAAACAGGAGATTTGATTTTGTTTCTGATTGTAGATTTCGGATAAACTGACCATGCGATTCCGTGGCAAATTGACCACCTGATCTTCTGGCGAAGCTAGCTTTGGTGCTGTAGGAGTAATGTCATCAAATGTACTAATTAATACGTATCTATTCTGGTTTTATTTTCAAGCTGAACAGACCGTTTTTTTCGCATGGATTCTCCATTCATTTCCATTCTATGCGCATCGTGGACTATTCGGTCTAATATCGCATCAGCGATGGTTTTATCACCTATCACGTCATACCAGGCGCTAACCGGTAGCTGAGAAGTGATGATCAGAGAGGTTTTACCATGTCTGTCCTCAATAATTTCCATCAGGGCAGCCCTGCTTTGCGCATCGAAAGGCTGTATGGCAAAGTCATCCAATATAAGCAGCTGCTGCCGTTCAAGTTTTGCGATCTCCTTGATATAAGTCCCATCGGCTTTGGCCATTTTAAGTTTGGCAAAGAGTTTTGGGGTACTTGCATATAATACCCGATATCCCTGGATACATGCCTGATAGCCCAGCGCGGTAGCGATATAGCTCTTGCCAATGCCCGTGCTTCCTGTGATCAGCAGATTTTCGTTCCGCTGGACAAAGGTACAGTCGGCGAGCCTGTTCATCAGATTTCGGTCAATATTGCGCGAGGCTTCATAATTCACATCCTCAACAGCCGCCTTGTAGCGGAACTTGGCATAAAAGATCTGTCTTGCTATACGTCTGTTATGTCGGTCGTCCCACTCTGCATCGACAAGTTGGGCCAGGAGCTCATCTGCTGTATACTGGTCGTAACGTCCGCTTTCCAGACAGTTTTTGAAGGCATGGTACATGCCATGGAACTTTAGTTTCCGTAATTTTTCAAGTGTGTTGGTATTCATTCCAATTATTGTTTATGTATTATTTATAATACTCCTCTCCTCTGATATTGCCGTGCTCCGGCATTGGCAGTTCATCCGCAAAGGGGCTGTCCTGGTATTCGTCCATCCTGTTGGCAAGGATCTTCTGTACAGTCCTGTAACTATAGATACCGTAACTCAGTGCCCGCCCACATGCTTTTGCCAAACGTTCGTTGCCAACTTTTTTTGAAAAGCCAAGTATCCCCGCACAGGACCGGTAGGCCTGTTCAGGGTGCTGTTTGCGTTCCAATATTCCCTGTATGTACATTTTCACATCCTCACCTATGGATTCCGCCCATTCCAGGAAGCGTTCCGGCGTCCATTCGCTCACAAAGCGGTGGGAAGAGACTAGATGTGTCTTGTCGGTTGTATATCCATAAGCGGCCTTATCCCTGATATGTATGGCAATGCGTTCATAATGATAGAATACCTCAAGCCTGGTCCGCGAATAGAGCATCTTTACCTTTTTCCCTATGAACCGGTACGGCACGCTATAATAATGGCGGTCTTCACCAAGACAGATATGGCCGGTTTTGGCCACGGTAGCATAGTGGAGTTTTTTGAACTCGTAACGTGATATGGGAAGTCCACCCAGAGAATGGCGCTCAATCTCCTCAAACTGTGACCGGCGGCTATAACTCCGTCCTTTGAGCTGGCAATTGTTATGGAGTTCCAATTGATAACGAATTGCGGTATTGAGTTCCTGTAATGTATGATAGGTATTCTTCCGCAATGGGGCATAGATCCTATTGTATACAATCTTTACGGCCCCTTCCACAAGCGCCTTGTCCCGTGGGCGGTTTGCCCTGGCTGGCAGTACACTGGTCTGATAGTGGTCCGCAAAGTCGGAAAAAGTCTCGTTCAATGTGGGTTCATACCGGTTGCTACGGGTAACTGCCGCTTTCAGGTTATCCGGTACGATAGCCGAGGGCACTCCCCCAAAGTAAAGAAGGGAGTTTTCACAGGCGCAGATCAGGCTTTCTTTGCTCTGATCCAAGACTGCTTCAACATAGGTAAGCTGACTTGCGCCAAGAATGGCAACAAATACTTCTACGTCCTGGATCTCTCCACTGGAAGGATCAATTATCTGTAACTTTTTTCCTGCAAAGTCAATGTAAACCTTGTCCCCGGCTTTGTGGTCAAGGTGCATCACGGGGTTTACAATAGCTTTCCATTGGTTGTAATAAAAGCAGAATTGGGTATACTGTAGCCCTTCGGGAAATTCTTTCATGTAGGCTTCCCACAGAAGTTTTCGGGTAACTCCGGGACGTTTGAGCTCCTTGTCAATATGGGGAAGGCAGCGTTGGAGAGCCTGAAGGCGACTGTCGGGTTTTCGCTCGTTGCTTTTACCGAACAGGTCTTCCAGCTCTTTGTCACCCAGCGAATTTACTTCTTCAAAGGTGAATCCGCTCTGCTGAAAGAACTTAATGTACTTCTTTACCGTGTTGCGCGACACGCCTGCCTGAATGGCAATCGACTGTTTGCTACGCCCATGATCGTGAAGTCTCAGTATCTGTCTTATTTTGTTCATGCTGATCGTCGTGTTGGCCATAATCTTAGGGTTATTCTTCCCCAAAAATATGGTTACAGCTACAGCTCTAAAACTAACGGTGACAACTGGTCAGTTTCATCCGAAATACCATGGTCATTTTCCGGGTTCTTCGTCAATTTTGGT
>NZ_DJTD01000042.1:87150-92054 GCF_002440385.1 Sphingobacterium sp. UBA6317 | reverse complement strand
ACCAAAATTGACGAAGAACCCGTTTTTTTGTTCCCATAAAATATCCCTCTAATTTAATGGGCTGAACCAGTCAATCAAATACTAAACTGACAGACTCAACTTTACTAACTATTTAATTATGATTTCAAAATTTACAAGTAACCAAAAGGTAAGCCTGCTTGCTATTGCTCTTCTTGTTGCGTCTTCGCAAAGTTTGTGGGCCGCAGAAACGCCAATTGCATTTAAACATAAAGCAAACGAGGCCACTCAGAACCAAGTTACCGGGAAAGTAACCGCAGAAGATGGTCCTCTTTCGGCTGCGACTGTTTCGGTCAAAGGTACATCGGTATCGACATCGACAGATGCAAAAGGGACATTTACAATTCGAGCGAAAGCCGGTGATATTTTGCTTGTTAGTAGCGTTGGCTATAAAACTAAAGAAGTAACTGTTACAGGGACGACCCTGTCAATTCAGCTCGAAAGTAACAATGAGGCTTTGGAAGAAGTTGTTGTTGTGGGATTTGCCAAACAAAAGAAAGTAAATCTAACTGGTGCTGTACAGGCGATCACGTCAAAGGATCTACAGGACCGTCCCGTTACAAATGTATCCTCAGCGATCCAGGGTAAATTTTCGGGTGTAACAATTACTCAAAATTCAGGACAGCCCGGTAAAGACAACGGTACGATCCGAATCCGTGGCCTAGGTACTATCAATAATGCAAATCCGCTTGTTATTGTCGATGGAATAGAAAGCTCGATGAATAACATCAACCCCAACGATATTGAAAGTGTTTCGGTACTGAAGGATGGACCTAGTGCAGCAATTTATGGATCTAAGGCTGCAAACGGGGTTATTCTGATTACGACCAAAAAAGGGGGAAGTGGCAAACCGCAATTGAATTATACGGGCTATGCCGGGATTCAGGATCCAACACGTCTACCGGAATATATGAACTCTTATGACCATGCTGTCATCTTAAACGAGGCTCTTAAAAATGAAGGGAAGACGCAGCGTTTCTCCCAGCAGGATCTAGAACTTTTCAAAAATGGATCTGATCCGGACGGTCATCCCAATACAGATTGGTTAGGGTTGTTGTATAAAGGGTCAGGTTTCCAGCAATCGCATAATTTGCAGGTTACAGGAGGAACAGAAGATGTGCAGTATATGGCTTCCGGAGGCTATCTAGGGCAGAAAGGTGTTATTAAAGTAGCGAGTTCGGACCGGTATAATTTACGCACAAATGTGGGGGCAAAAGTGTCTTCAAGGCTTCGATTTGATTTAGGGCTGGCGTATAACTATCAACGTATTAGCGAACCCGTAAACCCTTATACAGGTGACATGGCACAGATCTTTAGACAGGTAAATCGTATTCCTAGTTTTATTCCATACAAATATAGCAATGGTGTGTATGGTCGTGGTAGCGACGGTAACCCAATCGCTTGGATGGATCTGGAGGCAAAGGACAATATGATCAATAAACATACGCAGGTCAATTTCTCCGGTGAATTTAAGATTATGGATGGATTGAAGATCAAACAAGTTGTTGGCTTTCAACCGATCGACAATATGTCTTCCAAATTCGTCAAAGACATCCAATACTATGCACCGAACGGTGATTTGGGACCTAAGCAAGGGGTGAATAATCTGACTGTTTACAACTTTCAATCTGAACGATTGACTTTTCAAACCTTGTTGACCTATGATAAAAAGATTGGTAATCATCAAATCAATGTCTTAGGCGGTTTTATGGATGAAACATTCCGTGCAGATTACTCCAGTGCTTATGCGCAAGGGTTTTTGAATAATGATTTTTCGGAACTGAATTTAGGTAGCAAGGACGGAATGAAAGTCGACGGGGGAGCAAAAAAGTTAATTTTACGCTCTTTCTTCGGTCGTATCAATTATGCATTTGCGGATAAGTACCTATTGGAAGCCAATGTGAGACGTGACGGGACATCGCGATTCTTGGGAAGCAATCGTTGGAGTACTTTTCCTTCGTTCTCAGCAGGATGGCGTATTTCTCAGGAAGATTTCTTTAAAGAATCTCCTTTGTCTGATGTAATTTCAGAATTGAAATTAAGAGGTGGTTGGGGTAAACTCGGAAACCAACAATTAGCGGCAACATCAGATAATTCATATCCTTCTTCAGACGCTTATTATCCAGGCTTATTTACCATTTCTCCTGGCTATAATTACTCCTTTGGCGGTGAGATTAGTTCTGGCGGAGCTATCGTTGAATCAGCAAACCCAATATTGAAATGGGAGTCAACGACAAGTACTAACATTGGTTTGGACCTGAACTTCAAAAACAATTTGGGCTTTGTATTTGAATACTTTGACCGTAAAACTGATGGAGTGTTGTTAAAACTGCCCGTATCGAACTTATATGGTCTTCCAGCGCCTTACCAAAATGCAGGGAAAGTACAAAATAATGGGGTTGAGCTCCAAGTGAACTATCAAAATAGTATTGGTGATTTTAAATATAGCATTGCCGCAAATGGTTCTTATATTAACAACCAGATCAAAAAATGGGCAAGCGATGAGCCACAAGTTAATGGAACTTTTTATATCTATGAGCAGGGCCGACCAATCCGTTCGTTTTATGGCTACGAAACAGCAGGAATCTATCGTTCGGATGAAGAATATAAAAACAGTGGCATTCAAGGCGTAAATGGAACTGTAGGTGCTGGTGATATTATCTATAAAGATCAGAATGGCGATAAAAAAATCGATGGAAATGACCGTGTATATCTAGGTTCGCCTGATCCGAAATTCATCTTTGGTCTGACGTCCAATATGAGTTATAAAAACTTTGATCTGAGCCTATTCTTCCAAGGGGCCGCTAAAGTACAGGGCTATCTTTGGGGTGAAGCCATTGGCGGGATCTCGGGATCTGATAAACCGACAACCATTTTTGCAGATCGTTTCAATGCAGAGACCAATCCAAATGGATCGATGCCGAGGGCATTGACCAGTTGGTCACAAAATAGTCCTTCAGGCACTCCTTCCGATTTTTGGATACAGAATGCAAGTTATGTCCGCTTGAAGAACATTACCTTCGGTTATACCTTACCAAAAACGTTTACGGATAGAATCGGTATTAAAGGGGCCAAGGTATACTATAGTGGGCAAAACCTCTTGACTTTTACTGGTTTTGCTAAAGGATTTGATCCGGAGGCTCCAGCGGATTCTAGAGGTAATTACTACCCACAAGTGAAAACAAATGTGTTTGGTCTTAACGTAAACTTTTAATTGAAAATCATGAAACTTAGAAATATAACGATTGCATTGAGCGTAGCCACCTTATTGTTCTCTTGTCAAAAACTCGATCAGGAACCGTTGGATGCATATAATGCCGATAATTTTTGGAAAACGGAAGCAGAAACCGATTTTGCTGTAACAGGTTTGTACAGCGGTACAAGGGGAAGCGACGGTAAGCTGGCCGAAGGATCTGCTTGGGAAGACGGTACACAGATCTTTTACATGGACTGTACTTCGGATAACTCCAATAGTGATTTCCCTTGGGAAGGATTCCAAGCTTTGGGAAATGGGACGGCAACACCGACAAACTCTGGAAACGCAGAGGCACGCTATACGTACGAGCATATCCGTCGTGCTAATTATATCCTTGAAAATATTGAAAAATCGCCGGTTAATGCTGAAAAAAAGAAACGGCTGACCGCAGAGGTACGCGTCATACGCGCATATAAGTATTTTGATATGGCGACCTTATTTGGGGGAGTACCTATCATTACGAAAACTTTGACCGCAGAAAATTCGTTCGTGCCTGCAAATACGCAAAAAGAAGTATTGGAATTTGTGGAAAAAGAATTGAAAGAAGCTGCAGCAGATTTGTCGTTTGCTAAGGGAGGCGGGCGGATGTCAAAAGGTGCCGCCCTTGGTTTGTTGGCTCGCTGTTATGCTTTTGAAAAGAAATATCAGGATGTCATCAATACAACACAGGAGATCATCTCTTCGGCTAATTATAAATTATTCGATGATTATGCAACCCTATTTGAAGAGGCAAATGAAAACAACAGTGAGGTTATGATGAATATCGAATATTTGGTAAATATTCAAGGATATACTTCACTTGGTATTATGCTGCCCAATTCCATGGGCGGATGGGGGTCTATTGTACCAACACAGAGTCTGGTAGATGCTTACGAAACTGCCGATGGAGAAACTATTGGCGAGTCGAAATCCTATAACCCTGCCAGTCCATATGGAAAAAAGAGATCCACGCCTGGGCGCAACAATTGTTTACCCAGGAGCACTGTATAACGGTAAATATTTCGATCCATTGGATCCGAAATCGGAAGATTATCCATCTGGTCCAGATAATGCATCTAGCACAGCTTACAACTATAAAAAATACATCCAAAATCCGAGCAGTTATGCGAACATTTGGAACGTGGGTACCAACATTATTGTGATGCGTTATGCTGAAATGCTTCTGTTAAATGCGGAAGCAAAGATTGAATTGGGGATCATTGATAATAGCGTATATGACAATATCGATCTGGTTCGTCTACGCGCAAAGATGCCAAAAGTAGATAAAGCAGTTTACAGTGGTCAGAGCAAACTGCGTGAGTTGGTGCGTCGTGAGCTTCGTGTAGAATTCGCAGGAGAAGGACGCCGCCGCTTTGATATTATTCGTTGGGGAATAGCTAAAGATGTGATGAACGGTCCTGTCAATGGCGCGCTGTCAAAAGGTACGGTGGATTCTAAAACAGGCAAGGTTACTTACACGTCGCTAACGGACCGTTTTTTCTCTGAAAATAGAACGTTCAAAGCTGGAAAAAATGAATTGTGGCCAATTCCGCAAGCTGTAATCGATAACAGTAAAGGAACGTTGAAACAAAATGTAGGGTATTAATTTTCTCCTGCTATATTTTTTACGAAGCAAGCAAGCAAGCAAGCA
>NZ_DJTD01000042.1:0-86900 GCF_002440385.1 Sphingobacterium sp. UBA6317 | reverse complement strand
GCAAGCAAGCAAGCAAGCAAGGCGGTTATGTGATACACTCACTTAACCGCCTTTTTGTAGTTATAGGGCATTTCTAATTTTTTTTGTATAATTTTTTTGTGGAAAAAGAAAAAATGATCATCTTATGTTAAAATGTATTCTACTTTAGCGTGACACGCAGTAGATAGATCAATTATGAATCATATAAGCTGAAATGCATGAGAGGTGTTTTATGTGCACTTGCGATAACTACAGTTTTAATTTTATCGTTTAATAAGCTTGTCTATAATGATACGCCCATGGCGAATCATGCAACATTATTAACCGAAGTGAATCGCCATAAAAAAGAAATCAAAAGTATCTTGATGACCGATAGTAATTTTTCGGATCTACGCTTTTTTGATGCTACGCTAAAAAATAATAGAATTTTGATGTTGGGTGAAATGCTGCACAATGATGGCGAAACTTTCAAAGCGAAAGCCAGACTCATCCGTTATCTGCATGAGCATCTCGATTATGACGTAGTTTTATATGAGGCAGGGCAATATGATATGTGGATGATGAATGCACAGATGGATACCCCTACGAGTCGGTCTCAAGTAAAAACGGTCGGCGGTATCGGTCTATTTGACTTTTGGTGGCAAAATGAGGAAAATCAACTGCTCTTAACTTATTATAAAAATACGAAAACATCCCAGAATCCTATTTCTCTCGGTGGGTTTGATATTCAGTTTTCGGGTAGGGAATTGTCTGATAAGCGGGCGAAATTATTAGAAGATTTCTTAGTCAAAAATGGGATTGATTCAACCAAGTATCCTTTATTGAAAAAAAATAGAAACAAACTGGAATACCTGACATATGAACGTTTTGCCAGCAAGCAGCTCGATGCGGACCAAAAGAAACAGTTTTTAGCAGAATTGGATGCATTGAGCCGTGTGATCAGCAGGGATGTAAAAGACAATGAGCACCTGATCTATAGCCGATACCTGTCCGATATGAGAAATAACTTTGACAAATCTTGGCGCTATAAATCAGGATCAATGCAGAGCATGCATTTTAGGGATTCCCTGATGGCAGAAAATCTATGCTATCAGATCGATTCGCTTTACGCCGGCAAAAAGATTATCGTCTGGTGTGCCAATATCCATAGCTTTTCTGCTCCATACAATAAAGATTATCGGCCGCTTGGGACTTATCTAAAGCGTAAATATGGCGCCCAAGCATATAGCCTGGACTTTACTTCCTATGGACGATACGATAAAACTGGCCGTGTTGTCGATAGAGTGGGTAAGTTGGCGGTGGAAAATGTATTTCATGCTACCAAATCGCCTTATTTCTTTTTAGATCTTCGGGAGTTGTCCAACAATAGTATTTTAAAACAGAATTTTAGTTCAGTCATCAATAAAGGGATTGATGAAGATAGAAGGTGGCACGACTTTATCGACGGCATTTTCTATATCGATATCAATAAAGATCCAATTTACCGGTAACACCAATGGAAAGTATCCTCACAAAACAACTTAGCTTTAAAATAGGCGCGAAAACAATCCTGGATAACATCAGTCTGCAGGTACCAGAAAAGGGTATTTATGGCTATCTCGGGCGAAATGGAGCCGGAAAATCGACAACAATCAAGCTACTTTTAGGTCTTTTGGAGGACCGGACAGATGCGATTTTTATTCAGGGAAATAGTCTTAGGACAAATCGAACACGTATCTATACGAATGTTGGAAACCTGATCGAATCGCCTTGTTATTATACTAAGTTAACCGTTTTTGAAAATTTAAAGTATTTGGATATCATTCATAAAAAAGGGAATAAACGCATTGATGAAGTGTTAGAAATGGTTGATCTTCATCGGGAGAAAAAGAAAAAAACGAATGCTTTGTCTATGGGTATGAAACAGCGGTTAGGGATTGCAATGGCGATATTTCATGATCCCCAATTACTCATTCTGGATGAACCATTAAATGGTCTCGACCCACAGGGTATTGTGGAAATGCGCAACTTGTTTTGTCACCTCAATGAACAGGGTAAAACGATCTTTCTTTCAAGCCATATTTTGAGTGAGCTTGAAAAAATAGCAACACACATTGGTATCATAGAAGGTGGGAAAATGATTTTCCAAGGAACTAAGCATGAGCTGCTGGGGCAGGTTGACCGAGAAGTGTTCTTACGGACATCCAATCCTGCTGCAACAGTTTCTATTTTGCAAAATGCAGGTTTTTCTACCGTTAAGATCGATGGTCAAAATGTTATCGTCAATATAGGGGATGATCAGCAATTTGATTTTATGATCAAATCATTGGTTGAACAGCAGATTGCTATTTATGGGCTGGAATCCCGTGGTGCTGATCTTGAACAAATTTTTATAAACCTAATCGCTCGTGCAAATGGCTAATACATTTTATACTGCTTTTTTGTCTGAAAAGTACAAACTTCTTCGTAACAGGGAAATTTTTGGGGTCTTGATCGCACCTATGCTGCTTATTTTTGCGATTAGCGCTTATATAATCTATGACATTGTCAATTCCGGTGGTGCCAGCGCCATTCCCAATCCCTGGAAAGTCTTATTGGGTCGATATGTATTTCAATTTTTTTATTTACTCTATCCCATTCTTGTCGCTTTGTTCGTATATGCTTGCTGTGATGTGGAGTATAAGAATAACAATTATAAAATACTCTTTACTGTGCCCATCAGTAAATCGAATATTTTCTTTTCCAAAGCGACCTTTATTCTACTAACATTACTTTTTTCAATTCTTTTTGCGTACGCTGCATTTTTGATCAGCGGCTATCTGCTCAGTCTGATTTATCCCGTCCTTGGTTTCCAGAATTACGACTATAGGCAGGTGATTTTTTATACATTTCTGAAGCTTTTCATTACCTTATCAGCTATTGGGATGATCCAGCTGGCTTTAAGTCTATTGTTCCGAAGCTTTATTTACCCGATTGGGGTGGGGATGTTTATGTTGGTGTTTTCAGTGCTGGTGGCGCAAAAAAGCTTTTCGGATTTTATACCCTATACGGGTGCTTATAATGCGGTCATGAACATCCTATCCGAAAATGACTCATTTGCACGGCTCGATTACTGCAACATGGTGATGGTTGTTGTATTTCTATTGATCAGCTTTTATCTATTTAAACGAAAGGGGCAGTTTTAACGTTTCGTTTGTGGATGCCCCACTGATCGGCTATTTTTTGTCAAATTCTTTTTTATAGGCGCTTGGTGACTGTCCATATTTCCTTTTAAAGGCCGACGCGAAGTAAGATGCTGATGAAAAGCCGACACTACTAAATATTTCGTTGATGGTTAGACCCTCAGCCATCAGGCTTTTGGCTTTCTTTAATCTTCGTTCCACAATATACTCATTGACACTGCAGTCGAGCAGCTGTTTCACCTTACGATAGAGCTGAACGCGTGAGAGATGGAGGTCGTTGGCAATCCCGTCGACGCTTAACCGCTGATCCGATAACTTGGATTCGACAATGGCGGAGAGATTGTTTAGGAATCTTCTGTCGCTATCGTTGACCTGTTCGGCTTGAGTACGCTCAAACTGTTCGACGTTGCTGCTATATTTTTCTTTAAGCTGATGACGCGATTGAAGAATATTTGAAATACGTATCCGCAGCAGTTCGGCATTGAATGGCTTAGTAATATAGTCATCGGCCATTAATTTGCTCCCCTCAAGCATGGTCTCCTCGTTGGCAAGTGCACTCAGTAAGATGACGGGAATATGTGCGGTCTGATAAAAGGCTTTGATGTCTTTCAAAATATCCAGTCCGCTTCCATCAGGAAGCATAATATCGGTGATCACCAGGTCTGGAAAATGTGTCTTCATCATACTAGTGGCTTGCTGGGCATCCTTCGCCAGAAACAGGTTGTAATCCTGTTCCAATAACGAGCGGAGATAGTCTCTGATTTCACCATTATCTTCGACGATCATAATGCTCTTCGATTTGTTGGATCGAAAAGAAAGATTGTTGTCTACCACCTTTGCTGTCGTGTCCAGTAGATCTTGTTGATGAAACGATGGTTTTTCTCCACTGTCGAAACCGGCCAGTTCAGCAGGTTCATAATGACCGTTCCCAATTGGCATGCGGAGGGTGAAGATCGATCCATGGCCGGGCTTGCTGCTCACGGTGATCTGGCCATGATGCAGTTCGACGATCTGTTTGCTGTATGCGAGTCCGATTCCGGATCCGTTACGGCTGCCGGCTCCTTGGTAAAAAGGATCAAAAATATGCTCAATATCAACCGGCGCAATTCCCAGACCATTATCCAATACGCGTAGATAAAAATAGTCCTTGAAATTGTTTTCTTCTAGTATAATTTCAATTCTGCCGCTTGCTGAAGTATGTTTGATCGCATTGGATAATAAGTTGGATAGGACCTGTTCCATGAGGTATTCGTCCATCCAAACCTCTTTCAAACTCGTTTTGTTGATATAACTGACCGAGATTCTGTTTTTCTTAAATAGCGGTTTGAAACTACCTATTACCTGCTGGATGAATGGATCGATATAAACGATAGACGCATGTAACCTAATTTTTGATTTACTGATTCGGTGGATATCAATGAGGTCGGTAACCAAACGCTGTAGTTTTTTTGCATTCCGCTTGACGCGCGACAACTGTTCTTTGACTTCTTCTGGCAGGTCTTTTCGTAATTCAAGGTCCTCGATAGGCGTTATAATAAGCGTCAGTGGTGTTTTAAATTCATGTGAGATGTTGGTGAAGAAATTATTCTTGATTTCTGCCGCTTGCTGGATCTGACTATTCATCTCGACGATCTGTTTTTGTTGCGCAAGGATCTCACTATTTTGGATTTCCAGATGTTTGTTCTTTTCCCAGTTGCTCCTGATCACGATAATAGAAATGCCACCAAAGACAACAGCAAGCACCAAGCTAACGACCAGTACATTAAGAACCGACTTTTGACTTTGGTAAATCTTATTCTGTTCCGTAATGAATTCCTGTCTTTTGTCTATATCGAGCTGCTGTTGCTTTATTTTATCCGACTGCAGGGCAAGCAACTCCGCGTTGGTTTTATCGATGACAGAGGTTGCGAGTATATTCTCGCGGCGGTAGTTTTGGTGGTTGATGATAGCCAAGGCCGTTCGAATGGCTTCGGCTCCGCCAGTGGGGTAGAGTATGGAAGCGAACATTTTGCCCTGTATGATCTGTTCAAGGCCATTTCCGGGACCAGGAAGAGCATCAACACCGATTATCTTAATGTCCTTTTTGATCTGGGCTTCGTCCAATGCTTTTTTTACCCCCATGGCCATCTGATCATTGAAGGTGAAGATGATATCACTCTGGATCATTTGGTCTATATGCCTACGCGTTTCCAAATAAGCTTTGTTTTTTTCCCATCCGCCGTGAATGATTCCGCTCGTTCGAATCCCTTTAGCATCTCCAATTTGCTGCATAAAGCCTTTTTCACGTTCTATGGAGGCGGATGTGCCCGATAATCCAGTAACCAGGCCGATCGAACCATTGTTTTGTAAAATGGTGCGGCTATACTGGCCCGCCAGTTTTCCGATAGCAAGATTGTCTGCCCCCACATAGGCATTATATTGGCCTGAGGATGTCTTACGGTCAGTTACGATGACGGGTATATTGCGTTGAAATACCGAATCTACTATAGGGGTAAGGGGCTCGGCCTCATTTGGCGATACAATCAGAAGATCGATATCCTGTTTGACTAATTCCCGAATTTGATTAATCTGGACATTATTGTCGCCATGGGCATCTCGATAAAGAAAGTCAATATCCGGATTGAAGGAAAGTTCCCTTTTCATTTCTTCGAGCATGGTTTGTCGCCAGGCATCATTTCCGATACACTGTGAAAAAGCAATAATCCGCTTTTTCTTCTGGACCATTGGTTGACATCCACAAAAAAGAAGCAGGATCAATATGCCACCATAAATGAAATATTTTCCCATGATTTTTTTCCCTTCAATATCCGAATATACATTATTTAGTTTTTTTAGGGTAACCTCGTCTTTGTTAGTGTATTCTTTACACTGATATGGAAACTTTCAAAAATGTATCATTTTCTAAATTTTCTGTTTAAAAAGTGAAAGTTTTAAAAAGTAATGCTGGTATAAGTTTCAGATTTTTAGTGTTTTAACGTTTTTTAAAAAATGTTACATAAATAAATGTTTTTGCGAAGCTCAAATTTAAGTTAAGATGAAACCAAGGTTAAATTTGGATTAATCAATTATAGATCATAACATGAACAAAAACACGGTACTAGCTTGGTCCTTTGTAGTGGCTTTAGGCGGATTTTTATTTGGATTTGATACAGCGGTTATTTCAGGAGCAGAAAAGGCCGTGCAGGAACACTGGCATTTAAGTGAGTTTCAGCATGGATTGACCATGGCCATTGCATTGATCGGAACAGTTGTTGGAGCAGCGCTGGGTGCACTGCCTTCAGATAAGTTGGGGCGTAAGAATACTTTATTTGCGGTTGCAGCTCTTTACTTTATCTCAGCAATAGGCAGCGCATTGGCGAATGACTGGACGATATTTATTTTATTCCGCTTTTTGGGTGGTATAGGCGTTGGCGTCTCTTCGGTAACTGCACCAATCTATATATCGGAAATATCTCCGGCGGCATCGCGTGGAAAATTGGTCGGACTTTTCCAGTTCAACGTTGTATTGGGGATTCTGATTGCCTATCTGTCCAATTACTTTATCGGTCAGGTAGGGGAGGAGTCCTGGCGTTGGATGTTAGGCGTACAGTGTTTTCCGTCGTTATTATTCTTCGGTCTGATCTTCCTTATTCCGGAAAGTCCAAGATGGTTACTGCTGCACAGGGGTAATTTAGCTGAAGCAAAACGAATTATGAAAAAAATCAACTCGGATGGTTACGAGCTGGAGATTTCAAAAATTCAGGAGTCCAAAAACAATACAGCAGGGGAGGGCAAACTCTTCGTTCGCGAAAATGTCAAACCTATTTTATTGGCCTTTTGTTTTGCGCTGTTCAATCAGGTTTCAGGTATTAACGCAATCATCTATTATGCCCCCCGTGTATTTGAAATGGCCGGTTTGGGCTCACAGAGTTCATTGCTTTCAACAGTTGGGATCGGGGTTGTCAATTTTATCTTTACGTTGCTGGCGATTAATTTCATCGATAAGGTCGGTAGAAGAAAATTAATGTTGGTGGGTTCGATTGGACTGATTGTTTCTTTGGCACTCGTTTCCCATGCTTTTTATACCAATCAAACGACGGGTTTTGCGATCACCATCTATCTGATGAGTTTTATTGCCTTTTTCGCATTCTCGCAAGGCGCTGTGATTTGGGTGTTTATTTCGGAAATTTTTCCGAATGATGTCCGTGCTAAAGGACAGACATTCGGCAGCTTGACACACTGGGTGATGGCGGCAATTATTACCTTTTGTTTTCCTGCATTGACGGAAATGCTCGGCGGGGGCGGTACCTTCTTGATCTTTGCCCTATTTATGGTTTTACAGCTTATCTATGTGCTTAAGTTTATGCCGGAGACAAAAGGGAAGTCACTGGAAGACCTTGGGCATACCATCAATCTACATTAGTCTTTAGCTGGACTAAACGAATAGGCGTCGGAGTAGCCATGGCGCGACTGGCGCCTATCGAAAGCTATTTAATCAATGACATTATGATAGCAAGTCGTGTGTATCTATTGTCAACATTGAACTTAAAGGGAAATATAATAATCAATTCGTTACATGGCTTTTGGCGCTCGGCCGAAGCTTTGTGAAAAAAGAAGAAATATGAAAAACGGAGAAAAATCAATACAGGGTATTTGTTTTGGAGAGGTACTTTGGGACAATCTTCCTACAGGTAAAAAATTGGGCGGTGCACCGTTGAATGTGGCTTATCACCTCAATAAACTGGGCGTTACGACGCGTATGCTAACACGCATAGGGCGTGATGAAAATGGTTATGAACTACGTAAGGTATGTGAGGATCTGGG
Organism: Sphingobacterium sp. UBA6317; assembly: GCF_002440385.1. Taxonomy (NCBI): domain Bacteria; kingdom Pseudomonadati; phylum Bacteroidota; class Sphingobacteriia; order Sphingobacteriales; family Sphingobacteriaceae; genus Sphingobacterium; species Sphingobacterium sp. UBA6317. Next base: position 78,957 of record NZ_DJTD01000042.1, on the reverse strand, counting down.
CATTCCGACCGATTTCTTCCAGTATGATGCGTTGTTACCGACCTCAACCGTAGAGGTTTCGATCGATGCTAAACGCGATGTGCATTACGATATCGTTTATCCGGTAGCTTGGGACAGAATAGCAGTGGATAGTGCTGTTCTGGAAGCAGTTGCAACGGTGGATTTTTTGGTATATGGAAGTCTAGCCTGTCGGGATGAAGTAAGCTTCCAAAGTTTGCTGTTATTGCTTGAAAAAGCCCGCTTTCGGGTGATGGATGTCAACCTGCGTACACCTTATTTTGGTCCTGAAAAAATACATAAGTTGTTGGCATATGCTGATTTTGTGAAAATGAATGCCGAGGAACTGCATGTTATTTCCGACTGGAATGGCGCTACGGAAGCCTATACCGATCAGCAGCGTGTAGACTTGATCATGGCCCGTTTTGCAATTCAGGAGGCAATAGTAACCTATGGTGCAGATGGAGCCGTGTATCATTATAAAAAAGATAATATCAGTTATCATTTCCCGGCCTTGAAAGTTCAGGTAGAAGATACAATCGGAAGTGGTGATTCTTTTTTGGCGGCTTTCCTGACCAAAAGGTTTCAGATGCAGGAAGGTGTTCAGCTGGAGGAAGTACTGGAATTTGCGGCCACCTTAAGTGGATTTGTGACACAGAGCCGGGGGGCTTGTCCTGAATATAACGATGAGGTCATCAATCGATTCCAATGGTTGCATCCGATCTTCAATGGAGCTCAGAAGCAACAGTAGGTAAACTGCTTCTTTGCGAAGCAGTTTATCCGCTATCATAATCAAATAATCAATCTAAATCATTAACCATTTACTTATAACCAATTATGTTTACAAGACAGAAAGCAATGCTGCTCCCGTCTTTGGCACTTTTTTCTGTTGTCGCATTTGCGCAACAGACTGAAATCCGGGGAAGAATTACGGATAGTGGAACAGCAGCACCTGTAGTGGGGGCATCTTTAGTGGTGAAGGGAACCACAATAGCTACCAAGACAAATGAAAAGGGAGAATTTGTCCTCCAGACATCGGGCAATCAGGGCACATTAGAGATAAGTTATGTCGGCTATGCCACGCAGACAATTGCTGTTGCCGGAAGAAAGTTCCTCGATATTCAGCTTACGAGCACCGAAAAAGGGCTGGATGAAGTGGTCGTTACGGGATATCAAACCGAACGGAAGAAGGATTTGACTGGCGCAGTGAGTGTTGTGAATGTTGCTGAGATGATGAAGGCTCCAGAAAATAACCCAATGAAATCCCTGCAAGGAAGGGTAGCCGGTATGACTGTAACTTCGGATGGTAGTCCAAGTGGAGCGGCAACAGTGCGTATGCGCGGAATCAGTTCGATCAATAGTAGTCAGGATCCCTTATATGTCATTGATGGAACCCCCACCCAGGGAGGAATGCACGAACTCAATTCGAATGATATCGAAAGCATTCAGGTTTTAAAGGACGCTTCTTCGGCGAGTATCTATGGCTCGCGTGCAGCCAATGGTGTTATTGTCATCACTACGAAAAAAGGAAAGCTAGGTGCCCCTAAACTTACAGTAGACGCCTACGCCACCAGTACGCATTTTAATAATCGCATGAAAGTGCTCGACGCACAACAATATGGTCGTGCCCTATGGCAGGCAACGATCAACAGCGGTGGCAATCCAAATGGAAACAATATTGGTTATCAGTTTGAATGGAATAACGATGCGAATGGCGTGCCTCAGCTCAATACTGTTTTTGTTTCCAAGTATATTGATCGTGGGCACACCATGTATGCTTCAGATACCGATTGGTTTAAGGAAGTTTCGAAACCAGGACTGCAGCAGTCATACAATGCGACATTGAGCTCCGGAACAGAAAAATCCAGCTCCTTTTTCTCCTTAGGTTATTTGCACAACAATGGCACACTCCGTTACACGGATTTCCAGCGAATATCCGCCCGGATGAATGCTGACTATAAACTGTTTGATGGAAAACTGGTTGTTGGAGAGAATTTTACAGTAAACAACACGGGTGAAGTGCAGGTCCCCGGCGATGTACTTGACCTTTCGTTGAAAGCTTTACCGATTATCCCCGTGCATACGGTAGATGGAATGGGCTGGGGGGGACCAGCATTAGGAATGAACGACCGTCATAATCCCATGCGTGTACTTTACGACAATAGAAATAATAAATACAATTATTGGCGTTTGTTTGGGAATGCCTATGCCGATCTACAGCTGATAAAAGATCTGCATGTTCGAACCAGTTATGGCCTGGATTACAGTAATTTTTACAAACGTAACCTGGAAGTATCCTATCGTTCGGGATTTATGAACAGCAGCCGCAGTGGCGTTAATATGGAGCAGTCTCATGGGATGAAGTGGACTTGGTCCAATACAGCGACTTATCGGAAGGCAATCGACAAACATACAATAGATGTGCTTGCTGGTATCGAAATGAACCGTCAGAATGATATTAATTTTAACGCCTATACCGCTGGTGATGGTGCATTTGCCATAGAAACACCAGAGTATATGTGGCCAGGTGTGAGTACGGGTACAGCGGCAGTAGGAGGTGGCTCTACAGGCTTCTCGCTGCTATCCTATTTTGGAAAGGCCAATTATTCCTATGATGACCGTTATCTGGCTTCTTTCACCGTACGCCACGATGGCTCTTCCCGCTTCGGTAAAAATAACCGCTTTGCCACTTTTCCAGCGGTAACGGCAGGCTGGCGGATCTCTTCTGAACGCTTTATGGCAAGTACAAAAAATTATATTTCTGACCTCAAGTTACGTGTGGGATGGGGGCAGACAGGCAACCAGGGTATTGGTAATCTGGCTACCTATGCCCTGTTCGTCCCCGAATATGGTGTTGCTGATCCAACATGGAATATCGTGGACGGTACAGCATACGATCTATCGGGTGCAGGAACGGGAAAGTTACCATCGGGATACCGCAAAATCCAAACGGAAAATAATGATCTGAAATGGGAAACTACCACGCAGACGAATATAGGCTTGGACTTTTCATTGTTTAATCAAAGTCTCTATGGTTCGATTGACTGGTATGTTAAAGCAACCAAAGATATGTTGATCAATCCAGCCTATATCGGTGTGGTCGGAGAGGGCGGTTACCGTTGGGCGAATGGTGCCTCCATGGAAAATAAAGGTTTGGACATATCGGCCGGATATCGTAATAAAACAACCTTTGGATTGGATTATGATGTAATGGCTGTGTTCTCGACCTATAAAAACAAGGTGACACATTTACCCGAAGCAGTAGAAAACTCCTATGGTGGTCGTCAAGGAGACAATATTATCGGCCGGCCGCTAGGGTCATTTTATGGCTATGTTACCGACGGCATTTTTCAGAATCAGGACGAGGTGGATGCGCACGTCAATCAGACCGGTAAAGGGATAGGGCGTTTACGTTATGTCAACGTCTATGATGCGGACAAGCAGATCACCGATATGGACCGTACATGGATTGGTAGTCCTCATCCTGATTTTTCTTATAGTTTGAACATTGTGCTAAAATATAAAAGCTTTGACCTATCTGCGTACTTTCAGGGGGTACAGGGAATAGATGTTGAAAACTGGCTGAAAAAGCAAACGGACTTTTGGAGTGTGGACGACGTCAATTCCAATAAAGGTGTACGTCTGCTCAATGCCTGGACACCACAAAATCCAACGTCAACGATCCCGGCCTTACAAACAACAAATAACAACGACGAGGGCCGTCTGTCAAATTACTTTATCGAGAATGGATCTTATATGAAGCTCCGGAATTTGTCCCTGGGCTACACTTTGCCAACAGCAACCGCCGCACACCTACGTATGAGCCGATTAAGGATTTATGTAACTGGTCAGAATCTATTTACCGTTAAATCAAAAAATTTCACCGGTGTGGATCCTGAAAATGTAGGTTGGGGTTATCCAATTCCAACCACCTGGACAGCTGGGGTAAATATTGGATTTTAAAATGGGAGCGAAATAAGGCGATACACTTCTAAATAATTTATACGGATGAAAAAAATAACCACTAAAATAGCGATATTCATGGTTCTTGCTGGACTACTTCCAGGATGCACCAAATTTTTAGATCAAACACCCAATGGTGTACTGAGCTCCGATCAGGTTAAGGAGCCTGAACGATTATTGACAGCTACCTATGCGGCATTGAGTAACGATCATTATGATGTCCCTTTTAGCTTATGGCCCTATGGTACGGTTCGGTCGGACGATGCTTATAAAGGCGGATCGGGACCACAGGATATCCAGACCTTTCATTTCCTGGAGGTCTCCAATAACATTACAACCAATTTTGCAGAGTTGGATAAATTGTGGTTTCAGTTGTACGTTGCGATTTCGCGTGCCAATACCACGATCAAGACCATACAGGAGATGGATAATTTCGATGGGAAGGAAGAAAAGCTGGGTGAAGCACGCTTTCTACGCGGTCATTTTTACTTTATGCTCAAGATCCTTTTCAAATATGTGCCTTATATTGATGAAAATGTCGCGGTAGACAGCTATGAAACCGTATCGAATAGGGCCTTGAGCAACGATGCGCTATGGCAAAAGATTGTGGATGATTTTCAGTATGCTGTAGATCATCTCCCGGCTGTACAAACGGAGGTCGGGCGTGCCAACCGTGTTGCTGCTGCGGCATATCTTGCCAAAACCTATCTCTATAAGGGATACCGTCAGGACAATGCCGAACGTAATGTGGTGACGGGCATCGATGCCGGAGATTTGGAAAAGGTTGTACAAAATACGGATGTTGTACTTTCATCCAATCATACGCTGGAAACCGACTTTGCTTTTAATTTCTTGCCGGGCAAATATGAAAATGGGACCGAAGCCCTGTTTTCAGTTCAGTTTTCAAAAGATGACGGCACAAAATTTGGGCGTGTTAATTTTTCTGATGTGCTATCAGTACCTATGGGCGTAGGTTGTTGTGATTTCAATAAACCGAGTCAAAGCCTTGTCAACGCGTTTCGCACAACGGGTAAAGGTCTACCACTGGATAACTACAATGCGTTGAATAGCTTTAATACCTCAGAAAAGTACGATCCACGGTTATTTCATACGGTTGCAATTCCGGGCTTACCGTACAAGTATAGTAGCAAAAGAACGTATGAAGAAAGCTGGAACCGTAACCCGGCAGAATATTCGGTTTACGCCTCATTGAAAGAGAATGTAGATCCCGATTGCGATTGTTTTGTCCCGATGGTACCTTTCTATGCCAATACAAAAAATCGAATTGTATTGCGCTTTGCCGATGTGCTGTTGATGCGGGCAGAAGCGCTTATCGAGCTGCATCGTTCGGCTGAAGCACTGCCATTGATAAACCAAGTACGTACGCGGGCAAAAAATAGCACTGCACTTACGGGCTATGCAAATGATAAAACCCTGATCGAAACGTACAAAAATGGAGATAATATTGTATGGAACGAAGAAAATGCCCGGAAGGCGTTACGTTGGGAAAGACGATTGGAGCTTGCGATGGAAAACGGAAGGTTCTTTGATCTTGTACGCTGGGGAATTGCAGACCAGGCCATGAATGCCTATTATGATGCGGAAAAGTCACGTCGATCTTATTATTCTTCGGCACATTTTACTGCAGATAGGAACGAATACTTGCCGATTCCTGAAGCACAGATCAGATTAAGTAAATATCTGTACAAACAAAATCCAGGCTATTAAATAAGCATTTATTGTTGAACGATTAGCATAACCAATTATTCCAATGCACACATTAAAAAATACGATAAAAGTAGGGATTACTATCCTGCTTATCTGGCTTATTGCTGCCTGCAAGCGTGATGCCGATAGCACACTCAATTTGAACGCAGATGTAGAGGTACTTTCCTTCAAGGTCGGTAATACCGCTGGAAAAATAGATCCGGCAAAAGGTACCATTCTTGTCATGGTTCCTGAAGGCACAGATCTTTCAGCGGTGGCTCCGACGATTGAATTGCCCAATAACGCCAAGGTTTCTCCAGCTTCAGGTATCGCCCAGAACTTTTCATTTTCTGGAACAACACCAATTACTTACCGCGTGTTTAATGGAAATCTATTCAACACCTATCAAGTAACCGTCAAAGAAATCAAAGCGGAAATAACGGCATTCCATATCGGAGAAAAAGCTGGAATCATCGATCAGAAAAATAAAAGCATTAAAATTTACCTACCCCTGGGGACAGACCTGAAGAACTTATCACCTGCGATAGAATTTACAGCTGGCGCGAGCATAACGCCCAATCAGAGTGGCCCCGTGGATTTAAGTTCTCCGATAAAATACAGCCTTGCGTATATGGGGCAGACGTTCCAGTATACGGTAACAGCGATTTTGGGCACGGAACCCAAACAGATCCTGATGATTTATAATGGCGAAACAAGCGTTCCACATTTCGACGGGTTAGGGGTGAGCGCCGTAGATTCACCTTATCCCAACCCGAAAACTACGGGAATTAATGCAACACCGTTCTGTGCGTCTTTTGTCCGGGATAATAAAACGGGCGAAGGCTGGCATGGTGGTGCGCTGTGGAATGCAAATAAAGTGACTATCAATCCGGCAGAATATGGCCGTTTTTCCATTATGATATTGAAGGATGTAGCGGGAGATGTACAATTGGAGATTCAATCGGATGGTGAACAGCAAAAAGATTGGTTGCGGGCTAATTATGCAAAGGAGCACGTTGGGGAGTGGCAAGAGTTGGTTTTTCAGATTCCTGCTGGAAGAAAGGCTATCATCAACAATATACTTGTGATGCCGCATGAGCATCCTAATGGACAGCCCGTGGCATTTCCTACCCAACGGATGTACTGGGACGAATTGAAAGCATTACCTAAAGAATGATCGAATACAAATAAAACAAGCGATGATAGATTATAAGGGATTAATAGAAAGATTTAAATCATGAGACCAAAAATGTATTTGCTTCCGACAGTATTCTTGCTCAGCTTGTTGACAAGTTGCAAGAATAGCGACGAGCGTTCGACAGTGGTAGATAAGCCCATAACAATACAACCTGTGGACAGTTCTACGGCTTGTATTTCGGGGCAGGCGGCTGGCCCATATCAACGATTCTATAGGCCTCAGCAGGGGTTTGTGGGCGATCCCATGCCTTATTACAATGCCAGCGATAAAAAGTTCTACTTGTTTTATCTCTATGAGAACGCCAACAGGCACCCGATTTATAGCACGCGAACAAGTGACTTTGGAACATTTGAGGGCTATACCGAAGTATTGTCATCGGGCGCTGTGGGGAGTCAGGATGAATGGATCGGAACAGGAAGTTTTATCAAAAAAGGAACAGTGTATTACTGTTTCTATACAGGTCATAACAGTGTTTTTACTCCAGCAGAAAAGATCATGTTGGCTACCTCCACTGATTTAATGAATTGGACCAAGCAACCAGCTATGGCACTGCAGGCTGCGGTGGGCTATGATCGAAATAATTTTCGGGATCCGCACGTTTATTGGGATGAAGGCCGTAATGCCTACGTGATGCTAGTCACGACGCGAAAAGACGGAAAAGGAATCCTTGCACGTTATCAGTCAACCGATTTAAGCAGTTGGTCGATGATTGAACCGCTCGTTGCGACGACAGGGACAGTGGAAAAATATGGCATCGAAACAGATGCTGAACTATTGGAATGCCCGGATCTATTTAAAATGGGCAATAAGTGGTATCTGTTGTTTTCGCGGATCAACCGGGATGAACATCGCAAGACATTTTATCGTATTGCGGATTCTCCGGATGGTCCCTGGATGATCTGTCGGGATGCCGAAGGACATCATGAAACCTTTGATGGACTTTATCTCTATGCTGGCAAGACGGCTAGCGATGGTACAACACGTTATCTTTCGGGTTGGTGTTCAACGGGACAAACCGTCAATAATAACAACGAACTGCCCTGGGCTGGAAATCTAATTTCCCATCAGTTGGTTCAGGGAACGTCAGGACAGTTGTATCCTAAAATTCCGGAGGCCCTAAACAGCAAATTAAATAAAGAAGTCGCCTTTGAAAAACTGAGCAGCGTTGGTCAAGTTTCTGAGTCGAATAAAACCTATCGTTTGTCAGCTCAATCAGGGGGAAGAAGCTATGCGCTGTTTAACCGAAATACGTCGACCGTAAAAATGACAATGACTATTGATGCTTCGCAATCCAATCAATTTGGTTTTTCATTTGGAGCATGTGATGATCCTACCGAAGTGTATAGCATTGCTTTTGACCTGACTTCATCCAATCGTTGGAATATGCCGGCCCTGCTTATGAATAAGGAGGCTCGAAATGGTGGCGGAAGTAAAACAGCACTCAATTTTACACCACTCACCGTACCGACCAATCGGATTTTTAATCTGAAAATTAGTATTGAAAAGTCTATCTGTGTCGTGTATGTGAATGATCGTGTTGCTTTTACCAACCGGATCTATAAAATGGATCAAAATCCATGGACTATTTTTGTGGATCAGGGAACTGTTACAGTGAATGGGTTGAAAGTTGAAAAATCTTCCTGATAATTTATAAGATATTTGCTTATTGAAGCGAACAATAATCGGATTATAAACGTAAACAAAAGAAAAATGATAAGATTAAAAAAATACGGACTTACGATGTTCTTGCTAAGTATTGTCGGTACAAGTCTGGCCCAGATGGGACAGCAAAAACAACGGGATGCTGAAGAAAAATATCGCCCACTTTACCATTTTACTCCACAGCAGGGCTGGATGAACGACCCCAATGGGCTGGTCTATTTGAACGGTAATTATCATCTTTTTTTTCAGCATAATCCCGAAAAGCCCGTTTGGGGACCAATGCATTGGGGCCATGCGATCAGTAAAGATTTGATCCATTGGGACGAGCAGAAGATCGCATTGTACCCCGACAGTTTGGGAACTATTTTCTCAGGTAGCGCTGTGATCGATAAAGACAACACCGCAGGGTTTGGGAAAGATGCTATGGTCGCCATTTTTACCCATCACAATCATCAGGAAGAGGATCGGAAAACGGGATTGCATCAAAATCAAAGTTTGGCTTATAGTTTAGATAAGGGTCTTACCTGGACAAAATATAAAGGCAATCCAGTATTACCAAACCCTGGCATATGGGATTTCAGGGATCCAAAGGTGATGTGGCATGCGCATAGCCAACGTTGGATTATGACCTTAGCTACAAAAGATTGTATTACTTTCTATTCTTCCAAAGATTTGAAAACATGGCAGAAGGAAAGTGAGTTTGGTAAAGAGGTGGGAGCCCATGGAGGCGTCTGGGAATGCCCCGATCTTATTCCCATGGACTACAAAGGAGTTACAAAGTGGGTCTTGTTGGTCAGTATCAATCCAGGTGGGCCCAACGGTGGTTCCGTAACACAATATTTTGTGGGTGACTTTGATGGACATCAGTTCCACACAGAAGATACCAAAATAAAGTGGCTGGATTGGGGACCCGATAATTATGCCGGTGTAACTTGGAGCAACCTGGGGGATAGGCACCTGATGATTGGCTGGATGAGCAACTGGCAATATGCCAATGTGGTTCCTACCACAAAATGGCGCTCCTCCTCAACCATACCACGTGTTTTATCGTTGGATAAAATTGGACAGTCGTTCTACGTTGCAAGTACTGCGCCCAAAGAAATTGAAACTGCATTTCGACCGCTTAAAAAGTACCATGGCGGCGGAACGAAGGAAGTTTCGTTCGAGCAACATCTCCCGCAAGCGTACCGTTTGGACCTCAAAGATTTGAAGCAACAGTCTTTCAAAGTGATCTTATCAAATGAATCTGGTGACGAATTGGTTATTGGTTATCGTGAAGATCAAAATGCCTATTATATTGATCGTTCTAAGTCCGGGGAAGTGTCGTTTAACGAGGAATTCCCAAAGATAGCTTCAGCACAACGCCTGCTGAATAACGGAACACTCTCTTTCAGCTTGTATGTTGATGTGAGCTCTGTAGAGCTTTTTGCAGATGGGGGACTAACGGTAATGACTAGTTTATTTTTTCCGAACAGACCGATAACCAAGGTGCGTATCGTGGGGAATAAAAAGCTGGAGTTTCAAGAGCTCGGTATTGCTGGATTTAAGAGATAGAACCCCAATTTACACGATTAAAGCGATCCTCGTTTTCACGAAGGATCGCTTTATGGTTTATACTATTCTATATTATTGGCCTGATTCAAGTATACCGGCATTAATGTCGGGAAAGTCCAGGCAAAATGATTCTTTTTGTAGATAATTGGACGGTAAATCGAGAGATACGAATCATATTCAGCCGTCTGATAAATATCCTTCATGGCTTCAAGTAGGTTGGAAGGCCAGACGCCTACCGTTATGTTGTGAATGTCTACGTCAGGATTTTTAAACCAGGGCCATGCTGTAGGATGTTGATTGTAATAATATAAGTAATCTAGGGCCTTTTTGATCGATTTCCCATCCTTCGTGGCTGCAAACAGGTTCTCGCCCGTCACCTGACGTATACACCACATGGAGGCTGTTAATGGGGCCAACGAGAAATAGGTGTACCATAAACCTTTTTCTCCTCGTTTTACTTCCTCAATGAGGTGACCATCCGCTGCGATTTTTTCAAAAAGATCGCCTTTAATCAATGATATGGTGAAGGCGAGCTCTTTTGGGTCATCAAGAAAATTGGCCGAAAGCAAATTTGCAAACCTTGCCCAATCAGCAATATTATTTGGCCTTTCACGTAAGAAATGTGTCGCTTTTTGATAGACGCTGATCGTCCAGCTTTTAAAGTGATTAAGATCGTTTTCTGCCCAGAGCGGATCGTTTTTGAGCAGCTCTGCTGCAATCATTAATCCGGCACCAGCATAAGAAAGTACAACTGGTCCGTCAAACTGGGAATATTTTTTATTGATGGTGGCCCAAGCATTCATGAAGTAAAGGGCTTTTTGGGCATATTTCTGCTCCCCGTTCAACGTATAGGCGAGGGCCGTACAATAGGCGGCAAAAGCGTCTGTGTGGAGTTTTTTTGCCATGGCACGTTGGCCTTCTTTATCGCTATAAAAGCCAGGGACGCTAAAATCTTCGACAGCATGATGATTGGTCAATAAAAGAGAATCGGCCAGCGTAATCAATTGCTTGTACGCCGTATATACCGGTTCGGATTTTTTGCTGATCTGCGATTTTACAAACTTAATCTGTGCATTCGGGTGCATAAGAGATTGGGCATGGCAGGGAGAAGAAGCCGTAAAAAAATAGATCAGAATCAAGGTTGACCCTATTTTAATACATTGAGCTGTCGAACGGCTGAGCTTCCGAAAATAATATCTAAAATTTTGCATGTTTTAAATGGATACGTTTATCAATTGATTGCGCAGCTATGGGGGGATTAGCTCCTGCAAATTAAGAAAAAAATACAATAAGTTTACTGGGCTTCAGAAATTTGATTTGAATTATTGCAGCGAAGTAATTAACTTCATGCCTAGAATAATCAATTATGGACATCGATCAAAATCTGCCTGAGAAGGAACTCTTGTGCCAACTTCACTATGGAGATATCCAGGCCTTTGATATTTTGTACCATCGCTATAGCCAGATTATTTACGCCAATATTCTTAGGTTTTTGAAAGATGAAACTATCGCTGAAGATTTACTTCAGGATGTTTTTCTACGTATTTGGGAAAATAGAACAAAAATAAATCCTGAACAATCTTTCGCCGCATTTCTGTTTACCTGTTCACGTAATATTACGTTTAATTTCAAACGAAGGTTGAAATTGGAAATGGAATCCGAGATCCAGCTCGCCTATGGGGTAGTGGAATCCGAGAATACCATTGATAAAGTGCTGGATTCAAAGGAAGCCTTGGTCCTGGTCGAGGAATTACTGAGCAAATTGCCCAAACAACGCCAAAAAATATTCAGGCTGTCCAAGCTGGAGGGTAAAAGTTATCAAGAGATCGCCGAAGAAATGGGGATTTCCATTGCGACAGTTCGCGACCATATTGTCAAAGCAAATAAGTTTATCCGAAGTGGCGCATTGCAGGATAGTGGATTTTCATCATTGTTATTGGCATTGCTTCTCTATTCGGCTAAATAAAAAAAAAATTTTTTAGAGCAGACCTTTATTTCATGCTGTGTGTATTTACTTTAAAATACAGCTCAGTGGAGACCAATAAATCTAAAATAGGCCAATTACTTCAAAAATATCAAGAAGGGAACTGTTCGCTTGAGGAGATCGAATGGCTACAGCAAGCGCTTTCTACTACTGACACCAGTGAGCAGGATGCGATCGATCAGGCGCTAGTCGCTAGTTTACTACGGCCTTCGTCTGTTGGTAAAATGGAGGAATCGAGATTGAAAATAATACTCGAAACCATCAAAAAACAAATCCAGCAAGGAAAAGAAGATAACGATAACTTATTGGAAAAAGGAGGGGAAGATCGTATGCCGATCCAGAAGAAAACCATTATCTCCATACGATGGCCCTATTGGGCTGCAGCGGCCTGTCTATTGCTCTTTGTTTTTTCAGTAATATTTTGGCAACAGCAGACGAGTCATACCCTGGCGGACAGGAATCTCGCTAGACTGGAAGATACAAAGGATGATGCTGTACAGCCTGGCGGAAACAGTGCCATTCTTCGCTTGGCAGATGGTACAGTTTTGGAACTCGATAAGCAGGCTTCGGGGATTGTCATGGGGGAAAATATCACCTACGAAAATGGGCAATCTATCGCTGATGCCTTAAGTAAACAAGGCCAGCAAATGGATCCAAGCAAGGCGATGTTGGAGTTGACCACACCGCTGGGGGGGATGTATCAAATTACTTTACCTGATGGAACAAAAGTATGGCTTAATGCGGCCTCTTCGCTAAAATATCCGATGGCCTTTGCCAAAAATGAACGAAAAGTTATCCTGTTGGGAGAGGCCTTTTTCGAGGTGACCAAAGATAGCTCGAGACCTTTCAAAATACACAGTAAAGGGCAGGAAATTGAGGTGCTTGGGACAACATTCAATGTGAATGCTTATCCGGAAAATACGGCTATTAAGACAACTTTAATCACAGGGAAGGTCAAATTATCAAACGATAATCGCGCTTCACAGGCAATATACCTTCAACCCGGTCAGCAATCGACTAATACTAATAATGGAAATATACAAGTTGCAAATGTAGATACAGCGCCGTTCACTGCCTGGAAAGATGGCTTGTTTTATTTTGACGAAACACCGGTGTCGGATGCATTGCAGCAGATTGGTCGCTGGTATAATGTAGAAGTGAGGTACAAGGGCGAAGTGCCACAAACGCATTTCTATGGTCGTATCAAACGAAACAAGTCACTCCGTGACGTACTCGATGTATTGGAAGAAGGTGGGTTGCATTTTGAGTTGAGTAAAGGTCAGGAAAAAAATATCTTATTGGTGACACCATTGCAATAAAACCTTAAATATTGATGAAAAAAGAAATGACTATAGACTCTTCTTGAGCTGGAGAAAGGTATAAGCAACACAAAAAGGGCAGTGCTGGGGGGCACTGCCTTAAATTGGATGCATATACTTACAAGTGTTGCCCAAAGGCAAATTTTTGATAACCATTTATAAATAACATACAAACCGTACAAACATATGATTTTTTATCCATTTGTTAGGCTACACCCGTGGAGTTTAACTTTACGAAGTATACTGATTATGAAATTAATCGTACTCATTTCTTTACTGACTGCAATGCAGCTGTTTGCAGAAGGAAATGCGCAAACCATAAACTTAACCGCTAAGCACGTCACCTTAAATCAGGTGATGCGCGATCTCCAAAAGCAGAGTGGCGTCAATTTTTTCTTAAATGGCAAGTCGCTGGCACAGACTCGCTTGTCAGTCAATATACAGCATGCCAAATTGGAAGATGCATTAAATGCTATCGTAGCACCTCTGGATCTGGAATGGATCAAAAAAGATGAGGTGATCGTGATAAAACCCAAAAGAAATCCATTAATTCCCGAACACAAAGAAGTCCTGCAGCGGGGCATTGCCGGTAAAGTCGTTAATGGCAAAGGACAGGCCCTGGTAGGAACGACCGTTACCGTGAAAGGAACCAATATCTCCACGGTGACAGATCAAGATGGGAAATTTACCATCCAGTTACCAACTACCAATGCAACCTTGGTAGTTTCAAACGTCGGTTACCAAGGTCTAGAAAAGAGTGTCACCGGCAATGAAGAATTGAGTATTGTGCTTCAAGAGCTTGTCAGTGGTCTAGACGAGGTGGTTGTTGTCGGGTACGGAAGTCAGAAACGCGCAAATGTGATTGGTGCTGTATCGACCGTGAACGGAAGTTCGGTGGAAAACAGATCAACGGCTACACTTAGCTCTTCTCTGGCCGGACTTGCGGCGGGGGTTAACGTACAGACCACAACCGGAAAACCGGGGGCAGATGGCGCTAATATCCTGATCCGGGGAAAGGGAACTTTAAACAATACCTCACCCTTGGTGGTGATCGATGGTATTGTCGGATCCATGGATGCTGTCAATCCCAATGATGTAGAATCGATTTCCATTTTGAAAGATGCGGCAACAGCGGCAATTTATGGATCATTGGGTTCAAATGGAGTTATTTTAATTACGACAAAAAAAGGATCAAAGGGAAAAAATAATGTATCCTATTCGGGAATGGTTTCGATGCTACGGCCCAATAATGTACCCGAATTTATTACCGACTACGCGCAGCATATGCGCCTTGTGAATGAAGGGTTCAAGAATCTGGGGCAGGCGGCCGTATATACGGATGCAACAATCAATCTCTGGGAAGAAGCGAAGAAAAATCCGAATGGATTGACCGAATTTGGGATTCCCAATGGAGTTGCGTATCCCAATACCAATTGGGGAGATGTGCTTTTTGGACAACGCAAACTCTTACAAAATCACAATCTATCCTTAAATGGTGGGAGTGAGAACACGCAATACCTCTTTTCAGTAGGTTATTTCAACAACCCGGGGACCATGCCCGAAACTGGAGCCGACAAGATACGCATGCGTATTAATCTACAATCGAAAGTTGCCAAGTTTTTAACGGTGGGTACCCAGACCTTTGGCGATATGCAGAATTTGAGTGTGGCCGATGTAGTAACTGCATATTCTTACCTGACACAGACTGTGCCCGGAGTTTATCCTTATTACAATGGCGCTTATGGTTTTCCGGCTGCCGCCGAAGAATCGGCAACCGCAAACAATGCCCTAGCTTTTCTAAATGGAATGGGAGGGAAGAACCAGGTCAACCGATTCAACACCACAATATTTGCAAAGTTAAATTTAATGAAGGGGTTGGAGTTTGAATCTAAGGTAAATTACAATTATGCGTATACCGAAACCAACTCCCATCAGGTGCCTTATGAAAAATGGAATTTTGCAACCAACAAATTGAGTACAGCTGCGCTTTCGTCGGGACAAATTACAACCCAATATGGCCTTACCAAGAGCTACAATGTGATTATTGATAATGTATTACGTTATTCAGGATCTTTTGGTAAACACGACGTTGGCGGTATCTTGGGCTATAACGAACAGTATTTTAACCAATATAATATAGGGGCGGCTAAACTGGGACTTGTACACCCCGACTTGACGACATTTAATTCGGCAACAACAATGAGTTCTATCACAGGTGATGAGCTCGACTACGGTTTACGTTCCTTTTTTGGTCGCGCCAATTATGCTTACGATAATAAATACCTGGCCGAAGCGGTGTTACGGTACGATGGATCATCACGCTTTGGAACCGCCAAGCGCTGGGGCTTCTTTCCGGCCTTCTCCGCAGGATGGCGTATTTCGGAGGAATCGTTTATGCGTCCACTTAAGTCTTTTCTGAATGATTTGCGGATAAGGGCCTCCTGGGGGAAAACCGGAAATAATGCATCCCCGGGTAATTATGATCATCTGCCCTCGTACGGTACTGTAAACTATTCATTCAATAACCAGGCTGTTCGTGGTTTGGCGCAGACTAAACTAGGAAATGACCTGTTGCATTGGGAAACCACCACTACGACAAATGTAGGCTTTACAGCGACAGCATGGAGAAATAAATTGACCGTCGAATTTGATGCCTATCGCGCTTACACGGATGGAATACTATACGTCCCGACTATTCCGGCGACCACAGGTACCGCTACAGCAGCGACGATGAACATTGCCGAAGTGAGCAAACGAGGGCTTGAATTGACGCTGGGATACCAAGATAAAATCAACGATTTTAAATATGGCGTATCAGCCAACTTCGCCTATAATACCAATCGTGTCGAAAAATATAAAGGAGCATTGTCGGAGGGGTATGTCACTGATGCCGCCGGTAATCGGGTTTACCAGTCCAATATCGGTATGGTTTCTAATGGAGTAAACCAACGGATTCTGGAAGGCCACGAAATCAATGAATTCTATTTATACAACGTATACCGTGGCTCAGGAAGCCACTTCTTAGCGGATGGCTCCGTTGATAAAAATGGTGGACCTCGCGACGGAATGATCCGGACAGAACAGGATATGGAATGGTTGAAGGCTATGGTCGCTGCAGGCTATTCATTTCAGCCCGCCGACGGGATAGATCCTACCAAGATCTGGTATGGCGACTTGATTTATTCGGATATGAACGGTGACGGTGTTTATGGAAATGTCTATGACCAAAAGTTTATGCGCAAAAGGGCAACACCAGCATTCAATTATGGTCTTAGTATCAACATGGCCTATAAAGGATTTGATGCGTCCATGATCTGGTCCGCTTCTTCAGGTATGTCGTATTATTGGAATGAACTTTATCTCAATTCCTCTATCGTCGCACAGGGGAAATCAGTCCCGGCATTGGTCGCTAACAACCATTATTATTATAATGCCGCGAATCCTTCGGATCCCAACAATCGGATAGATGGCTATTATCCACGCTTAAAAGGGGTGACCGATGCACAGAATGGACGTACCAGCGATTATTATTTGTATAATGCGTCTTTTGTGAAGCTGAGAAATCTTCAGTTAGGCTACACCCTTCCTGAAAGCATAGCAAAACGTTTCTCAATCGCTAAACTTCGGATTTATTTAGCTGGTGAAAACCTGTTGACATGGACCAAGTTCCCTGGACTGGATCCGGAAATTGGACCTGCGAGCAATGATCCTTCGCTGATCAACTCGTCTGTCGTCAACTACCCAACGATGCGTCAATATTCATTGGGTTTGAATCTAACCTTTTAATCTAAATGAACACCATGAAAAAGATGAAAAAATTTCTAGCGATTGTATTGCTAACAGGTATAGTAGGGTGCAAAAAAGATCTTTTGGATACCTCTCCATATTCATCGGTTTCCACGGCAACGATGTGGACAACCGACAATTTAACAGATTTGGGCGTTGCGGGAATCTATAGTTCGTTTAGGCTCCTGATGGGGCATAGTGGACTGATCTCACCCTATGAACTGTATCAGTTTGATCGGTTTTCCTATACGGGGCAGGCACGTTTTGATGAACCCTTATTGACGGGAACCATTACCGCGGGAGACCCCTTATTTTTGAACGTTTGGAAAATTCAATACGAAGGTATTCAGCGTGCAAACGACGCCTTAAAGAATATTCCCATAAAATCACCGTCGACAGCAGAAAAGAAAGCAAAATATATTGCGGAAGCTAAATTTCTGCGCGCTTATTTTTACTTTCGACTTAACCAACTCTACAAAGGAGTACCCATTTATCTCGAGCCCTTTACAGCGGCGGAGGCCATTAAAGGACGTAGTTCGGAAGAGGAGGTTTGGAATCAAATATTGGCTGACCTGAACGATTGTATTGCTGAAAGCAATTTCCCCGATCGTTATCCCGCGGGTAATGCAAATTATGGACATGCAACTAAAGCGGCAGCCTATGCCTTACGGGGTAAAGTTTATCTTTATCGAAAGGATTGGGCAAAAGCAGCGGCTGATTTTCAAAAAGTAAAAGATGCTGGCCACACCCTGTTCGGCGATTATAAAGCTTTGTTTAAGGAGGCCAATGAGCAGTGTCCTGAGATGATTTTTTCCATTCAGCATCGCAGTGAACAGGGATATGGGAATAATATGCAGCTATTTTGCGGTTGGCCCTCGGTCTATTCGCGAGGCTGGAATTACTATATGCCTTCACCACACTTGGTTGATCTATACGAAAATAACGATGGCTCTAAGTTTGAATGGGATAAAATTATTCCAGGATACAGCAGTTTAACCGAAAATGAAAGGGAGGTCTTTTTTCTACGTAACAACTTGACAGATGCGGAGAAGGCAGCTGCGGTATTAAGAGGTGCAAAAATGAGCCTTTATCTGCCCCAAGGCAATGAGGAGCGCATCAAAAAGGCCTATGAAAATCGCGATCCCCGTTTGCAGGCCAATGTCGTGACGCCTTATTCGACTTTTAGGGGTGCCTATAATTTTACGAATGTTGAAAGTCTTCAATTTATGCGCTGGCCATTTCGTGGGCAGGCACAGGTAGACGGCGATATTCAGAGTGATACGCAGATCAATTTCTTCTATTTCTATCGAAAATTTGTTGCTGAAGGAGTCAACGAGCTTGTGGATCGTAATTATGGACCTATCGATTTTCCGATTTTTCGCTATGCTGATGTTTTATTGATGTGGGCCGAGGCCTTGAATGAAGATGGTAAACTGAATGAGGCCATTGCTAAAGTCAACGAAGTACGACAAAGGGCAGGTGTTGCACTGTTAAATTCAAATGCAGCAACCACTGTTGGCGGAAAAGAAGATTTACGTACACGCATTCGGAATGAACGTCGTGTGGAGTTCCCGAATGAGGGGATTAATTACTTTGACGAGTTACGATGGAGAACCTGGAAAGAGACGGTATTTCAAGCAGGCAATGGACGTAAGCAGGTCTGGGGGACAAATGTTGGAAACTATAGCTATAAAGGTGATTTCTTAACGGTATGGCCTATTCCGACTTCAGAAATACAGATGAATGTGAATCTGGTGCAAAACCCGGGTTGGATCGATTAGTTTTTTATGAGTATAAAATGAACCTAAACATGATTTTTTTTAGATATAGCTTATACTTTATTTATTTTTTGACCTTTTTTTATCCTTTTCTCCTACGTGCGGATACAAGCGATATCGTAAAAAAGGGATTTGATTTGGCCGAACGACAGTATGCATTGCTGTATCAAGATCATAAAGATCTGAGTAAGTATCCACGATCGGCAGATCATAATGGAAAAACAACGTTTACTGATATCCGGGATTGGACTGGTGGCTTTTGGCCGGGCTGTCTTTGGTATGTTTTTGAGTATACAGGCGATGATCAATGGCGGGACGCTGCATTAAAATGGACGAATTCATTACGTCAAAATCAATTTAATACGCATCACCACGATATTGGTTTCGTAATGAACTGCAGTTATGGCAATGCCTATCGGTTGACGGGTGACACCACCTTCAAATCGATCTTGATCCAGAGTGCCAAATCTTTATTGACACGTTTCAATCCAAAGGTTGGAGCGATCAAGTCTTGGAATACATTTTCTTCTTGGGACGGTAAGCATAAATATGAATTCCCAGTCATTATCGACAATATGATGAATTTGGAACTTCTTTTTTTGGCTTCCAAATTATCTGGCAATTCTGTTTATCGGAATGCCGCTATTCGACATGCAGAAACGACGTTGAAAAATCAATACCGACCGGATTACAGTTCTTACCATGTGGTTACCTATGATCCCAATACGGGTGCTGTATTGAGCAGGGAGACTGCTCAGGGCTTTTCGGACAATTCCGCCTGGGCGAGAGGGCAAGCTTGGGGATTGTATGGATTTGTTGTGATGTACCGTGAAACGAAGGATCCTAAGTTTTTACAGGCTGCTCTAAAAATGGCAGACTTTTATGCACGGCACCCGCGCTTGCCTGATGATGGAGTTCCCTTGTGGGACTTTGATGTCGATCAAGCGGGGTTTATTCCAAACTGGGACTATCGAAAAGAAGATTTTGGCACTACCCCGCGGGATGCATCCGCTGCTGCTGTCACTGCATCGGCACTTTTGGAATTGGTTGAATATATGGAGCCGGGACAACAGCAGGATTATTTGGATCTGGCTGAAAAGATTTTGCGATCATTGGGCTCGCCAAAGTACGCTAGTGAAGTTGGAGGGAATGGTCTGTTTATTTTAAAACATAGTGTGGGCAGTATTCCACATAAAGGAGAAATTGATGTGCCTTTGGTGTATGCAGACTATTATTATTTAGAAGCCTTGACGCGATGGAACAAGCGAAGACATCGACTTGCACAGCTAATGAAGAAATGGCAGGAGATGAATAAACAGAAAGCACGGGCACTCCAAGACTTTCAGCAACAAAAGTTTGGTCTATTTATCCATTGGGGACTGTATGCGATCCCAGCAGGTATATGGAATGGTCAGAGAATAGAAGATTTAGGGAGTCCTAGTGTCGCCGAATGGATTCAATTGGTCGCAAAAATTCCACGGTCAACCTATGCCAAATTAGCAAACCAATTTTCGCCTCAATCTTTTGATGCCGATAACATTGTTAAAATGGCCAAGGATGCCGGGATGAAATATCTTGTTGTGACAAGTAAACATCACGATGGATTTGCGCTATATGGTTCAAAGGTCAGTTCATTCAATAGCATACAGGCTACACCCTTTAAACGCGATATCATTCAGGAACTGTATGATGCCTGTCTTCGGCATAAACTCGATTTTGGTGTCTATTATTCACAGAATATCGATTGGAGGGATGGTAGCGACGCGCAATATAAGGTAACGAAGGCACAGCATGATCTTGCCCATACCAAAACCGATGCTTTTGGTGCCAATCTTTGGGATCCCAGTAAAAATTCCTTTGCTTCGTATCTCAACGAAAAAGCAATTCCTCAGGTAAAGGAAATTTTGACGCGGTTCAAACAGCTGAAATATATCTGGTTTGATATGCCGGGACTGATGACTGCAGAACAAAGCTTTCGGTTCTATAAAACCGTTTATGATTGCAATCCACATGTTATTGTCTCAGAACGGATTGGCAATGGCATGGGCGATTATGCCATTCCAGGAGATAATCGGATTCCAGATCCTTCGGAACATTTTAACCAACCTTGGGAAGCCATCGGGACATTCAATCATTCCTGGGGCTATAAATCCTACGATCATGATTGGAAAAATGTAGACGAATTGCGCTATTGGCTTTTGGAAATTGTCAGTAAAGGTGGTAACTATATGCTCAATATTGGACCCGATGCGCAGGGGAATGTCCCTGTGCCGGTAAAGAAAAATCTTGCTATATTAGGGAAATGGTTGCGACTCAATGGTGAAGCGATTTATGGGACATCCCCATGGACCACTGCACATGAGGGGCCTACAGCAATTCGGATAACGGATACCGAACAACGGGAGAGAGAAGGATTTAAGGCATCTTTTACCGCTTCGGATTTTTGGTTTACCCAAAAGAATGATTTTGTATATGCGATGGCTCTTGTAGTACCTAAGGGTGGAATCGTCAATGTAAAGTCCCTGAACCAAAGTAAGGCTAAAGTGAAATCAGTGGAAATCTTAGGGTTTGGTCAGGTCGATTTCCAGCAGGATGACCATGGATTGCAATTGAAATTACCCAAGAAGATAGAAAACAACAGCTTGGGCTATGCGCTAAAAATAAAACTAGGCTAATTCGAATATTGACTGTATCAATTATAACGATGTTGAATCAATTATTAACTACAAAAAAAATGCGTGCTTTGTCGCTGCTCTTCTGCTTAAGTTTATGGTATATACAAGCTGTTGGGCAAAAACAGGTAAATCAGTTTGCCTGGAAGGAAGGACAGAAAATTCTTTTTCTGGGAAATAGCATTACCTATGCCGGGCAATATGTCGCCATGACCGAAAGTTTGTTCCTGAGCAGTCATCCGAAAAAGAAACCCCAGTTTATTAACTCAGGGCTACCAAGTGAGACCGTATCTGGACTTAGTGAGCCGAATCACGCCGATGGAAAGTTTCCGCGACCTTGTCTATTTGACCGTTTGGATAATGTACTCGATAAAATCAATCCTGAGGTTGTCTTCGTCTGTTATGGCATGAATGACGGTATTTACCTACCATTTGATTCGGCTCGTTTTGAAGCCTATAAAAACGGAATTATACACCTGCAAAAACGACTTGCAGATCAAGGTGTCAAACGTATCATATGGATGACTCCACCGGTGCATGATGATCCACAGCTTCGGCTCAATGGGTATAATACCGTATTGGATCGCTATGCCCAATGGCTTATCAGCTATGCCAAAAAGCAATCCTGGGAAATCATTGACCTCCATTTCCCCATGCGTCGATATTTGGAGACCGGCATCAAGAAAGATCCTCAGTTTAGGCTAGCGGCAGATGGTGTTCATCCTGGCGAGTTGGGCCACTGGCTCATAGCAAGGGAAATTGTTAAACACCTGATGCCTAATTTCCCGATCGAAAGCACATGGGATGATAATTTGCGCGATAAACCAAAACTTCGCCAGTTATATACCCTTGTTTTGAAAAGACAGACGATCATGAAAGACACATGGTTGACTTTTACAGGCCATAAACGACCCGGACTATCAAAAGGAATTCCATTGGAGGATGCGCGAAAGACTTATGATACCATGCAGGAGGAAATAAACAACTTGGGTTTCTGATGCCCACTGTTTAATGATTCTAATCCATGAACTTTTATGTATAAAACTATATTACGATGAAAATCAATTTTTTAAAGTGGAAGTGTGCAGCAGCAATGGGAATGTTGCTATGCATGACCGATGTTGCTAATTCACAGACCAAATCATTACCCTATGAAGGCGTAGCTGGCTGGCAGGAGACACAAGATAAACGCATGGAATGGTTTAAAGAAGCTCGTTTTGGGTTATTTATCCATTGGGGATTGTATAGTGCAGCGGGAGGTTCTTTTGAAGGAAAAAAATACCCACAGCATTATGCAGAATGGATACAAACTTGGGGGAAAATTCCCAGTAAGCAGTATGCTGAAGTGCTGAAACCAAAATTTACATTGCGTTCTTTCGATCCAAAATCCTGGGCTCACCTTGCAAAAAAAACGGGAATGAAGTATATGGTGCTGACCTCCCGACACCACGAAGGCTTTAGCTTATTCAATAGCCAACAGCCTTACGCAGTTAAAAACGATGTAACAGGTACGGCAAATTTATCGCCAAAAGGGAGAGATCTTTACCGCGAAATTATGGAAGCTTTCCGCCAGGAGGGAATGAAAGTAGGCGCCTATTATTCGCTGCTGGATTGGCAGCATCCCGATTCCTATGAGGCTTTTCAGTTAAACCCGAATATTGATAATCATCAACCTGAGCATGAACGGTATAAGGCCTATCTCTACGGCCAAATTAAGGAACTTGCCCAAAATTACGGGCGATTGGATATGCTGTGGCCCGATTTCAGTAGCAAACAGCAGGAGGGTGAAGCCTGGGGAACCAAACATATTTTAACAGACCTGATCAAATGGCAACCCAACATTATTATCAATAATCGATTTTGGAATGGACTCGAAAATAAAAACGGTGATATTGGAACGCCTGAAAAATATATTCCACCAACAGGCTTGCCTGGTATGTATTGGGAGGTAAGCCATACCATGAATGAAAGTTACGGTTATAGCGCCCATGATCAAAATTGGAAAAGCTTCCCCAAGATCATGCAATTATTTGTGGAAACAGTAAGTAAGGGCGGCAATTTCCTGTTAAATGTTGGACCCGATGGTGATGGCGGCATTCCTGAACCTGCGGTGCGTATTATGGAGCAGATCGGGGACTGGATGAAGATCAATAGCGAAGCTATTTACGGGACTACGGCGAGCCCTTTCCAAGCGTTGGATTGGGGTTATTGTACGCAAAAAAATGGGAAGCTCTATCTGCATGTTTTTGACCGTCCAGCTGATGGGAAAATAAATCTACCAATCAAAAATAAAGTGACGGCTGTCTATGCCCTGGCTTCACCGAAAATGAAGTTAAAATCTACGCTGGAAAATGGTAGACCAGCAATTCCTGTTGATGTCTTTGACAACAACAAAGGACCTAAGGTTATCGTGGTGGAGATCCAAGGAAAACCAATTGTTGAGGAAAGCCTAACACAAACACAGGCGGATGGTCGCATCGTGATGAACACAAATAATGCAAAACTGCAGGAAGGAAAGGGACTGAAAATTATTGGCGCACATACCCATGATCCAAATCGCCCGAATGCCATAGGTCAATGGAAGGATCTTGCCGATCAAGTAATTTGGGATATTAAAATTCAGAAACCGGGTAAATACCGAGTACTCATCAATTATCTACCTAATCCTAAACATCAGGGCAAAATTTTGCTAACCGCTCTTGGACAAAAGATTCCTTTCGCCTTTATAAATGAAAATGGAACTGCATTTAAGGAAGCGGTCATGGGAACAATAGAAGTATCACAGCAAGTGATCGGAGAGCCAAGTACAAAAGTGCTGCTGCAGGCTACGGCAATTGATGGCGATGCATTACCTGAGATTGCGTCAATTACACTGGTTCCGGTTCAAGAATAAACTATTTTTGAGAAAGCCTAGACAAATCATCCATACATAAACCATTTTGCCGCCGAGGACCGAATAAGTGTCTATAAAGACGAGCAGAAAAATAAACTATCAGTAAAAAATGAAAAGAAGAGAATTTATAGCCAAGGGGATTGTATCCTCTTTGGCTTTCACAATTGTCCCGCGCGTTGTGTTAGGCGGAAATGGATTTCTTGCACCAAGTGATCGTATCAATCTTGGATTTATCGGTGTCGGAAAACAATCCTATACTTTGATGAACGGTCTCAATCGCTGCAAGGAAATCGCAAGTCTGGCGGCCTGCGATGTGGACCGTAAGAAGTTGGTCGCATTTATTGCTGCGACAGGGAAAAAGCAAACGGAATTGTCAAAAGCACAGACTGAGATCAAGGCCTATCACCATTATCGCGAACTATTGGATCGGAAAGATATTGATGCTGTTGTTATTGCAACACCAGATCACTGGCATGCACAGGTTGCTGTTGATGCAGCTAAAGCCGGCAAAGATATTTATTGTGAGAAACCCCTGGCGCTTACCATTGCCGAGGGGAGAGCAATGGTCGATGCAACCCACAAATATAAACGTGTCTTTCAGACAGGTAGCATGCAGCGTTCTTCCTATAATTTTAGACAAGCCGCAGAACTGGTGCTCAATGGCTATATCGGCAAAATAAAAGAAATTAATGTGTCTGTGGGCGAACCGGTCAAACAATGCGACCTACCAGCTATGCCAGCACCGGATTATTTGGATTGGGATATGTGGGTAGGACCTTCACCTTACCGCGGTTATAACCCGATTTTAAGCCCACCGCTTGAGGATGATAAATGGGCTTGGTGGCGTGGTTACCGTGATTTCGGCGGTGGTTATATTACCGATTGGGGAGCACATATGTTTGATATTGTGCAATGGGCGTTGGGCATGGACGAATCTGGCCCGGTGCAATTCAATCCACCTAAAGCAGCAAATAGCAATAGCGGGCTTTCCTTTAACTATGCCAATGGAGTTCGGGTAAACCATGTGCAATGGGGCGTACATAACGCGATTCAATTTATTGGTGAAAAAGGTAAGATTGAAGTAAGCCGCGAATTTATCCGTTCGAATCCCGAGAATTTGGCCAATCTTAAATTGAGCTCCACAGATCGTCGCCTGTATTACAGTGATAATCACTATCAGGATTGGGTAGACGCGATCAAAAAAAGAAGTAAGCCGATCTGTGATGTTGAAATAGGCCATCGGACGAGCTCTGTTTGCAATGCCATCAACATAGCGTATGAACTTCAAAAGGATTTAAAATGGAATCCACAAAAGGAACAGTTCGACAATGATTATGCTAACCTCATGCGTAGCCGCCCTTATCGCGGAGAATGGGATTTTAGAAAGTTCTAATCAAGAAAATGGTCGACTAATGATAAAAACAGGCTTAGCATATTTGCTAAGCCTGTTTTGTTTATAGATCAATATTTCTACAACAATGTAGACTTGTATTACCCTGTCTTGGGCGGTAACATCTGCTAAGCACCTTTTCACAATTTTTTAATAAATAGGGAGGAAAGATTCGTACCTGCTTCGTACCTTATTCGGATGGGATACAGATATTGTACAGGTGCTGAACAGATATTGTCCAGACTCTGAACAGGAATTATCTGGTCAACTTTCGATAAATAGTCGTAGCAAGATTCTCCACAGCCGAAGGTGATACGAACACAATACGAAGACAGTATTAGCGCTATAGACACAAAAGGCCATGTAAAACAACTTTTTATGCTAACGGAAAGCTGATGAAAGCAAGCATATTGGAATGATCATTTACACGATTTGATCACTAAATCGCTTTTCTTATCTGGAGATAAAAAAAACATGGCCCGCTGATTTAAAACAAAGGGAACAAAAAGAAAATTTGCTATTCTGGATAGATAATTGCTTTATTTGTATCCAACAATTATTACATTCGAACAGCAAAGGGAATCTTGATATGTCGCAATTAACAATAGTAGATCTGGCCAAAAAACTCGGCTTGTCAAAATCGACCGTTTCCCGTGCATTTCGGGATAACGAGGATATTAATCCGGCGACAAAAGCCCGTATTTTGGCCATGGCCGAAGAAATCGGTTTTTCGCCGAATGTCTATGCGAGTAGTCTGAAAGCGAATAAAAGTCTGACGATTGCGATTATTATTCCCGAATTTGGTAATAAATTTTTCTCGCAGGCCATCAAAGGAATCGAGGCAGTGGCACGCTCTAAGGGCTATCATACCTTGATTTACGTGACGGATCATCAGGTACAAAATGAAGCTTCCATCGTGCGCTCGCTGGCTAATGGACGAGTGGATGGCGTGATCATTTCGGCTTCGGGTGAGGGAAAAGACCATTCGCATTTGCAGCTGTTGGCGGAAAGGGGAATACCGGTCATGTTCTTTGACCGTGCATACGACGATTGGAAGGGGGGATATATTACAGGGAATGACTTTGATTCGGCTTACCAGGCTACGAAGCACTTGATTGATAATGCCTGTAAACGGATT
This sequence comes from Sphingobacterium sp. UBA6317, assembly GCF_002440385.1. Lineage (NCBI taxonomy): Bacteria > Pseudomonadati > Bacteroidota > Sphingobacteriia > Sphingobacteriales > Sphingobacteriaceae > Sphingobacterium > Sphingobacterium sp. UBA6317. The sequence goes on along the minus strand of NZ_DJTD01000042.1, from coordinate 51,916 downwards.
GCTTACCTCGCCATCAATCCTCATGTTTCGATTGGTAAGGTGCGTAAAGACGGGTATGAAAAAGCTTTGCGGGAGGCGGGAATACCGATTAGGCCCGAGCTTATTTTGGATACCGTCAATGATGCCGATCAGAATATGAAAGATATCGCCAGCTTGATCGAAAAGGAAAAACCCGATGCCATTTTTGCTTCAGTAGAACGTCTCGCTATTTCGAGTATACGGGTCGCCAAGCAGCTCGCAATTCGTATTCCTGAAGACCTCAAAATCATTTGTTTTTCTTGTTTGGATATCGCCGATCTGATCGACCCAGCACTGAGCGTAGTGAAACAACCTGCCTACGAAATGGGCCAATTGGTAACAAAATACCTGTTAGATAAAATGGATGATCCAACAAATGATAAGTTTGCTAATTCGGTTTACCTTGATTCCCAGCTTATTTTTCAAAAATCCAGCCTCAAATAAGAAAAAAAATATTTGTTTTTTGTAATCCCATTATTTAGCTTTGATTACTTTCGGGAACATTCCCGAGAGTATTTAAATAATCAATTTGTATAAAATATTGGATAGGGAAATCCAGCAAATCGCAACAGGCGATTTCTTTTTACCTTGATTTCGGGAACGTTCCCAATTTCAGATTCCAAGTAAAGCTAATTATCGATGGGGAAGCATATCTCTCGTTTAATAGGGTATCTCTGGGTGATTGTCCTATTATCATCATGTGCAAATAAGAAAGATATCGTGGATATCGAGCAACCACCTGTTATTGAACAGCAGGGGACTGGTTTGGTGAATCTTTCTGCTCCATTTATCTTTTGGGATAAGGAAATCACCTTGCAATTTGATCTTTCGAAAGGAAATGCAGCGTTAAAAGGTAGCACCACCGACCTGTATCTACACGCGGGGTTGATTCCTGTCCATGGGGGGAGCTGGCAGCATGTAGCGACAGACTGGTCAAAGAATGACAACGCTTATAAACTTAAATTTGTTTCTGCTGGTTTATATACATTTACATTTACGCCTTCCAAATTCTTTAATCTGTCAAATGCTTTGGAATTTGGTCAGTTGGCACTTTTAGTGCGCAATGGTGATGGATCGCTCGTCCAACGAAATAAAAATAATTCAGATTTATTTCTGCCTTTCGTGGCGAGTAACATGCAAGCAATTCGTTTTGTGTCGCCTAAGCTGCAACCCACAGATCCAATGACCACTGAGCAGATGTACACCGTTGGCGATAACCTGAAGCTAAAATTACAGGCAACGCAGTCCGGAAAAATCAGTGTCTGGGACAATGGTATATTGCTGGCTGAATCTTCTGCTGCACTGTCTTTAGAAAAATCTGTTAGTCTACAAAGCAACGGCCTTCATGAGCTCGAAGCCCGCTTGGAAGCTGATGGCAAGGTATATTCCAGTAAAGTGGAGCTATTTGTAGAATCAAAAGCTACCATTGCTGCCCTCCCGATAGGTATCAATCCAAACGGAACAACCATAAACAGGGAAAAAGGGGAGGTCAGTTTTGCGCTCACAGCACCACTGAAAAAAAGTGTATATCTGTTAGGTGGTTTTAACAACTATAAAGCATTACCAGCCTATGCGATGAGCCAGACTCCAGATGGCAAAACCTGGTGGGTAACGGTATCGAATCTGGATTTCTCCAAAAAACAGACTTATCAGTTTTTGGTGGATGGCCAATTGGCTATCGCTGATCCCTATGCTGAACTGATTCTTGATCCGCAGAATGATGCTGCACTTGGGCTTACAGCAGCGGCTGTACCCGCTTATCCCGCAGCTGCGCATGGTATTGTCGGCGTATTGGATCTTTCCACAAAGGCTTATACCTGGAAAACAACTGCTTTTAATAGACCTGCTCAAGGTGATTTGGTGATCTATGAACTGTTGGTCCGCGATTTTGTCAAACAGCATCAATATACTACACTCAAGGATTCTTTGTCTTATTTAAAAAGGCTGGGTGTAAATGCCGTTGAGCTAATGCCTGTACAGGAATCGGAAGGGAATTCGACTTGGGGATACAATCCTTCATTCCACCGGGCATTGGATAAATATTACGGCTTGAAAAATGACCTGAAAGCCTATGTCGATGCCTGTCACGAAAATGGTATTGCCGTGATTTTGGACGTTGTTTTTAATCACGCATTTGGTCAGTCGCCGCTTGTACAGCTTTATATGGAGCAGGGCAACGTCGCTGGCAATAGTCCTTGGTTCAATACGGTTGCCAAGCATCCGTTTAATGTTGGATTCGACTTTAACCACGAAAGTAGTTATACACAGACTTTTGTTAAAGATGTCTTGACCTATTGGATGCAAGAATACAAGATCGATGGCTTCCGCTTTGACTTGTCTAAAGGTTTTACCCAGAAAAATTCAGGCACTTCAGAAAGTGATTTAAGCGCTTGGAATGCCTATGATGCTTCCCGTGTGGCGATCTTAAAGCAATACCAGCAGCATATTCGGAGTATAGATCCTTCTTGTTATATCATTCTCGAGCATCTTGGCGGTGATCAGGAAGAAATGGAGCTGGCGCAATCGGGTATGTTGCTCTGGAATAATATGAATCATGTCTTCAACGAAGCGGCGATGGGATGGAATGCCAATAATGACTCGGATCTCGGTCGTTTGTTTGCCTCAAATCATGGGATGGTGCAACCTTCTTTTGTGTCCTATATGGAAAGTCACGACGAACAGAGACTCTTGTTCAAGTGCCTCAATTATGGAAATTCATCCGGTAACTATAATATCAAGAATCTCGGTACAGCATTAAAACGCTTGGAACAAGCGGCGGTATTTTTATTGACTTCGCCTGGACCTAAGATGATCTGGCAGTTTGGTGAATATGGCTATGATGTGTCTATCGATGAAAATGGACGGACAGGTGAAAAACCATTATTATGGAGTTATCTGCAGCAAGATGATCGTAAAAAACTCTTTGAGACCTATGCGAAACTCACCCGTTTCAAAACCAAAAATAGCATTTTCCAAAACGGGACGATTGTTACATCGGCTATGAAAGATGCCGTTAAATATTTCGTGCTGGAAAAGGATGGACAACAAATAGGGGTACTTGGCAATTTTGGAGTAGAAAGTGTGGAATTTACATTGCCACAAGCACTGCAGGGACAGTGGGTGGACAATTTTACGGGAAAAGAGCTCAACTGGCTCAGTCAGTCAAAATTGAGCCTTTTGCCTGGACAATACCAATTGATAAGCAAAACAAAACTAAATAAATAAACAGTTATTTTATGAACAAACAGCTATCACGTCCATTTTGGGCTCTGAGCATGCTACTCGGCGTAAGTGCTTCGGCATTTGCCCAACAGGCAACGCTAAAGGGGCGAGTAATGGACCAGAAGGGGAGTTCCTTGGTCGGTGCTACACTGCGCTTCGAGGATATTCAAAAATCACTGTCTACCAATGCGAATGGGGATTTTAGCTTGGATAGACTACAAACGGGGAAATTACGCCTGCGAGTCAGCATGGTCGGATACGCGAGCCTGGACACCTTAATCCAAATCAGTGATGGGCAGAATCCGTTAAACCTCTACCTTAAATCCAATACGAGTGCGCTGGATGAGGTTGTTGTGATTGGTTATGGTACACAAAAGAAAAGTGACCTGACGGGGTCAATCAGCACGGTGAGTTCTAAGGATTTTCAAAAAGGACAGATCTCCTCTCCCGAGCAACTCATTATGGGGAAAGTTCCGGGCGTACAGATTACAACAAGTGGGGGGCAGCCAGGCGCAGGAAGTACAATCCGGATCCGTTCCGGCGCTTCACTGAATGCCAGTAACGATCCATTGATCGTCGTGGATGGGATTCCTTTGGCTGGTGGCTCGGTATCCGGCGTAGCGAATCCATTAAGTTTGATTAACCCAAATGATATCGAGACATTTACCATCTTGAAAGATGCCAATGCAACGGCAATTTATGGATCGCGTGCATCGAATGGTGTCATCTTAATCACCACCAAAAAAGGCAGCCGCTCAGGAACACAGATCAACTTCTCTACACAGAACTCCTTGGCGACTGTGGCCAATAAAGTAAAACTGCTTAACGCGGATCAAATCCGCGATTATGTCAATACCAATGGCAGTGATGCCATGAAAAAATTGTTGGGAATAGCAAATACCGATTGGCAGGATGTGATTTATGGCAATGCCTTTACTACGGACAATAATGTTAACATTGCTTCCAGAGCTGGCAATATGCCTTACCGTATTTCTGCTGGTTATATGAATCAGGATGGTGTGCTGAAAAATGATAACTTAAAACGGACCACCGCGGCATTGGCCTTGACACCGAAATTTCTGGACAATCACCTTTCGCTGGATGTGAATGTACGTGGTACCTGGTCGAAATCGAAATTTGCTACGCAAGATGCGATCGGGTCAGCGATTCAGTTCGATCCCACCCAACCTGTTTATGTCGATGATAAGGATAGTTTTGGCGGATATTATGAGTGGGTTCAGGGCGGGAAACCCAATCCAAATGCACCTCGAAATCCTTTGGCCTTATTGGATCTGCGCAAAGATAATGGCGATGTTTTCAGAAGCATTGGAAATGCAAAAGTGGATTATAGTTTCCATTTCCTTCCCGAGTTACACGCCAACTTAAACGTCGGCTACGATCTGGCGCGTTCAAAAGGGAATACATTTACGCCGGCTATTGCTGCACGTAATTTCAATGAAGGTGGTGAAAGAACGCAATATAAAACCGATATCAACAATAAAACACTCGAGTTTTATCTAAAGTATGATAAAGAATTACCTACAATCAAAAGTACGATAGACGCGACACTAGGCTATGGTTACTATAAAAATAGTAGTAAAGTATACAATTTTAACCGTACAAATGCCGAAGGTGATAAGATCTTAAATGAACCAACGCGACCTTTTGATAAACCCGAAAACCTGTTGATTTCCTATTACGGACGTTTGATCTATACCTACGACAATCGTTATGTCCTTTCTGGAACCTTGCGGACAGATGGTTCTTCCCGTTTTAGCCCGGATAACCGCTGGGGATATTTCCCTTCTGTCGGTTTTACCTGGCGCGCGAAAAATGAAGGCTTTTTAAAAGAAATAGCTGCGGTTTCGGAGTTGAAACTTCGTTTAAGTTATGGAAAGACCGGTCAGCAAGACGGTATTGCCAACTATTCTTATTTGCCTAATTACACCATAAGTGGTAATGAATCCATGTATCGATTTGGTAATGAGTATTATTACCTGAATTCGCCGGTCGCCTACGATCAAGATATCCGCTGGGAGAGTACAACGACCTACAATGCTGGAGTTGATTTTGGTTTCGCTAACAATCTATTCTATGGTAGCATAGACTACTATTCGAAAAAGACCAAGGACCTGCTCAGTACCATTCCAGTTCCTGTAGGATCAAACTTTAGCAACTTTTTGTTGACGAATGTCGGTAATATGGAGAATCAGGGTCTGGAGTTTAACCTGCATTACGTTCCGGTAAAAACAGAAAATTCGTCGTTGGATCTTGGTTTCAATGTGACTTATAATAGAAGCAAAGTGACCAACCTGACGCAGAGCGATGATCCAAACTTTATCGTGGAGACCGGTAGTATTCGTGGTGGAACAGGGGGGAATATCCAGGCACATAAGGTGAATTTCATGCCCAATAGTTTCAATGTGTTCCAGCAGGTATATGATGAACAGGGGCATCCTGTAGAAGGGGTCTATGTTGACCGCAATGGCGACGGCGTGATCAGCGATAACGACCGTTACCTATACAAATCACCTTTACCGAAATACCTTTTGGGTTTTACGGCGGCATACAGTTACAAAAAATGGTCGGCAAGCACCGTATTGCGCGCAAGTTTGGATAATTATGTGTACGACAATGTTTCATCCAACCTAGGCAGTGGCGCGAACATCAACGATCAGGCGGTTTTGGTGATCAACAATGCCCCGGTGGATTTTTTGAATACCAATTTTCTACTCAAGCAGTTACGAAGCGACTATTACATCAAAAATGCGTCATTCTTGAAAATGGATAATGTCAATCTGAGTTATAACCTCGGAAAATTTATTCGGAACAGCAAAGCTTCGATGTCTATTTCTGCCACTGTACAAAATGTATTTACCATCACCAAGTACAAAGGAGTTGATCCAGAAATATCCAATGGTATAGACGACCGTTTCTATCCAAGACCAAGAACTTATGTATTGGGTGTAAATGTGAGTTTTTAAATGATATAACAATGAAAAAATTAAATAAATATATAGGCGCTTGCCTGCTCGCCATCGCATTGAGCAGCTGCCACAAGGATTTGGATTTAAAGCCGACTAATGATGTCACCGCAGATATTGCTTATAAAGATTTTAAAGGTTATACCTCATCATTTGCAAGATTGTATGGATCATTGACTTTAACGAGCACATCGGGGCCGAATAATACAGACTTAGGTGGTTTAGATGCCGGAACATCGGATTTTTTACGTCTTTTTTGGAATGCGCAAGAACTTACTACCGATGAAGCTGCTTGCGCCTGGCTTAATGACCCGGGAATTAGTGGTTTGGATTACCTCAATTTTGACGATAGCAATCCCATGCTCCGCGGTCTTTACACGCGTTGTGTCTACAGTGCTACCCTTGTCAATGAATTTTTAAGAGAGAGCACGGATGCTAAATTGGCCGAACGCGGTATTTCAGATGCCGACAAAAAAGAGATCGCTTATTATCGTGCCGAAGCAAGATTCTTACGTGCTTACAACTATTGGGTTCTACTTGATCTATTCGGAAATCCACCTTTTGTAACCGAAGAAACTTCAGTAGGCAAAGTATCACCGCCACAGATCAAACGACCTGAGCTTTTCGCGTATGTGGAGAAAGAACTGCTGGAGGTTGCTGGTCAGCTCAAAGGTGCCAAACAGAATGTTTATGGTCGTGTGGACCAAGTAGCGGCATGGGGGCTATTGGCTCGTTTATACCTCAACGCTGAAGTCTACCTGGGGGCCGGTAATAAGAAATATACCGAAGCCATCACGTATTCAGAAAAGGTATTGAACTCGGGCTATAGCTTGGGGACAAATTACCGGGAGCTCTTCTATGCAGATAATGATGTGAACAACACCGAATTTATTTTTTATCTGCCTTACGATGGAACCAAAACACAGAGCAAGGGGGGAACGACTTATCTGATCAATGCAGCTATCGACGCGACCATGAATCCCACTTCTTTTGGTGTGCCTGGCGGCGGTTGGGCCGGAAATCGGACGCGTGACAATATCGCAACCATTTTCGGTGACTACTCCGGAGCAACGGACAAAAGGGCAATGTTTCACTTAAATACAAGCGTAAAAATAGAAGATATCGCTGTCTATAAGCAGGGGTTGGCAGTTACTAAATTCCGGAATGTGAACAAAGACGGAAAAACTGCTCCTCCAGCAGCTGAAGGTTTTGTAGCATCGGTGGACTTTCCATTAATTCGATTGGCAGAGATGAACCTGATTTACGCCGAAGCAACTTTACGGGGTGGCTCCGGTGGTAACGTGGCTAAAGCATTGGATTACGTCAACAAGTTGCGTGTGCGTGCCTATGGCAACAACAGTGGGAATTTGGCAAACCTCTCGCTGGACGATGTACTCAACGAGCGTGTGAAAGAGCTGTATTGGGAAGGGTTTAGACGTTCGGATTTAATTCGTTACGGCAAATTTACGGGCGATAATTACCTCTGGCCTTTTAAAGGAGGTGTGTTAGCCGGTCAAGCTGTGCCAGCTTATAGAACACTGTTCCCGCTTCCGGCTTCAGATATAATCGCGAACTCCAATCTTGTACAGAATCCCGGCTATAATTAATCAGCATCGGAAAAGGAGAATTTATTCCAATGAAAGACGAATCTACAACTCCTGATTGAGTTTGGATGCGGTAAGCTTCTTCTGATCGATGTGGCCATACCTGTACTAAGAAAATTGTTGACAGATGAAACCGAGCAATGCATATTGATCGGCGCACAGGACGGTAAATATTTGCCCTGAGCGTTCATCAGCTATTGAAAACAAAATAAAACAGATGAAAACTAGACACTATATCGGAATCATGCTGCTGTTTATAGCGCTATTCCAAAGTTGTAAAAAAGACGAAACGCGGGCCATATTGGCTAGTGATGAAGGTATAAAGCCAGCGACTTTAAGCCTTGATAAAAATAATGTAACCCTGTCTAAAGATAATTCAAAGGACACGGTACTGCACTTAACTATGATTCAGCCTGACTTTGGTTTTCAGGCGGCAGTAACCAACGTACTCCAGTTTGGGCTCAAAGGAGACAATTTTAAAACAGTAAAAGAAGTTGTTATTCCGAGTGGTCGGACAACAGTTGGTTTTACAGGTTATGAATTGAATAGCTACTTACTTTCTCTTGGTGTTCCGACAGGAACGGCTTCTGACTTTGATGTACGTCTGAAGTCAAGTATCAATGCTAAAATTACGGTCGTGTTTTCGGCTTTGGCAAGCCTGAAAGCAGTTCCCTTTGCTTCAACCAGCTATCTGTATGTTCCAGGCGCTTATCAGGGATGGGATCCAGCCACAGCTGAGTCGTTAGTTTCCCCAACAAGTAACGGTATCTATACAGGCATTATCTTATTTCCGGAAGTGAATTCAGAATTTAAGATTACAACTGAACGCAATTGGGCGAATTCTTATGGACAAACTGCAGATGGTAAAATCGCATTTAATGGCGGTGGAAATATAAAAGCGCCGCGTGCAGGTAATCTGGAAATCGAGGTCAACACAACTGCCAATACCATTTCATTTAAAGATCACAACTGGGGCATTATTGGCAGCGCGACACCGAAAGGTTGGGATGCCGATACAGATATGAAGTTTGATAATGCCAACCAGGTATGGAAGCTCACAGTGAGCTTGACGGCAGGAGAGATCAAATTCCGTAAAAATCACGATTGGGGAACCAATTTTGGCGGGGCAAATGGAACTTTAGCGGCTGGTGGTGCCAATATCGCGGTTGCCAGTGCCGGTACCTACGCTATTGTCGTGGATTTCAATGCAAATACCTATACGCTGACAAAGAAATAGCAAATGATGTTTAAAATAAATAAAAATATTACCACAGTAATCGTGGCGCTAACAGTGCTTGGATGGAGCCCCTTATTGGGGCAATCCATTCAACGTGTAGAACCTTTAAACTGGTGGGTAGGCATGGAAAATCCAACCTTGCAGCTTGTTGTCTATGGACCCCAGATCGGAAAAAGTGAGGTGCAAGTGGAGGATAAAGGAATAGAATTGGTAAAAATCAATCGGGTGGAAAATCCCAATTACCTGTTTTTGGATGTCAAGGTGGCTGCTTCGGCCCAACCGGGATGGTCAACTTTTACCTTTCGTCAAGGAAAGAAAAAACTGACTTATCGTTATGAGTTGAAGCAAAGAGATCAAAAAGTAAAAGCGCAAGGAGTAAACAGTGCCGATTTGATCTATCTGATTATGCCTGATCGTTTTGCCAATGGAAATAAGGCAAATGATCAAGTGAAAGGTATGTTGGATATGAGCTTGAACCGGGATTCAATGTACTTGCGTCATGGTGGCGATTTGGAAGGTATTATCGGGAAACTGGATTACCTGCAAGATCTTGGTGTTACATCCTTGTGGCTGACTCCCGTGTTGACCAATGACATGCCACAGGCCTCGTACCATGGTTATGCCAATACCGAAACATATCATATAGACCCTCGCTTTGGCAGCAATGACACTTATGTGCAATTAGGCGAACAGCTCCACCGGCGTCAGATGAAATTGATTTTTGATGTGGTGCCCAATCATATTGGAAGTTATCATTGGACGGTGAAAGACAAACCGATGGCAGACTGGCTCAATGAATGGCCTTCCTATACGCAGACATCCTACAAAGATCAGGCTGTTTTTGATCCTTATGCCTCGGCAGATGACAAAAAGAAAATGGTCAAAGGTTGGTTTGTTCCCACCATGCCCGATATGAACGAACAGAATCCATACGTTCAAAATTACCTGACCCAAAGCCATATCTGGTGGATAGAGACCGCAGCAATAGACGGATTCCGAATAGATACCTATCCGTACAATGATCTGGATTTTATGGCTAAATGGACCGATCGCATTCTGCAGGAGTATCCAAAGTTTACCTTTTTTGGGGAGACATGGGTACACGGGGTTGCCAATCAGGCTTATTTTCTGGGCGGAAAACGAGTTGGTCAGGACGTGGATTCCAAGTTGATGGGCGTAACCGATTTTCAGCTTAATTATGCCATAGGTGATGCGCTCAACCAAAAGACAGAATGGACTGCCGGAGCCAATAAATTATATTCGACCCTGGCCTCAGATTTTCTATATCCACATCCAGAGCAAAATGTGCTTTTTTTGGATAACCACGATAAGGATCGTTTTTTCTCCGTTGTAGGCGAAAACGTGCAGAAATATAAATCAGCAATGGCTTGGCTTATGACAACAAGGGGTATCCCACAGTTGTACTATGGAGCTGAAATTCTGATGAAGAATTTCTCTAATCCCGACGGCTTGCTAAGGGAAGACTTTCAGGGTGGTTTTATAGGTGACAAATCGAATAAATTTACAGCTGACGGAAGAACGAAAGCCGAGCAGGATATGTGGAGTTATGTGCAGACCTTAGCCAATTACCGAAAACAACATACCGTTCTGCAAACCGGTAAAACGATGCAATATGTGCCCGAAGATGGCGTATATGTTTATTTCCGTTACAACGAAAAGCAAACTGTTATGGTCGTGATGAATTGCAATGATGTCGCGAAGGAACTTAAACTCGATCGCTTTAGGGAACGAAATAACCAGGTGAAGTCCTATTTCGATATTATTCAAAAGCAAGAGACCAATCCAGTTGACCATAGCTTGAAGTTGGACGCTTACGAGACTAAAGTGTTTGAGCTTAAGTTTTAACACAATTTAAAATTCTATAGAATTCATTTTTCGATGATTAATTATAATACTGTAAAAGCCGTAATATTTGATTTGGACGGTGTGTTGGTGGATACGGCGGTCTACCATTTTCAAGCCTGGCACAGATTGGCAGAAGGCTTGGGTTATTCGTTTTCTCTTGTTGACAATGAACAGTTGAAAGGGGTCAGTCGCATTGAATCCCTCGAGCTTATTTTAAAATGGGCGGGGGCGAAAATATCCGATGCTGAAAAAGCGGATTTGCTGTCACTTAAAAACAAATGGTACTTGGAGCTGATTGAACAACTCAGCCCTGACCACTTGCTTTCAGGTAGTTTGGATCTATTAGAAAAACTCCGGAAAAAGAGAATTAAGATTGCATTGGGGTCAGCCAGCAAGAACGCGATGGGCATCCTTGAAAAAACGGGGATTATCAGCTATTTCGACACATTGATTGATGGAAATGTGGTGCAACTGTCTAAACCTAATCCAGCAGTTTTCCTGAAGGGAGCTGAGGCTTTGGGAATTGAGCCGGCATGCTGTCTCGTGCTGGAAGATGCCCAGGCGGGGATCGATGCGGCAAGGGCAGCCGGCATGCAGGTCATAGGGATTGGGCAGGCTGAACATCTTAACGGAGCAGATTTAGTGGTAGCCGATTTAGGAGCCTTAGTCGATAAATTTTAAATTTTAGGAGCAATTCAAGTGATGGAAGCAAGGCGTAGATCATATTGGCAAAGAAGACCAGAATGATTGAGGCAGAGTATCCGTCGCGCATTGAAAAAAATATAAAGATGAAAACATATATCAAACATAACCCTTGGCAAATTATCGAAGACACCTTTCGTCCCGAACATAATGAATTTTCGGAAAGTATCTTCGCTATTGGTAATGGTCGGATGGGGCAGAGGGCTAATTTTGAAGAAGAATTCAGCGGGAAGTCGTTACAGGGATCGTACCTAGCGGGTATTTATTATCCTGACAAAACACGCGTGGGCTGGTGGAAAAATGGGTATCCCGAATATTTTGCCAAGGTCATCAATTCCATCGATTGGATAGGCCTACATATTCTAGTGAATGGGCAGGTTCTCGACCTAAACAAAGTTGCGGTCAAATCTTTTGAACGTCGCCTGGATATGCAAAATGGGGTTTTATACCGCAGTTTTATTGTGGAAATGCCCGATGGGGCACAGTTGAAGGTTGAAGCAAGCCGGATGTATCATCTGTTTGCTTCGGAAACAGCTTCATTACAGTACAACATACAGGCACTTTCCGGTCCGATTGCTTTGGAGGTCCGCTCGCATTTAAATGCTGAAGTTGTCAATCGAGACAGTAACTACGACGAGCAATTTTGGGAAAGCACAGCGCAGGGAAGAGATGGTGAAAATACCTTTGTGGCGGCGCGTACCAAGAAAACTGGCTTTGAGGTGTACGCCCTGCTTACAACTACCGTGACAGGACCTACAGCCGTTGTCGAAGTGCAAGATACGGTGACAAGTCGAGGCTGTATAGCAGAAATTTATAAGACCGAGCTAACCGAATCTCAAATTTGTCGCGTTGAAAAGCGAGTTTCCATTGTTACATCACAGAACCATGTGTCGGCAGAGCTAGAAGTGGCTGCTTCGGTCAATTTACATAAGCTAGATGCACTGAGCTATGAGCAACTAAAGGAGAAACAAGCTGCAGCTTGGCAAGCGATCTGGGCAGAAAGTGACATTGAAATCAGTGGTGATGTCGCTGCGCAGCAGGCTATACGCTATAATATATTTCAGCTCAACCAGACCTATACCGGCGAAGATGAGCGACTCAATATTGGTCCGAAAGGTTTTACCGGAGAAAAATATGGCGGTGTCACCTATTGGGATACTGAAGCTTATTGTATTCCTTTTTACCTCGCAACACAATCTCCAAATATTGCGCGTAACTTGTTGATTTATCGTCATCAGCAATTGGGTAAAGCCATCGAAAACGCCGCTAAACTTGGCTTTACCAATGGAGCTGCACTTTATCCCATGGTGACGATTAATGGTGAGGAATGCCATAATGAATGGGAAATTACGTTTGAGGAAATTCATCGCAATGGAGCTATTGCATTCGCGATTTATAACTATGTCCGTTACACCGGTGATCAGGACTACATCTGGTCACACGGCTTGGAAGTCTTGATTGCGATAAGCCGATTCTGGGCACAGCGCGTTAATTGGAGCGCTGAGCGCCAGCAATATGTCATGTTGGGGGTGACGGGACCAAACGAGTATGAAAACAACGTGAACAACAACTGGTATACCAATCGGATTGCTTCCTGGTGCCTAGAATATACACTGGACTGTTTAAACAAGCTGGCGCAGCTGAACTCCGACATTGCTGACGCATTAAAAACGAAGTTAGCCATAGGAGCGGAGGAACAGGAAAAATGGCAGCATATTATCGATAACATGTATTATCCTTTTGATGCGCAGCGCGGGGTGTTTCTGCAACAGGATGGTTTCCTCGACAAAGAGTTAATTCCTGTGGCCGAACTTGATCCGGCTCAACGACCGATCAACCAGCGTTGGAGCTGGGATAGGATTCTACGTTCCTGTTACATCAAACAGGCCGATGTGCTGCAGGGCTTTTACTTTCTCGAAGACCAGTTTGATCTTGAAGCCTTAAGGCGACATTATGAATTCTATGAGCCGTTTACGGTACATGAAAGCTCGCTTTCTCCTTGCGTCCATGCGATATTGGCTGCTAAGTTGAATAAACCAGAAAAAGCCTATGAATTCTATCTGCGGACCTCTCGTTTGGATCTGGATGATTATAATAACGATACCGAAGACGGTTTACATATCACTTCCATGGCGGGTACCTGGATGACAATCGTAGAGGGCTTTGCAGGAATGCGGATTAAGGACGGAAAACTGTATTTAAATCCAATGTTGCCTAAAGAGTGGGAAGGGTATAAATTCCGTGTCTTATTTCGCGGTGCGACCTTGTTGATTGCGGTACGGTCGGATGGATTTACGATCGAAAATGACAGTGACACTGCGGCCCATATCCAGACGGAGGCAGAAGCTTTCATTCTGGCTGCACAAAGCAAAAAGCAGGTGTTTCAGGTTCGGTAAGCCCCTGTTTTCAGCAGCGTAAGAACCAATCTTATCCTGCTGAAAATAGGGATTAAGTGATAATTAAATTGTATTTTGTCTTAAATTTTGATAGCCTATTATGGGAAATAAACCTGAATTAAATATTAGCCAGGTCATCAATATGAGTTTTGGGTTTTTGGGCATACAAATGGGGTTTGCCTTACAAAACGGCAATGCTTCCCGTATTCTACAGACATTTGGTGCTGATGTAGAACACCTGTCGCTGTTTTGGCTTGCGGCTCCGATTACGGGGATGATTGTGCAGCCAATTATCGGGCATTATAGCGATCGAACCTGGAATAAATTGGGGCGTCGTCGGCCTTATATTTTGGTGGGTGCACTGCTGACCACCATAACCCTGTTTTTGATGCCGAATGCAGCAGTATTTACCACATTGCTAGCACCACTTTGGATAGGAGCAGGACTATTAATGTTTATGGATGCTTCCATCAATGTGACAATGGAGCCCTTTAGAGCCTTAATTGGCGATAATCTACCGAGCAACCAACGTAGTCTTGGATTCTCCGTACAAACCTTTCTGATCGGTATTGGAGCCGTATTGGGATCCTTACTTCCCTTTATACTGACAAAATATTTTCATGTACAGGGAACTTCCGAAGTTGGTCAGGTGCCAAACAATGTGATATATTCTTTTTATTTTGGTGGTTTTGTACTGCTTCTAACGGTGTTGTGGTCGGTGTTTAAAACGAAGGAATATACGCCACAGGAATTACGGTCATTTTCCGATACCATGGTGGTTGAACAGGAGACAGCGCCAAAATTTGGTTTGCGCGCTATTGCCAGCGATATTGGTAAGATGCCATTGATCATGCGCAAACTCGGTTGGGTTCAATTCTTTTCCTGGTTTGCCCTTTTTATGATGTGGGTATATACAACTCCTGCGATTGCAGATTCGGTTTTTTACCTGCGGGAAGGAAATCGGCAGGATCTTTATATGGAGGCGGCCAATTGGGTGGGCGTGCTTTTTGGTATTTACAATGGGGTATCGGCTCTATATGCTTTGTTTATTCCGCGGATAGCCAAACAGCTCGGACGTGGAAAAACGCATGCGCTTGGGCTTTCCATTGGAGGACTCTCGTTGATTTCACTGTTTCTGATTAAAGATGCTAATCTGCTGATTCTTCCCATGATCGGTATTGGTATTGCTTGGGGAAGTATTTTAGCGATGCCTTATGCCATTTTGAGCGATCACCTGCCTGCAGGGAAAATGGGGGTTTATATGGGTCTTTTCAATTTCTTCATTACCTTACCACAGATTGTATGTGGATTTTTTGGAGGAATGATCATCAAATATTTTTTTCATAGCCAATCCATTTATGGCTTGTTGTTGGCCGGTGTATTTATGCTGCTGGCTGCATTCTTTGTTCCCAAGAGTAAACGCTAAGATCATTATCGTAGACGTAGTAAATAGAGCTTACGTCTACGATTTTCTGCTCACTTGGCCCAGCTCCTGCAATTGGATTTTCATCATCTCCTTAAGTATACTAATTTGCTTTAGTTAGCACGGCTCGCTTTTAGACAGCGGGATAATTTCGTTCGATTTACTAAAACTTGTGCGTATCATTTGCTGAAAAATGCACCATCATTTGCTGAACACGTATGCATTATTTACTGTTTTCAAGAATATAGTTGCTCGGCGACATACCATAATGTTTATGGAAGTCCCTGGAAAAATTGGATTGCACGGTGTAACCTACCATCGTTGATACTTGGGTAATGTTGTATTCTTTCTGAGTAAGCAGTTCTGCCGCTTTTTTTAATCGTGAAATATTGATCAATTCATTGGGTGTTAGGTCGGAGAGTCCTTTGATTTTACGGTAAAGGGTCGGACGACTCATATGCATCAGTTTGGCCAGTTCATCCACATTAAGGTCTATCGCTGAAATATTCTCATAAATAACCGTATTGAGCTGACTGATGAAATCTTTGTCAGGACCCGAAACGTTGATATCTATTAAGTTGGAGCTGAGGGTGTTAGTGAAGTAATTCTTGATAATTTTTCGGTTCTTGAGAATATTGCGTATTTGTACCATGAGGAATTCAAGCGAAAAAGGTTTTTCGATATAAGCATCGGCACCATTTTTTAATCCCTGAATTTTGGAATCCAATGCATTTTTTGCGGTCAGAAAGATCACGGGAATATGACTATAGAGAATATCTGTTTTGATACGTCTGCATAAAGCTAGGCCATCCATAATAGGCATCATGATGTCTGTCAGTACCAGTTGTACATTCTCCTGGTCTAATATTTCGAGCGCTTCGGCACCATTGCCGGCTCGTAGGATTATATAGCTGGTTTTTAATTCTTTATTGAGGTAGGCAAGAATTTCTTTATTGTCTTCGACGAGTAGAATCACCGGTTTTTCTTCCTCCTGCTCGTCTGGTTTATCATTTAATACATGATCGTCATTATCTTCCTGAAAAGATTTGATGTCCAGTGATTGTTCTTGAAAAATCGGTACAGACAGCAGGAATATATTGCGGTTTTCTTCCAGATAGACAAGTGACAAGGTTCCTTGGTGCAATTCGACCAAGGAGCGGGATAGGGGAAGGCCAATACCTGTCCCCGTATCTTTATCGGATTCGTTCAATCGATAAAATGGTTCAAATATTTTTTCTCTTTTTTCATAAGGAATAAGCTCACCATCATTCTTAAATTCGATATTGAACATAATATCATCGCTATTAAAAGGGAGGAGCCTGACATAGACTTCTTCATCTGCATATTTGATGGCGTTGTGAATAAGATTAGTAAAGATTTTTCGGAGAGCTTCCTCATCCACATAAGCAGCGAGACTGATACGTGGCAGGCTAAGCTCATAATGCAACTGTTTATCTTTTGCAAGATAATTTAGGTCGTGGAATACTTCGGATAGGAGTGTGTTGATGTCCGTTTTAGTAAAAATAAGGCTCATATTGTTGGTTTCTGCTTTTCTAAAATCCAGTAGTTGGTTGGTCAGGCGAATTAAACGCGCTGTATTCTTTTCAATTAGTGCGAGATCCTTGGCTGTGTCGCTATCGGTAAATTTCTGTTGGTTTATTATCTTCTCAAGGGGCATTTTGATCAGGGTGAGTGGCGTACGAATTTCGTGGGCCAGATTGGTAAAAAACTCCAGTTTGAGATTATAAATTTCCTGTTCTTTTTTTCGTTCATAGCTATCCATCTTTTGACCATTATTGGCCTTTATAAGTAGAAAATAATACCGTAATACGAGCAGTATAATCGTACCAAAGCTCACAAAATAAAGTAAGTACGCCCAGCTTGATTGCCACCAGGGGGGCGAAACAATGATGAGCAGTTTTTTTTCTGTCGGATTCCAGACGCTGTTGTTATTTGCACCCCTGAACTTAAACGTATACGTACCTGGTGGAAGTTTATTGTAATAGATTTTTTGATTTCCCGTAATATCGGTCCAGCCTTTATCATAACCTTCCATGATATAACGATAGGGATTGCTCTTTGGGGAAACAAAGCTCAAGGCTGCTATATGGAAGCTGATATTGGAATTGTCGTAGGTTAAGTGTATCTCTTTTGATAGGGAGATGGATTCTTTGAGTATGCCATTTTCACGAACCGGCACATTGACATTGTTGATCTGAATGCCGCTGATGAATATGGGTGGAATAAAACTGTTCTTAATGGATTTTGTGGGGTTGAAGCTTACCATTCCTTTGATAGTCCCGAAATATAAAGTTCCGTCGCTATCTTTAAAAGCCGAATTATAATTAAACTGATCTGCGGGAAGCCCATCTCTGGAGGTATAGATGACCCTTCGAGGGACACCCTCGTCCAGCCGGACCAGTCCACCGCCGGTCGATATCCAGATGCTGTTGTTGTCGTCTTCCAAGACCTTGAATACTTGATTAGAAGGTAAACCGGATTCGGTCAGGTAGTTGGTGAAACGTCCATCACGGCGGTATTTCGAAAGGCCGCTTTCGGTGCAAAACCATAAATTCTTTTTGCTGTCTTCAAATAGGCCGTTGACGTAATTATTGACGAGTGTATTTTGTTTACCTTGTTCGGACAGCAAATGCTGTATTTCTCCCGAGCTGCGGTTATACTGGAAGATCCCACTGCCATAGGTATTGATCCAGAGTATACCATATTCATCTTCATAAATGCCTTGTATCCATGCTTGAATAGGAAGGAGATCAAAACTGTCCTTATTTTTGTTGTAGGCGTATAAAGCGCGGTCTGTGCCAACAAACATCGTATTGTCTTTGGACTTATAAATGCATACGGCGAAGCTACTTTGTAAGGGACCTTGGCCGATGCGGTCATAGTGCTTTTTTAATTTTCCAGTCTTTACGTCGAGAATGTCAAGTCCATGTGTGGTGGATCCTACCCAAAGATCGTCGCCGATTGTTGCCAAGCCATGGACATTGTTATGCGCAATACTGCCTTTTTTTCCGTTGGCAAGGAAATGCTGGATTTGTTGTGTTTGGGCATCTATTTTGTTCAATCCGCCATCTTCTGTTCCGATCCAGAAATTTCCATAGCGATCTTTTTTGATATCGTGTACAATATTACCTGATAGGGCTGATTTTCCAAATCCGGACAAATACTTCTTGAAATTGTCGAATTGGTTGCTGTATTGGTTAAAGCCACCGAAAAATGTTCCAAACCAGATATTGTCTTCACGGTCCCGATAGAAATTCAGGACAGCATTGTCAGAAATGGCAAATGGATTGAGCAGGTCTTTTTTGATGTGTTGGCTCTGGCCTGTGTGAATATCATAGGTGTATATTCCGGTTTCAGTTCCAATCCAGTATGTCGACTCTGTTTGTTGAATAATACAGTTTGCCTGAATGACTTTGTTGGGGTAATGACTTGCAAATAGATTTTTTAATGTGCCATTTTTGAAATCAAACAAATAAGCCGAATTGATTGTTCCGACCATTAGCAATGAATCGTTGATCGCATACACGGTTTTGGTATTCGCTAGTGTTTGTCGATCGATTTTTTTAAGATCAACAGGGAAAAATTTACCCGTATTAACCTGATACCGTAGTATTGTACTGTTATTGTCTGTTACCCACAACCCACCTTTCTTACTGCTGGTGATCGCTACTAGGGTATTTTTGTTGAGATCAAATGGGAATATTTCTCCTGTATAAGAATTGTAACGGTACAGTTTTCCATTGGAAAGCAACCATATAAAGCCTGCGTATTCGTGTATGGCATTTACTTCACCGATGGGTATGAGCTTGAATGGTTTGAAATCTTCTTTTATAGGATCGTAACGATAGGCACCCCGTGTGGTACCCACCCATAGGACACCTTTGCTATCTGTGAGGAGGCTTAAAATAGATGAACTTCCGATACTTGTCGAATCTGAAGCATTGTGTCGAAATATTTTAAATTGATTACCGTCAAAACGATTAAGGCCATTCCTCGTTCCTAGCCACAGAAAACCCTGAATATCTTGTGTAATACATTTGACCGTACTATTGGAAAGGCCATCGTGGGTCTGATAATTTTTAAAATAGATGGATTGTGCCTGCAGGTTGATAACTGCCAGCAAGATATACAAAAGGAGTATGGTGGTTATTCTTTTCAAAACTGATTACGTTGAACTAAAAATAGGCAATTAAAAGATAAAAAAGAGTTTTACTGATACGCTTTGATATAAAATTGAGACGCTCTGATTGGACGAGATACAAGGATTTGCGCATTTTTATAAAACAATAATAACCAAATATAAACGTATGTTTCGCCCTAGAATTATGACAGGTATATCCTGTATCCTTGTTTTTCAGTTTGTTAGGTTTTTGTTTTTACAGGTGCGGCAATATCTTCACGATGATTTGGTATTCCATTTGGGCGTTAACGATTTTGATACTGATCGTTACGTATTTGCAATAATTGGGAAAGACCATACTCATTTCAAATGAGTTTTAGGACTAAAAATAAACCATTAAAAATCACTTATTATCAGCTGTGTATCTATTGCACACGATAAAAAATCAATTAAACCACCAATCAAAAAGCGTATGAAAAATAAACTACTTGCACAATGCGTAATGACGCTCACATTTCTGCTTGTATCTTTTATTGTAGTTGCCCAGACGAAAGTCTTGAAGGGGAAGGTTGTAGATGAGACTCAAAGTCCATTGGCAGGAGCTACGATCAAAGTAAAAGGGGGTACCGCGGCTACCACAACAGACACGGAAGGTTCCTTTACATTGACTATTCCCAGTGAAGCTAAAACGCTGGAAGTATCCTTTATCGGATATACTTTAAAAGAAGTACCCATTGTGGGGAGCGATATCACGGTAGCGCTTGAACCTAGTGCCGGTCAGGGCTTAGATGAAGTCGTTGTGATCGGTTATGGTACTGCCCGTAAAAAAGATCTAACGGGGTCTATGGTTACTATTGGAGCAAAAAACTTCAATAAGGGGATCATGACCAGTCCCGACCAACTCATACAAGGAAAGACACCAGGGGTGATGGTGATTAACAATACGGGGCAGCCGGGGGGATCAACCACAGTACGTATTCGTGGGAATTCATCGATCCGCGCCAGTAACAACCCGTTATTTGTGCTGGATGGTGTGCCGATGTCGGGCAACTCACCTCTGCCCGAAGGAAGAGGAGGTTTTTCTTCCGACAGAGGAAATCCTTTAACTTACTTAAATCCGGGTGACATTGCTAGTATGGACATCCTTAAAGATGCTTCGGCTACGGCAATTTATGGATCACGTGGGGCAAATGGTGTAGTCATTATTTCCACGAAAAGAGGTAAAGTAGGACAGCCCGAGGTTTCTGTAGGAGCCTCTGCAGGTGTTTCGACCATGCGGGAATATCCTGATGTATTGGATGCAGCGCGATTCAGAGAGGCGTTGAAATATTATACACCATCTGAAGTGGCAAATGCTGATTTTGGTGGTAATGAGGATGCTTTTAAAGCAATCACAAGAAAAGCCATCACGCAAAATTACTATGCTGACGTGGCGGGTGGAACCGAACATGGTAAATACCGTCTTTCGGGTGGGTATTTAAACCAAAATGGTATTATTCGTGGCTCACAACTGAAGAAATATACAGCCAATTTTAACGGGAATTTCCGTTTTTTGGAAAACAAACGATTGGGATTGGATTTTGCAGTCTTTTTGACGCAAATGGATAATAAATATGCGCCGATCAATGCGATGGTAGGTTCTGAAGGAAATGTGATTTCCCAAGCACTGCAATGGAATCCAACGCGACCATTACGCGATGAGCAAGGTAATTTGACCTTTGTGAGTTCAACCACACGAAATCCATTGACAAGCATTGAAGCCTTTAAGGACTTGGCGACAACCAATACAATGGTGGTCAATTTGGCGCCATATTATAAAATTACAGATGATTTAGAGTATCGCTTTATTTATAGTGCGATGCGACAAACAGGAAACCGCGAGGGTATGTACCGCGCCGGGCTTATTGATCCTTCTGCTGTGAACAATGAGCAGGCTTTTATCTCCAATAACGGGGAAACCAACTTGCAAATGACGCATATGCTCTCTTACAATAAACAAATCAATTCAGATTGGAGTGTCAATGCAGTAGCAGGCTACGAGTATTTGGATTATAATTATAATAATAACATTTCCTTTGGCGGTGGATTTCGCTACCTGGGGTTAGATTATTTTGACTATCTACAATATACGCCTGTTTCCACGCGTGAAATATCGTCGTATAGAAGTCCAACCAACCAATTGCAATCGCTTTTTTTACGGGGCGGCTTCAATTACTTAGATCGTTATTTATTCACTGCAACAGTGCGAAGGGATGGTTCAACGAAATTTGGTTCAAACAACAAATACGCCATGTTCCCTTCGTTGGCCGTAGCCTGGAATGTTAATCAGGAAGAGTTTTTAAAGTCTTCCGGTATCTTTGACCAATTTAAAGTGCGATTGGGTTGGGGAAAAACAGGTAACCAAGAATTCCCTTCTGGTGCCTCATTGAATAGATTGGTCTTCGGTAATCAGAGTGTAAGCCAGGCTAACTATGGAAATCCTGACTTGAAATGGGAAACTTCGACGACGATCAATGCGGGTATAGATTTCGGAATCTGGGGCAACCGTCTATATGGATCCATTGATTATTTTAATAAAAAGACCACAGATGCGCTATTTGAGCAAACGCTTGCACAGCCAGCTCCTGCGGGACGTATTTGGGTAAATTTGGACGGTGAGATTGTCAATAAAGGGGTAGAGGTCGCGTTGACAGGTACAATTATTAAAAATGACAATTGGACTTGGGATTTGACAGGTAATGCAACATTTCTTAAGAATAGTGTAAGTGGCCTTGTTGGTTATTATGAGACAGGAGCACTCCGCGGACAAGGTTTTTCTGGTGTATTGGGACAACGAATGGTCAATGGCCAGCCATTGAATGTATGGTATTTGGCCGATTACCAAGGTATCGACCCGCAAACCGGAATGAGCATGTACCGTGGACAGGATGGTAGTATCAGTACGGCCAACGATCCTGCAATTAATAAGTTTTATACGAACAGTCCAAATCCAACCACATTATTGGGTATCTCCACCAATGTAAATTATAAACAGTTTTCTTTGGCTGCCAATATGAATGGCGCGTTTGGACATTATCTATTCAATAATACGGCAGCGACGACTTTGGGATTGAGCAATTTGTCATCACGGAATATCGGTTCAGCATTCTTTAATACAGCTGTAAAAGAGTCTACTTCCAACTCGGCTGCGCCTTCGACGCGATTCCTTGAAAAAGGTGATTATCTAAAAATGGCTAATCTTACTTTAAGCTATCGTGTTGGAAATGTAGGCAGAACACTGAAGAATTTAAACGTATCCCTTACTGGACAGAATCTTTTCATCATCACGAAGTATACAGGGTTTGATCCTGAGGTGAATACAGATGGTGCAACAAATGGTATTCCTTCGTTGGGTATCGAATATTTACCATATCCACCGGCAAGAAATATCCTATTGGGGGTTAACTTCTCACTTTAAGCGTATACTGTAGATCATTAGATAATAAAAAGAGGAGAGTAACAAGATTGATTTAAACATATTCATATTAGTGAATGAATAAATCTGATCGCCTCATTACGAATGAAACACTAAAGGCAGTATGAATGCCTTACAGTCAAAATGGATGAATAAATAATCAAATTTAGACGGATGAAAAAGATGAAATTAAGAACTTTATTATATATCGGAATAATTGGCTCCATTGTAACAAGTACATTTTCTTGTACTAAACTAAAGGAGGAATTTAAAGGAGAATTGGAAGAGGGGACATCCAATGTGGATCCTGGAAGCTTGTTGATCACAGCTTATAATTCATTGAATACCCCTTATCAGCAGGAACAGCGCTGGGTGATGCAGGAAATATCCACAGATGCTGCTATGGCTCCTACACGGGGAGGTGACTGGGATGATAATGGGATGCATCGTGCGATCCATTTACATACCTGGAATGCTGATAATGGTTATATGAACAATACATTTGTAAGTCTTGGTACAGCCATCTATAATGCGGGTAATGTGTTGCGGTATAATCCGAGTGCACAGCAAGGTGCTGAAGCGAAGTTTATTCGTGCGTTGGTCATGTTCGATATGTTGGATCTCTATGGCGTGGTACCCGTCCGGGAAGGAGCCTCTTTTGAAGATTTTAGAATCGCACCAGAGGTGTTACAGCCACAGGCGGCTATTGATTATATCGTGAAGGATCTCAACGAAATTATAGCGAGTTTGCCTGCAAACGGTCCGAAAGCAGCCTATGTAGCCAATAAAAATGCGGCAAAAGCATTGCTGATGAAGATTTATTTGAATAAGGGAACATTTTTAAACAGACAAGCTCCTTCTTTTGCTGCCGAAGATATGAATAAAGTGGTGGCCTTAGCCAAGGAAATTACGGCTTCGGGATCCTATACTGTTTCTGCAAAGGGCAAGTACTTTGATAATTTCGCGCCCGATAACGACGAAAAGTCTACCGAAAATATTTTCACTTTATATAATAAAAATGGCGATAGAGGTGGAAATGTGGATCGTACCTGGAATACTATTGCGCATTATAATATGAGACCTGGGGGCTGGAACGGTTGGTGTACTTTATCAGATTATTACGATAAATTTTCGGATGCCGATGAAAGAAGAGGAATTTACTATAATTATCCGGCGGATACGACTTCTAACAGAACAAAAGAATTCAAACGTCAAAATGTAGGTTTTTTTGCAGGACAGCAATACAATTGGAGTACAAACAAACCATTGATGGCGCGAAATCCAGCGAATGCACCTTTGGTCTTCACGCGTGAAGTGACCATCCGGACCTCTGGAGCTACATTGGAAACAGCGGGTATCCGTCCAATGAAGTATGCCTTTGATTATGCTGTCACTGGTCAACGAAATAACGACTGGGTAGTCTTCCGTTATGCCGATGTATTGTTGATGCAAGCAGAGGCTATATTAAGAGGCGGAACCGGAACTGCAACAGAGGCACTTGGATTAGTTAACACTATTCGGACAAACCGTGGTGTGAATAACTTGACAGCGTTGACGCTTGATAATATATTAGACGAGCGTGCGCGTGAGTTGTATTGGGAAGGTTGGAGAAGACAGGATTTGATCCGTTTTGGTAAGTTTTTATTAGCCTGGCAGGAAAAAGCTGCGGATTCCAGCCCGAAAACATTGGTTTACCCAATTCCGAGTCAACAGCTTGCTGTCAATCCAAATTTAAAACAAAATCCAGGATACTAGATTTTATTGCTATCCATAAAACAAGCAGTTTCACGGTGTTTGTTTTAGTGCGAAGGTATTTAGATGACAAGTGATTTTTCTTATCATCTAAATACCTTCTTTTTTCTATATAGTGATTAAAACTAATCTATCTTAATACCAACTTATACCTCTTCACAATTTTTAATCAATTTTTAGACAGTAATCAGTCATTGTTTATTCAGTTTACACTGAGCAATCACTGAACAAGCACTGTTAAAAGGACTAATTTGGTCACGAGTTGAAACGAACTTGCTGCGCCTAAAAAATACAAGAGAAGAAAACAGGACCCATAAGTTGCCTATCGGCAAAGTAGCTTTTATGAAAGAAAGCGCTTAAAATGGAGATTGAGGCGATGGCCTTATCGAAAATATTATCTTGTTTTTTTGATAAAAAATAATCACTTTAGAGGTGGATAACTAGCCAAAAAGCATGGGTCATTTTGATGGATCAAATTGAAATTCTGTCAGATACCAATTTCGATATTCTTTGGAAAGAGGATAACAGCATTGAAACAAGACTATCTAAATGTAGATTATGATGGATAAAATCCTACAGCGGGCACCGACTAACGAAAAGGAGTTTTTTTTAGCTTATCGTTATTGGTACAGGAAATTGTACTATTTTCTGTATCAGAAGACCCAATGTTCGAATCTGGCCGAAGATGTCGTCCAGCAGACTTTTCTAATTGTTTGGGAACGCAAGAATCATGCGAATCAGCAAATCCAATTCAGTACCCAGCTCTTTCAGATTGCATGAACAAAATTAATTGATGAGTTGCGGCGGCGTGCTTTGAATAGAAAATATGTAGAGTTTGAGAAACCTTTTGTACTGACCCAATATGAAGATCTTGAACGACAAATTGCCTATAAAGGAGAGTTAGAATACGTAAAAGAGCTGATTGCACAAATGCCTTTTATGCGGCAACAGGTCTTTTATCTCCATAAAATTGAGGAATTGAGTTATAAAGAAATTGCCGTCAAATTGTCTATCTCCCCGAAGACGGTAGAAAACAACGTTAGCATTGGTCTGAAATTTATTAAAAAATTTTTTAAGTTGTCTTAGGGGACAAGCCCATTACTATTCGTATAACAGTTATATACCTATCCCGCTAAAAGGATAGAAACTGTTATGAATCGCAAATCCTTATTAAATAAATTCCTGGCGAATGAATGTTCTGCTGAGGAAGCGAAACTTGTCTTCAAATGGCTGAATGATGATCCGACCTTATTGAATGATCTCATTTCAGAAGATGACTGGGTTTCCTATATCAATCAGGAAAATAAGTCAAAACGTGGTGGTGATAGCCTGTTGAGAATCATTACTGTATTCATCCTGTTTGGTTTCCTGTTCATCTTAACCAATCTTTTGAGCACATCAACTGATGAACCTTTACAAACAGCGAGTTTCATTCATGAAATTTACTACAACCCTTCTGCTCAGCCTAAAGAAATTGTTGCAGCGGACCATTCGATTTTAACCTTGGAACCGGGGCACTGATTCAGCTGGGCATAAAACCGGATCTTGATTTTAGACGGGTTAAATTATTCAGTGGAAGGGTCAGTTTTAAAGTAGCGAAAGATCCTTCAAAACCTTTCATCGTCGAAAGCGGTACGTTGATGACCAACTGCGCTGGGAACAGAATTCATCGTGGATTATAATGCGGCAGTTGAACATGCGAATGGCAGGGACAAACGCATATTGGAGCAGTACTGGCAGCGGCATGTTCAGGAGAAAGAAAACTGAGCTTTAGGAGGCAAGGCCAGCAGCTGAGGCAGGTTGCTGCATTGCACCACACACTTTGCGCCGGGTTTCATTGCGCAGCCCGCCTCGCCGCCGCACGCAGGCAAATATTTGTACCTCATATACGCCTGCCTTCCCTACGTATTATAGAAAGAAGGGCACTGCACCGCCATTACAAACGTAGCTACGCAGGAAAACCGTCAAGGGTGTATAAACAACGGCTATCACCGTTGCCCTTGACAATTCCCTGCTTTCAACTCTGGTTGTTTAAGCGTTGCAATGGTCAGGAGTGTTTATATTCTATCGGAAGGAAATTCGTTAGCACTTTAAGATGAACTAATTACTTAGGTATCATTTCTGATATACTTTAAATCTGGCTACTAATTTCTATAAATTGCGGTATGCGAAGACTCCTGTTAATGATGGTAAGCGGGATCTCCGGGATCAAATGTTCGTATGCACTGGTAAGCCCGTACACGAGGATCGTGGTTATAGTAATGTAGATCAGTTCAGACCTGACCTTGTTGAACAGATACTTAAAAGGGGGACGTTTGTTCAATAACATTGTTGTACCTCCTGAAAAATATTTATCGTCACTTTTTTACATCGATTTCAATACAATATTAGTTGTCCGGATCATCTGCTTCCAGGTTATATTTCTTAAAGAGCTCGCGGGCGATGAGTTTCACGTTCCAGGCGAGTTCATCCGAGTTGCAGCGCTTCATGGTTAATGGCAGTTTTACGCCGTCTTCACATGCTGTTAATATCAAGGTAAATGATCCCTGCCCGGTGACCTGGTCATCTCCATGCAGCTCCTCAAATACCTGAGCAGCGAAATCCTTTTCTGTGCCAAGTTCCAGAGAACCTATCGTTTCCATTCCGAAAAGCGTGTTCAGTTCGAGACTGATATGATAGCTGCCTGCCATGCCGATCAAACTCCTTTGATAAAGCGGGATATAAAACGAGCTGCCCTTTCGGACAGCCCGTAAACTCCGGAGAATTCAACCTTATTTGATCTCGATCTGACGGGTCACCGATTTGGCCTCTTCTTTCTTAGGCACATTGATCTTCAGAACGCCGTCGGTATAGCTTGCTTCGATGCGGCTGTCGTCCGCACTGTCAGGCAAGGTGAAAGAACGCACGAAAGAACTATAGCTGTATTCGCGCTTATTGTATTTCTTACTGTTCTCGGTGTTCTCGCTGCGTTGTTCTACAGAAATGTTCAGCACCTGATGATCGATATTGATTTTGAAATCATCCTTCTTCAGGCCAGGAGCGGCAAGTTCGATATGGTATTCATCAGGGGTTTCGCTGATGTTAGCCGCAGGTACACGGGTCACCATACGGTCCGATAAGAAAGAATCATTAAAAAAAGATTCAAAGATGTCGTTAAAGCCTGGCATTAACGCATTTTGTTTTCGATCTGAATTAAATTTAACCAATGACATAACTTATTTCCTTTCTTAAACAATTAATGAATCAATTAAACTTAAGAACCGAAGTTCTGTGAACGATTAGTCAAGCAGCATGCCAATCCGAAATGGTTGTACAAAAAATGTTTAAAAAACAGCAATTATGCTATATTTTAACTGTTTCGCATGGCTTTTTCAATAGCAAAATAACAGCTTTAGGCCATTTGAAACTGAATTTTTTTCATCCTGTCTGACAACTTTACATAGTTAAATAACGCAACTAACGATCATCAACAAAAACAAGATACGAGACAGGCTTTTACGGTTATGGCTCAAGCAGCGCCTCGGGTTTTTAGAAACTACGGCAGCATGCTGTTAGGAAAATTGTACCCTGCGGCCTCTTATCCTATCCTTCTTTTTCAAGTTGTTTCTTTCCCCAGTTATGAAGATGCTCTATAAAGGGCATCAACTCCAGGCCGGTTTCGCTCAATGAATATTCCACTTTAGGCGGCACTTCGTGATACATTTTCCGGATGATGAGCTTGTCCTCTTCCAGCTCTCTCAAAGTTTGCGTAAGCATCTTGGTAGTGATATCAGGGAGGGTTCTGCTCAACTCTCCATACCGCAATACCGGTCGCATGCCCAGATGCCAGAGAATGCGACCTTTATATTTCCCGCCGATGCGTTTAAAAGCATATTCAACTCCACATTTTTGTATACACTCAGGAATTTCTGCATTTTTTTTCATGTTAATTTATTTACAACATTTTGATAATCAATAATACATACTTTTTGGTAGGTAAGATACAAATAAGTACATACTTGACAAAAGTATTGGAACAATTTAATATTGTCCACATCAAACAGCAGAAAAATGGAATTAAAATCACAAAACAAATCAGGCTTAATGAAGGCGATCCGTCAGCACGAGTTTGGTGGTCCTGAAGTTCTCCTTTATGAGGACGCTCCGATACCTATGCTTAAGCAGGGCGAAGTGCTCATTCGGGTTCACGCGGTTGGTCTCAATCCGCCCGACTGGTACCTGCGTGACGGGTTTAAATCGCTTCCTCCTGAGTGGAGGCCAAAGGGGAACTTCCCGCTTATTCTGGGAACAGATGTATCGGGTGTGGTAGAGGCGGTGGCTGATGATGTTAGGGACTTCGCCGTCGGGGACGAAGTTTACTCGATGGTTCGTTTTCCGGAGGGTCTCTCTGTAGAAAGTGGTGCCTATGCCGAATACATCACCGCGCCCGCATCGCAGGTAGCGCTTAAGCCGGCCGCTATCGATCATATCCATGCGGCCGCTGCTCCTATGTCTCTGCTCACCGCATGGCAATTCATGATTGAACAGGGGCATAATGTACCCAATCCGCTTCAGCCGAAGCAACATGAACCGGTGCCGCTTGAGGGCAAAAAAGTACTCATCAATGGTGCGGCCGGCGGTGTCGGCCACTTTGCCCTGCAACTCGCCAAATGGAAAGGGGCCTACGTGATCGTGGTGGCATCTGGTAAGCATGAAGTACTTTTGCGTGATCTTGGCGCTGACGAATTCATTGATTATACCAAGACCGTACCCGAGGATGAGGTGCGTGGCGTTGATCTGGTCATCGACTCGGTTGGCGGCCCAACGACTAGTCGTTTTTTACGTACGCTCAGGCGGGGCGGCGCACTCTTTCCCATTTTCGGGCTCGGCGCGTCCGGTGGAGCAGAGGCTGAGCAGCTTGGTGTGACGATGTCCACCACCCAGGTCCGTTCGAATGGTGCGCAATTGGCAGAAGTAGCCAAATTACTTGACAACGGTACGATACGCGTCGTCATTGATAGTGTTTTCCCGCTTGCCGATGCCCGAAAAGCCCACGAAAGAGCTGCTCAGGGGAGTATCCAGGGTAAGATTGTGCTCACCGTGGCCTAGAAAGATAAAGGCTCGCTAGGTTGGGGTCAAAGCACTACAGCGAGTCCCATTAAAAGGCTATCCATTACAGATAGCCTTTTCTAATTCTAATCGGTATAAGACCCTAAAAAACTTATTTATTTTATAACGACCATGAAGGATCTTGAACAATTAAAAGACAGGCTATTGATAAAGGAGCTCGTAGACAGGGTTTCAATTTTGGGCGACAGAAAGGATTTTAACGCGCAGGTCCAGCTATTTTCGGAAGATGCGTTGTCAGAAACTTTTGCCGGCGGAACTTCTATCTTAAAACTGCGGGGCCGGAAGGAAATGGCAGCAGCGTTTGGTAATTTCCTTAAGGATTACGAAACTGTTTACCATTTTAACGGACAGCACATTGTAAGCATAGATGGCGATAAGGCCTCAGGAACATGTTACTGTACCATTACTTTGATTGGCACAGAGAACAGCAAAAGAATTAAAACCACCATTGGGGCGGTTTACCAGGATGATTATGTACGTGATGGTAACCGCTGGCTTATTGCTGAGCGAACAGGAACTTTTAACTGGCAGGATAAATCTGAGGTTTATCAATGATCAAGCAAAACATCTAATTAGCGTTAAGAAGCAAAGCCGGCTTAATCCACCATAATTTATGGAAGTTTACAGTAAGAGAATGAAAACTGAAAATAGCTTTATAGATAGACTGAGATAGGGTACTGATGATTTTGACTCACTACGATGATGTCCTGTGAGGTGTTAAGAGGCTGCTTGTTCGGCAGCCTCTCTAATATCAAAAACAGTTGGCAATTACTTCTGCACGAATGCCTCAAGATTTTCTGCCATTGGCTCAACTGTGTCCACTGCGTCTGTAATGGTCATCTCCGTAATGAATTCCTCTTTAGGGGTGCGTACCTTTTTCATATTGACTAACCAGTCGTTTTCTCCATCCCGGTAACCCAATGGTAGGATCACCGTACTTTTGTAACCGGTACCCTTTAACTTTAAAAGCTCGTCCAGTCTTTCTGGTATAAAGCCTTCCATAGGCGTGGCATCAACCTTTTGTTCTGCTGCTGCCGCAATCGCGATTGCAAATGAGATGTAACTCTGTTTTGCCGCATGATGCGCCTGCCATTCCGTTCCTGATTTTTCATAAAGGTCCATAATTGTCTCTTTATAGGCATTCATCGTACTGTGCGGCAGCCCGCGTTCGTCCATGATATAGTTGAATACTTTCGAAATACGTTCATCGTCATAATGATCCCATGCGGCAAACACCAGTAAGTGGGAGCAATCGGTGATTTGGCTTTGGTTATAAGCGACACCTTTGATCTTCTCCAGTAATGCTTTGTCAGAAATGACGATTATTTTGTATTGCTGAAGACCTGAAGAGGATGGCGCCATCCGGGCGGCTTCAAGGATATAATTAATTTTTTCCTCCGGAACCCTGGTTCCGTTCATCTTTTTGGTGGCATAGCGCCATTGTAAATCATTAAGTAAACTCATATTTTATTTTTGAGTAAAGGTAGCGCGATCGCTGTTATATTGTAACTTTGTGACAAAAAGTAACTGTGACATTGAGGTAACCTATGTGACAAAAAAGTATCCATATAAATTTATGGAAAAGGAAATTGAAACTAAATCACGGTTTATAGACAGTGAGTGTGCTAAAAAGATACGGGCAATAGATGACACGATGGATATCTTAAGCGGCAAATGGAAAATATCGATACTCTCACGCCTTGGCTATAAGCCGATGCGGTATTCGGAACTTCTAAGAGATATCAATGGCATTGCAGGGAAGGTACTTAGCCGGGAATTAAAAGATCTTGAAACAAACGGTCTGGTTAAAAGGGAGGTATCTCAAACACAACCGCTGTCTGTAACCTACGATGTAACGCCTTATGGAATGACGCTGAAGAGCCTGACTGACAGTATTGCGGAATGGGGATTGCAACACAGGAAACGCATCATTGACTCGCACAAGCAAGACCGGTAATTGAATTTACAGATGAAAAGGAAACTCATTTATTAATAACCCAGTCGTATAGAAAGCTTTCTCGTACACATTTTAAAAATGAGAATGGAGTGGACATAGATATCGGGCTTTGCCGGAGCGGCTGGTGTGATCAAAGGCCGACTTGATGCGACCTCTGATCACACCGGCTATTCCGGCGAACTACTTCTATTCGGCTCAAATTTAAGGAGGCTAAGTTGTAACGCCCTGAAGCAACAATCAGTTTGATAATGAATGACGTTTAAAAAAATCGTTGGCATCCTTCAACCTGAAGGCCAGAAGACCATTAAAAATACCGGTGAATATAAAGGCCGTTGCCGTCCAGGTCAATGGTCACGGCACCCAATACAGGGTTGAAGAATACCTGCGCCGCAAACAATATCGTTAGGACGCCGGCAGCGATCAAACCAGGCGGAATGCCGGGTAGAGTTGGAAAAGAAAGCCGCAGGCAAACCATGTACCACTTCTTTCCCCTCGAAAAATTGACAGTTCAAATGAAAATTCGGCAGCAATAAGCCGTTAACGCATCTCATGTTTTTCGTTTTTTCTGATTCCTGACGCAGGGCACCGGCTTTGTCTTGCGCCAAAAACAAGCGGTTACAACACCGGAATTGAAGAAAGGAGCGTATGGTGGTTGACCACCCTGTTCAGGGCCAAATTGACTACTGAGTTAGATTGAAACCTTCGGCTTTATGGTAAAAAAAGGGTAAAAATAACCCTATATAAGGCTCTGTCAGTGCCCATTTCCCTGTATCACAAATCATAACTTCACTTTCAATGCCTCGAAGGTAAAAACTGAAAACAGGTAACGGAATAGGTATAGAAATGCTGGTTCCTCCGCAAAATGGTCCTAGCCCAAGTTCACATGCCGACTTTTTTGAATCTCTTTATATCGTGGAAGGTGAGATTGAAGTACACTCTTAGGCCTACGTATATACCGCCGCGAAAGGCGCTTTCGTACTCATTCCCAAGGGCGGCGCTGTGCATTACTCCAAAAATGTGAGCGATGCTGTAGCTAAGTTGCTCCGTACTGTAGTGCCAGCAGGTTTAGAAGATTTTTTTAGAGATTGGGCAGCCAGTAGCCGCACGAGAATTTCCGCCTCCAACGAATGCGGAAGCGATTAAACGCATTCAGGATATTGCCCGCTCACATGGGCAAACATTGTATTCACCCGATTTTTTAGACGGCAAATAGGATAGTTTCGTCTTAGCTTAATAGCTTTTAGGGATGGTGCAATGGTTTAGTGATTACCTAGGCGTTTTATCCTTATCTATCCAAAACAGTACTTCATAATCACGTTGATTAGGCGTTTTGGTTACGACTTCACGGGAAAGCTTTATTTCACCTTGGTAAGCGTGTCCATGCTTTTTCTTTGCCAGGCTGCTATATCAATCAACAAAGGGCAAAGGGTTTTTCCAAAATCAGTGAGAGTATATTCTACCCGGGGAGGCAGCTCCCTGTACTGTTTCCTGCTGATCAGGCCATCGGCTTCGAGCTCTCTCAATTGATTAGTTAACACCTTTTTTGAAATAGAGGGTACCCTAACCTGGATTTCGCCAAAACGTCTGGTATTTTTTGAAAGTATATATAAAATCGGCAGCTTCCATCGCCCTCCGAATAAGGCTATCGTCGCTGTAACAGGACAGTCATCATGTTCTAATTCCTTTTCCATTAGTCACTTTTAGGTTACCGCTTTTTGTCTTGTTACCCGCAGCAAGGGTAATTTTTCAAAATCAAATTTGTTTCTTTACCTGACAAAAATAATTAATCTAAAAACAAAAAAATATGATCTTAGTAACCGGTGCAACAGGAAATTTAGGTAAAGCCACCATCGATTCATTATTAAACAGGGGTATAGCCCCAAACAACATTACTGCGTTAGTCAGAGATGAAAGCAAGGCGGCAGAATTAAAATCAAAAGGACTTCAAATCAAACTTGGCGACTATCAGGATTTGGAGTCTTTAAAAAGTGCGTTTCGGGGCGTCGACAAGCTGCTGCTGGTGTCTTCTTCATCAGATATAGGCAAAAGGTTTGAGCAGCACAAAAATGCGATCAATGCGGCGAAGGAATCTGGTGTTGGCCATATTATTTATACGAGCTTTGACATGAAGAATTTACAGCAAAGTATAATGGGTGGAGAGGTTCGATATCATGCATATACAGCTGATTATTTAAGACAAACAGGTATCCCCTACACTTTAATGAACAACACAATGTATGCTGACATGATTCCCTTCCTTGTAGGAAAGGATATATTGAATAATGGAATCTCTATCCCTGCAGGAGATGGCAAAACTCCCTTTTTACCAATAAGCGAAATGGCTGAAGCAAATGCTGTTGTATTGACTACTCCGGGTCATGAAAACAAAGAATATATCATCGCCTCAGAAACCGCCTTTTCCTTCGCAGAGATTGCTGACCTGCTATCAGACATTTCCGGAAAAACATTAGCTTATCACCAGCCGCACGTAAGTGCATATGTTGCACAGCTTATACAGGCCGGTCTTTCTGAAGATGATGCAGCGTACATTGCAAGGTTCTGTGGAGCGATTGCTAGAGGTGAATTTGATACGAATAAAAGCGATGTGAAGCGACTACTAGGGAGGAGCCCGGTCAGCCTAAAAGAATTTCTGCAAAATATATACAGTTAATTGGTAGAAGCAAATCCTTTGTGGAAGTGCCGGTTATAGAACCGCTCCCGCATAATAATATGCTTATATATGGAGGCAGAGGCACTGTCCAAATCCAATTGATTTCGCATAACTCTAGGCAGGGAGTTAACGTCATCTTTGTTGATTCAGGCCGTGGAATTCCGGATGTGGAACTTGCGATGGAGCAGGGGTACTCAACCGGCAAAACGCTTTGCATCGGGTTTCCCGGCGCAAAGAGATTTTCTGATCGGTCCGAGATAAACAGCGAATTAGGGAAAGGGACCACCGTCAAGATCACAAAGTGGCGGTAGAAAACTAAACTCAGAAAGTTTTAGCCAGCAGGCTGATCTTCGATAAGTTTACTAAATTGCCTCTTCTTAGCCGCAACTTGGCGGATATGTGATAAAGTTTAGGAAAAGTCCCTTGCAGCGTCATTTGGCTATCTCACGCGCTGAAGTTGCCCAGGTTTATCATGTGTTACCCAATACCGCTTGGTGGTTGGATTTCAGTTCAATGGCCCAAACCGAAGCTCCGGCAGGGACAATCGTCTGCCTATATTCCAAGACGTGGGGTGCACGGTTATAAGAACAATTGTTAACCGGGGTGATACTAAGCGTTACGGTATCCCCCTTTAAAGTTCAAAAAACAGTGGAAAAAAACTCAGCAGCAAAAGGATTCACACTCGAACAAATAAAGGCAGCTCATGCCAAAGTAAAAAGCGGCGCCGACTTCCACGCTACATTCAGGAAATCAAAGCGCTTGGATTGAAAATTATAACTATAGCGTCACTGACGGTACAGTTACGTACTATGGTGAAAGCGGATACCAGATAGCTGCGCCAGCCGTTTATGAGCCTAAGCCCATCAACCCGGATGCTTCTCCGGAGAAATTACGTTATATTATTGCGATTCACCAGAAAGGCCAAACTGATTTTTCGACGTTTTGCGAGCAAGCGGCAAAGCACGTGTAAAACAGATTGAAATATATGCAGAATAAAAACTAATAAATTACACAAAACGAAAAACTCAAATCTAGTTCAACTCACGGAAAGACAAAGAAAGTGTTAGACCCATGTTAGACCTAACAAAAAAGGACTTAAGATTTTAGATCATAAGTCCTTGATAATCAAGTCGGGATGGCAGGATTTGAACCTACGACCTCCAGCACCCCATGCTGGCGCGATACCGGGCTACGCTACATCCCGTTTATTCTGATCGAACGGCCGCTATGAATAGGACCATGATTAAGAATAATTTTTGGTAGCGCTAAAATAATAATTATTGACAAAAAATAAAATATAATTACGAAAAAGCGCCATTCGATTTTTAGAATGGCGCTTTGTGTACTACGAGATGCTGCTTAGAACTTATAACCGACCATAATGCCGATTGTTTTATTTTTTGCATCTAAGGTTTTGTCTACACTCGTAAAACCGTGGCTATAATAAGCATCTAAGGTGAGGTGACTGATGTCTACACCAATACCCACACGACCATCAAATGAAAATTTCTTATAATCGGTATTTGCACTCGACTTGACTGTTTTAACATCATAGTTTAACTGAGGGCCCAATAGTCCCCGGAGGTTGAAGTCGCCATTTTCCAAAAATTTATACCCTACTTGAAGGGGAAGATTGATCTGATAAAATTTAGGCGTTTTCTGTCCGTTTTCGAAGTTATATGCTTTGCGTAAAAGACTGGCACCGATTCCAGGCTGAAAGAATACACGATCTCCAATACGTGCAAATCCTGCAACTGATACGCCAACTTTGCCGTTATTATCTTTGACAGACTTATTGCCAAAGGAACTCATATGATAATTGCTTCCGACTTGCAGCCCATACGTGATGTCCTGTGCCTGTGTAGTACCTGTTAATCCCAATAATGTCAATCTCAGCAGGGCTACTTTGAATGTTGTTTTCATTGTCAAATTATTTTTGTTATCAATTGTATATTGTTCTTTCCTTTATGACAACGGAAAAACTGTATACCCTTAGAAAAAAAATATTTTATAAAATAGATGACTTACCTTTAGTGATAACAATAGCTTTTCTATACTTCTTCTCGGGTGAATCCCATTTTTCAGATGGGAAATGGACTGTGCTTGTTGTCGTATTGATATGAAAAGATTTCAGAATAGGTTCGACTTAGGGATTTGCGATCACCTGATTCAGGTCATTGAAGCTGATAAAAAAATGAAAAATTTGTAAGGGTAACAGTCTATTAGGATGTCTTACTAATAGAGCGGATTATTTAAACAATAGAATTGATCAATGTCGGAAAATAAAGAAAAGAATTTTGAGCAGCTTTTTCGCACACATTACAAGGAGTTACATCGTTATGCCTATCGATATCTAGGTGATAGTGATGTGGCGGAAGAGGTTGTGCAACAGGTGTTTTTGCGGCTTTGGGAACGCGATTGGGAGGAGCAGATACATACTTCATTAAAAGCTTATTTATATCGGGCTATTTATAATGAAAGTATGAATGTGCTAAAAAAGGAGCAACGAAAGCTAAAATATCAATCACATGAGCAGCATAAACAGGATTTTGCGCCTGCAGTTGATGAAAGTACACGGGATTTGGACGAAAGGCTGCAGATTGCCTTGGCGGAATTACCCGAAAAAAGTCGGACGGTTTTTGAGTTAAGCCGTTTTCAGGAAATGAAGTATAAGGATATCGCAGTAACCTTGGATCTGTCGATAAAGACTGTTGAGGGACATATGAGTAAGGCGCTGCGACATTTGCGTATTGAACTTGTGGATTATTTAACATTGATTATTTGCTTTCTTATCTATAGGCTATGAATAAGGAACTGTTAGAAAAATATATCGTTGGTGAGACCAACGAGGTAGAGAATACCATGATAAAAAATTGGTTGGAAGAAGATGCCAACAATAAGGAGGAATACATAAAAATGAAAAAAATGTGGGATAGTTTGCCGAAACCCCTGGATGTTCCTGATGTGGATGTGGATAAGGCTTGGGCTGACTTCAAAGTGGTACGAGATAAAAGAGCGTCAGAAGCTGCGTCGTTACCCCAAAAAATGACTCCTGTGAAGCAATGGAGCTGGTGGCTCGCCGCGAGTATCTTGATACTCTGTGCAGTAGGATTCTATGTATTTGATCAGTCGCATCGTGAAGAAATGTTTCTTTCGAGCAGGGATCAAGTGCGCCAAGATTCCCTTCCTGATGGCTCGGTTGTTACACTAAATAAAAATACATCGCTGGCTTATTCAAGTCGTTGGACCAATAAAAATAGAAATCTGACCCTGGAAAGAGGGGAAGTGTTTTTCCAGGTTCACAAGGATAAAAAACACCCCTTTGTCATTGAAACAGGTAAAACCAAAATCACGGTATTGGGCACAAGTTTTAATGTGCGACGGATACCCGATGCGACGGAAGTTATTGTTGCTACAGGATTGGTCAAAGTGGGGTATGCAAATAAGGAAGTCTTTTTGCGGCCACAACAAATGATTACGATCCGGGACAGGGATACGATAAAAGTAGGAAAGGAACCTGTCAAAGATCAGTTTTATAAATACTATGTGGATCGTGTGTTTGATTTTCAGAATACCCCATTGAAACGTGTTGTCGAGGTGCTCAATCAAGCTTATGATTATACGATTATTGTAGATCATTCTCCTGATCAGAAATTGTTATTGACAGCAAAATTCGAACAAAATAGTTTAACTGAAATTTTGAAAGTCATTTCTAGCACATTTGGATTAAAAGTCCATGTGAAAGATAGGGAGATTCATCTGACGAGATGAGCCAACAAATAGATATATTTTCGGAACAAAATTGTATATAAAAACAACATGATACTATTTTTTATAAAAAGGATAGAGCTTTACCTCTTCATTTTAATGCTGTGTTCGTTCCATTCGGGACGAGCACAGCAAAAGCTTGCTGTAGAGATTCAGATGCCTGCTTTTGCGGAGACCACAGTAGGTGAAATCTTTCAGCTTTTGAAAGAGAAGGAAGATGTATTGTTCTCTTTCAATGGAAATATTTTACAGACAGACAGTGTTATTCATACCAAGCCTTTTAAAGGAAATTTGTACGATTATCTAGATGGGATTTTGGGAAAGGAATATTCTTTTAAAGAACTGGGCAGACATATTATCATTCAATATACACCACAACGGATGTCGGTAGATTTTGAAGTACAAACACCCACTAAGAATAAAGTGGTTATAACAGGTTATATCAAGAATATTCGAACCAACCGCCCGATTTCCAATGCGAGCATCTTTGATCGAAATGCTTTACTGTCTACATTGACGGATCAAAATGGCTACTTTGAACTAGATGTAAAGAAAAGGAGTAATCTCATTGCCGTGAATGTGAGTAAGGAAGCTTTTCGGGATACCAGTGTTATGGTGATTTTTCCGATAGAAGCGCGAATTGGAGAAAAGAAGACGCGTGATTATGGCTATTTTGAGGGTTATGAAGAAGATCATGGTCTTTATCGATCGTTTTGGGGACGGGTGTTTCTCTCGCCTGCCCAGAAGATCCAAAGTATGAATTTAGGAGGAATGTTTTTGTATAGTCCATACCAAATTTCGATGACACCAGGATTAAGTACGCATGGTTTTATACGCTCGCAAATTGTGAATAAATTTTCCATCAATATCATTGGTGGATCTACGGCGGGCGTAAAAGGTATGGAACTCGGTGGCGTATTTAATATCAATCAATACGATATGCAGGGTATGCAGATGGCTGGGGTGTTCAATGCGGTGGGCGGAAATGTGCGTGGGGTACAGCTCGCCGGTGTAGGAAACCGTGTTTTCGGAGAAATGAAAGGTTTGCAAATGGCAGGTGTTTTTAATGGCGTAGGTGGAAATGTAAGTGGGGTACAGATCGCTGGTGTGGGAAACCATGTTGTCGGGCAAGTAAAAGGTCTACAAATAGCGGGTGTTTTCAACAAAGCAGATACGGTGAGAGGAGTTCAGATTGCCGGAGTTGTAAATTTGACGAAAGATGCTTCTGGAACGACACAGCTTGCCAGTATACTTAATCATAGCGAATCGACTGTTGGAAATCAAATTGCAGGCCTCGCCAATAAAGCAAAAAAAGTAAAAGGAATTCAATTGGCCGGTATCGTCAATATCGCGGATAGCAGCGATTATCCCATTGGTCTGCTCAATTTTATTAAAAATGGCGAGAAAAGTCTTTCAGTAGCAATTAATGAAGATAGCTACCTCGGACTGCAATTTCGTTCAGGTGGTCGTGTACTTTATAGCCTATTATCGATCAATGTGGCACTTGAAGGTAATCGACCTGATAAATATGCCTTTGAAGCTGGGTTAGGAGCTGTAGTGCTCAATGGGTCTAAATTCAGTCTCCGCACTGAAATAACAGCGCGTAATCTTCTGACCGAGAAATTTAAAATGCTGGATAACCATCAGTCCTCGCTGCGGGTAATTCCGGCCTTTAAGCTAAGTGAGCGCATGTCTATATTTGTCGCTCCCAGCCTTAACTGTGCAGAAAGAGATGAGAATTCAATTTATGGTGGCAGTACGGTGTGGAAAGCTTGGCGAAGAGACCGTACACGAAATACATTTTATGGCGGTGGAATGGCAGGTCTGATGTTAAAATTATAAAACTGAAAACTATTTGTTAATAGTGTTGTTCTATAGATAGCTTTTAAACATTTAACATTTTACGTAAACGCCCAATATCAATTTGATAGCGGGCGTTTATCTTTGTATAGCTGATTGGAGAACAGTGTTTAAGCGACTGTCGCAGTCTTTAATACATTACGGTAAGGATAAGAATGGAAGATGTGTCTGCGGGCAAATCGACCTAAAGAATCTGCGTTGACAAATTTAATATAGTCATTCCGCTGAACACCAAAATATTCATATTGACTACCATCGTGAAAAGTGACTGTCAATATTTGTCCTTTCCAGTCAATATCCTGAATACCAGAATTGGTAATTGTCTCCGTGTAGATTGGTAACTGTTGCTCTAATGTTTCCGGACAAATGCTTACCAGAAAATGGTATGCTTCGATCATTTCAACACTTTTTTGCTCTGCAGCCAAACGACCTTCTTCATCATTGACAAATTTATCGGGATGACATTCTTTCATGATTGTCCGGTAAGTAGATTTTAGGGTTTTAAGATCCACAGATTTATCTACATTAAGTAACTTCCGGTAGTCGGCAATTTTTTTCATGGCGGCAAAGATATGCTTAATAATCAGATTATTCGCTATGAAATAAGAAATTTTCTTATTTCTTCAACAAGGTTTTTACATAGAGTTGCTCGACCTTCTCTCTTGCCCAAGGTGTTTTCCTTAAGAAAGTTAGGGATGATTTGACACTCGGATTTTCATTGAAGCAACGGATGGATATGCGTTGTCCCAACTCTTCCCAGCCATAATACTCCACTAAATATTCAATAATGGTGTCGAGTCTTTTTCCGTGTAATGGATTATTAATTTGTTCTTGCATGTCGTAAAGATAATAATCTTCAAATTATGGATTATGCTAATTTCTATGGTTTGAATGAAAATGGAACAGAACTTAGTGTGTATTAATATTCATTAAGTTGTGTGGCCAGCTTTTCTAGATCTAAATTGAGCTGTTCGTCCCAAATTGCTCCCGTAGCATCCAGTTTTCCTTTGACTCCTTGTATGAGTAGATTTCTTTTTTCGTCAATTTGAGCTCCTAATCCCTGCAGGATACGCTGTAGTTCGACATGCGCTGTTTCGCCTTGCGCAGCAGCAGTAATGATACTAACGGGCTTATCGGTGAAAACCGTCGTTGCGGCGCACCATTCAAGTAGATTTTTTAATCCACTGGGTACACTGAAAATATATTCAGGGCTGCTGATCAATACTAAATCGGCGTCATTGATTACCTGGCGAAGTGCAATAATTTCAATAGGTGGATGAGATTGGCTCTCCTCTGGATC
Organism: Sphingobacterium sp. UBA6317; assembly: GCF_002440385.1. Taxonomy (NCBI): domain Bacteria; kingdom Pseudomonadati; phylum Bacteroidota; class Sphingobacteriia; order Sphingobacteriales; family Sphingobacteriaceae; genus Sphingobacterium; species Sphingobacterium sp. UBA6317. The sequence continues at coordinate 10,452 of NZ_DJTD01000042.1, read as the reverse complement.
AAAATGAGGCAGTTCTTTAAGACGATCAAATAGGGTGAAATGGATATCGGCATTGATCTCCTGTTGGAGGTGATTTACAATATGATGATTGGATGAATGTGCACTGGCGCTACCAACAATGGCAAAAATAGTTTTCATGTGAGTTTAAATCTAATCAACGGCTGTATACTGCTGCTGAGTTTTTACTTTTTATATTCTTAATTTAGGAACTAAATTACACTATTCAATTCAAACGATTGACTTTGTTCTTCGCTTCAATGTAATTTTTCGTTTCTTTCTCCTTTTACCGATTAAGTTTATACTTTTGGAACTGAGGACTTATATTAGCCTTTTTTCGGATTATATGCTTTATTATGAGAAATAAAATGGGGTACCGCTTATTGTGGGAACGTATTCGTACTGGAGACGAAACGGCTTTCTTTGACCTATATGCGGCACTCTATCAAGAGCTTGTCAATTTTGGAATACGTACATGTGGCGATAGTGACCTGGCAAGTGAAGCAACCGATCAGGTATTTGTGAAAATTTGGGAAAAACGAGAACAGCTTGACCGGGTCGAAAATGTACAGTCCTATCTCATTACTTTTTTAAAAAGACGTATTCTGCGTTTGCTGGAGAAACAACATAAAATAAATACAGCCCTTCAACATGTAAAAGCTGAAGATGATTGGGTGGAGATGCCCTATGAGGAGTTTGTCATCAAAGTACAGACGAATGAAATCATACAGATCCGTTTGAAAGAAGCACTGGAGAAGTTATCATTTCGTCAAAAACAGCTGGTGAATCTCAAGTTCTTTGAGGGATATTCGTATGAAAAAATCTCAGAAATTACACAAATGTCTGTAAAGACAGCCTATAATACGCTTTACGATGCTTTGAAAATCCTACGGGAAGAGTTAAAAGATATTTAAGTTTAACCTGTTGTGGTTCCTTTGCAGATCCAATAATCGTTTAGCATGCGCTGAAAACTATTACAGAATGCTATTCTTGTATTCTTTATTTAAAATAAAAATCTGAATTTCAGTGTTTTATGAAATATTTTAAATTTTCTTTAGGCAAAAGAACGTCTTTTGGGCACTATAGAGTAAATACCCAAAAGAATGAGCCAAAAAGATTATAAACAGTTAGAAGATTTTTTGATTGACGATACTTTTCAAAAGTATTGCTCAGGGGAAGATAAAAACTGTATTCTATACTGGCAACAATATAGCCTAAACCATCCCGAACAAGCAGAGACTATTCTAAAAGCGAAGCGCCTATACCAACTGTTGGTCGGTAACCGTAGACCTGTGAATGAACAATTGGAAAAATTGAAAACTGATCTTCAAAATTCTTCTGTAGAACATTTCGTGTCAAATCGATTTAATTGGGCCAAATGGGGCGCTGTTGCAGCAATACTCGTTGCTTTGGTTTCTGGCGGACTCTGGTATTATTCGCAGTCAGGCAAAGTGGATACCGTATTGCCTATCACGTCAATTGGGCAGGTTTACCAAACGAAGAATGGTGAAAAAAAGACCTTTGAATTGGGCGATGGGAGCACTGTTACCTTAAATTCAGGAAGTAGGCTTGAGCTTGCTGCTGACTTCAATCAGGAATTACGGGTTGTAAGGCTTGCCGGGGAAGGCTATTTTCAGGTGGCGAAAAATAAAGAAAAACCTTTTGTAGTACAAGCTTCTGATTTTGACATCAAGGTACTGGGAACCACATTTAATGTGAAGAGTTATTCAGATGAGCCCACAGCAGAAGCGTTGCTTGTTGAAGGTTCGATTGAAATGAAGAGCAAAGGGCAACGGGAAAATTCTGTGATCATCAAGCCAAATCAAAAAATCACGATTTACAAAAACCAAGGCGAAATTGCAGTACAGCATAAAACCAATAAACCAATCTCGAGCAAATTACCAATTAAGGAAATTGCTATAGAGAACATCCCTACAGTAGAATCGAACATCGCTGAAATACCAGATATTGCATGGCGTGAAAACAGATTAGAAATCGTGGACCAAGATTTTGAATCTCTGCGCCGGACATTGGAGCGTTGGTATGATGTGGATATACACATTCAAAACGACCAATTAAAACAATACCGGTTTACAGCAACCTTTAGCAAAGAAAATATCACTCAGGTGCTGAGTGCTTTACAGAGCGTTGAACCTTTTAAATTTAATGTATATGGGAGAAAAATAACTATATCAGAAAAGTAAAAAGGATGGTGGACCAACACCATCCTTCATTGAAAAAATGATTAACCAAAAGCAGCAACATTGGGGCGTGCTGCTTAATATTAATTTTAACCAACACTAAAATATGATTAAAAATTGCTTATTGCAAATGCGCAATGGATATATTGTGCATTTTAGATTCATTATCCGGATGAAACTAGCCTTAATTATGACTACGTGTGCTGTTATGAATGTTTCGGCAAATGTATTTTCCCAACAAAAAGTCTCCTTGGATGTCCAAAAAACAAAACTAAGCAAGGTACTTAAAATGATCGAAGAGCAAAGTGATTATTACTTTGTCTATAATTCGACGAATGAAAATTTAAATAAAGAGGTGTCTGTCAATGTGAATAATACGAAGGTATTGGACGTGTTGACAAAGCTTTTCAATAAAAGTGGATTGGTTTATTCTGTTTCCAAAGAAGGTCTCGTGGTCGTGAGCCAACAGCAGCAAGTCGCTGTTACAGGAGTTGTGACTGACGATAAAGGTAATCCTTTGGCTGGTGCTACAATACGTGTTAAGGGAACCGCAGTAGGAAGGGCAACGGATATCAATGGACGTTTTACGATCGATGCGGCAACCGGAAACACCTTGATTATTTCTTTTGCAGGTTACACTTCGCAAGAAGTAGCCGTAACCAAAGAGAGGGATTTGAAAATTGTTTTATTGGAAGATAACCGGATGCTCAATGAGGTCGTTGTGACGGCACTGGGTATGAAGAAAGAGAAGCGCTCGTTGGGGTATTCTGTTACGCAGGTTGCTGGTGAATCCCTAACTACAGCCCGTGAAAATAATGTGATGAATTCACTTGCCGGTAAAGTAGCAGGCTTGGATATTAGCTCCACTTCTGGAGGAGCAGGAGCGGCTTCCAATGTAACAATCCGGGGGGTATCGAGTTTGAACCAAACCAATCAACCTTTATATGTAATCAATGGTATCCCCATGGAAAGTAAACCAGTAGGTATCGGAAATGCGAATTCTAAAGGGAACTCCGGAAGCCAATGGGATAATGCACCTGATCTAGGTGATGCCATCAGTAATATAAATCCCGATGATATCGAAAGCATTTCTGTTCTAAAAGGTGCTGCAGCATCAGCGCTATATGGCTCAAGAGCAAAAGCTGGCGTCATCCTGATTACGACAAAATCAGGTAAAGGTAATTCGATCGATTTCAATAGTAACCTTGTTGCCGAGCAGATCATTGACAACACCAATTGGCAAACAGTGTATGGTCAGGGGGCGAACGGTGAGAAGCCAACAACCCAAGCAGGAGCGGCCCAAGTGGGCGGATCGAGCTGGGGAGCTAAATTGGACGGTTCTCCCGTAGTCCAATTTGACGGTGTATCGAGACCATATTCATTACAAAAAGGGAATTTAGATAGGTTTTATCGTACGGGTTCAACATGGACAAATACGCTGGCATTAAATAAATCATTTGATGGCGGATCTATCCGTCTGTCGGGAACAGATGTCAATAACAGGTCTGTTGTTCCAAATTCGGGACTGAAAAGACAGTCGTTTAATTTGGTCGGACTTTTTGAACCACTCAAAGGTTTGACGATTGATGCGCGCTATAATATGATTTTGGAGCAAGTCAAAAATCGCCCCATGGTTTCGGATGGTGCGGGAAATGCCAACTATAATGTCATGTTTTTACCGACGAGCATCAATGTCAATGATTTGAAGCCATGGAAAGATAGCAATGAAAAGGAGATACTTTATAACTCTGGTAATGTGTATGCAACGAATCCTTGGTTTGCGGCAAATGAATTTATTAATAATACCAATCGCGACCGCTCTATAGCATCTGTTACGGCTAAATATACGATGGGCAACGGTTTGTTTGTTCAGGGAAGAGCGGGACGGGATGGCTATACTGATCATTATAAAAATGTATTGCCTTCTGGTACGGGTTATTATGAAAATGGTAAAATCGCTGAACAAGAAACCAAATTTGCGGATATTAATACGGATGTTTTGGTTGGTAAGTCATTCACTTTCGGTGATTACACCCTGACGCCTAATCTCGGAGCGAGTTACAGAAATACTAAAATCAGACAAACGACAAATTTGGGTACCGACTTCGCGATATTCGGTGTTTACAATATTTTGAATGCAAAAAATAAATCGGTAGCGTATCTCGAAAGCGAATCGGAGACACAGTCTACTTACGGTACCTTAGAATTTGCTTATAAAGATGTCGCCTATCTGACAGGTAGTTTGCGCTCTGACTGGTTTTCTACGCTAGCAACTCCGGGAGTGGATAATAAATTGAACTCGGTTTATCCAGCAGTTTCGGGATCATTTATCTTTTCAGAATATCTAAAGCCATCGTGGTTGAGTTTTGGAAAGTTGAGGGCAGGTTTTGCTCAGGTAGGGCAGGCAACAGATCCTTATCAAACCTTGCTAACCTATAATTTTAGAAGCGAGGTACTCAACGGTCAACCGTTAGGGGTTATTAACAATGTGAATATCCCGAACTCTTCCTTGAAAGCTTCTACAGCAACAGAGTTGGAAATTGGAACGGAGTTGCGTCTTTTTAATGATCGTGTAAACTTGGATCTAACCTGGTATAACAAGAAGTCGAAAGATGAGATTTCTTTTATCACAACCCCTTCAGCAAGCGGGTACGCCGGTGCCGTACTCAATGCTGGAAAGATGCAAAATAAGGGATTTGAAGCGTTGATTTCTGCTACTGTTGTTAAATCCGAAGATTTTAAATGGGTGTCTTCATTGAATGGTTCTTACAACGACAATAAAGTGATTTCATTGGCTGAAGGAATGGACGAACAGACGGTAGCAACGTCCCGTTCGGGTGTAGGTTACTTAATGAATAAAGTTGGTATGCCTGCTTTTCAGATCATGGCTTTCGATTATAAGTATGATAGCAATGGCGAGATCGTAAAATTGGCTGACGGTTCTCCTGACCGGGGTGAGTTAAAGTCTTATGGTTCAGCTATGAATAAATGGTTTGCAGGTTGGAACAATGAATTTAACTACAAAAGGTTCAATTTCTCTTTCTTGATTGATGGAAAATGGGGTGGAAAGCTTTTCTCAGGAACAGACTACTACGGTTACATTTTTGGATTGCATCAGGAAACTGTGGCAGATCGTGAAAGCTTGGGTAGAACGGCCTCTACTTATTATACCAATACAGCGAATAATGTATCCAAGATTTTTGTAAACAGCGCTGATTTTGTAAAGTTGAGACAGGTCGTTATGGGGTATACTTTCCCTTCCAACTTATTCAATAACAAAGTTAAGTCAATTACGGTAAGTGCTGTAGCGCGCAATCTCTGGACGATCATGAAGAAAACAAATAACATTGATCCAGAATCGAGTTATAATGCAACTTTCCCGGGTTTAGAACTCGGCGGTGTTCCAGCAGTGCGTACTTACGGTGTTAATTTAAGTGTTAAATTCTAATTGCAAACAATCATGAAAAGATATATTAAACCGGTATTTATTAGTTTAATGGCAGCTACATTATTTATGGAAAGTAGCTGTACCAAAGATTTTGATAAGATAAATACAGATCCAGTTGCTTACGGAAAAGAAAATTGGGATCCAAATTATACTTTGAGCTCAGCACAGTTGTTTTACACCGGAAGTTTTGATTTTGCATACGATACATGGCGTGGAAATCTGATTTATTCTTCCACAATGATGCAAGGTTTATCGACCGTAGTGAGTTATTGGGCTGGGGACAAATATATGCTGAATGAAAGTTATACCGCTGCTTATTGGGGGACGGGTACAGTAGGGGCCTATATTGAGCAGGTTCGTAATATTGTGGATGTGGTTGAGTTTACAAAAGACAAACCAAAATATGCAAATCTCCACAATGTCGCCCGTATTTGGAAAGCTTTAATTTTCGCACGCTTAACTGATTTGTATGGCGATGTTCCCTATTCGGAGGCGGGACTGGGTTTTTATACCAAAGTTTATAAACCGAAGTATGACAAGCAGCAGGATATCTACGCTGATTTGCTGAAGGAACTGGAAGCGGCTACTGCAGCGTTAAAGGATGATGGTGATAAAGTCACTGGGGATGTTATTTATAAAGGTGATATTGCCAAATGGCGTAAATTTGGTAATTCTCTACTGCTTCGCACAGCGATGCGTTTGGTTAAAGTAGACGAAGCTAAAGCGAAAGAGTATGTGCAGAAGGCTGCGGGCAAGACAATGGACAGTAATGCTGACAATGCATTTATTTTACATGATGAGTCTGGATCTCGGGTAACGCAAAATAGAAATAGCCAAGTTTTATTGGGTGATGGTGGTCAAGAGAATTATTATGTCAAATGGTCTAAAACATTTATTGACTATCTAAAAAGCAATAATGATCCGAGGTTACAAAAGGTAGCTGTCACAAAACTGTATTTATCGGAAAAGGATAAAGTACAGAACGGGAGTTTTATTACAGACCCAACCAAACAAAAAGGGATGCCTAACGGTAAGGATTTGGGCTCAAATGCGCAGTATAACATCAGTAGCGATCCAAGTTACACGACCTTTGCGGAATATTCTTCGCCCAATCCTAATATGATCAAGCGGACTGGCGCGACATTTATTTTGACCTACGGTGAATCCGAATTGCTTTTAGCAGAGGCTGCCCAACGTTGGGGCATCGGTGGTAGTGCAAGCGACCATTATAAAAAAGGGGTGAAGGCAAGCATTACGTATCTGAATCAATATGATGGTTCCTTGGCAATAAGTGATGCAGATGCTGAGACTTACTTGGCAGCAAATCCATTTAATGCTGCTGATGCCTTAAAGCAGATTAATACTCAATACTGGGCACATACCATAACGATGATGGACTTTTATGAAACTTGGAGCAACTGGCGTAGAAGTGGCGATCCAGCGTTAACTCCTGTGAATTATCCAGGCAATGCAACGTCGGGGACTATTCCAAGAAGATTCCCTTATCCTTCTACTGAAGCGGCTATCAATGGCGAAAACTACAGAGCAGCTTCGGCCGCAGTACCTGGCGGAGACAAGTTGTCTGGTCGAGTTTGGTGGGATAAATAATTACAATGGTTTGTTTTTGATTGAGGCTGAACTTTCGTAGTTTGGCCTCTTTAAACCTTTTATAAAATATGATAAACCTAAAAAATCAATTGCTGTTTGCGATCGCGACTTCCTGTCTTGTTTTTTCATGTAAAAATAATACTGAAAAAAAAGAAGTTGATGCGGTAAAATCAACTTCTTTGTCCGGTACCTATAAGCTTATTGAAAGCAAGACAATTAAAGGGAAGGATACGGTGACCGCTTTTACGGATACCAGTAAAACAGAGATGTTTAAAATGTTCAATGATGACCATTTTTCTTTCTTTAACCACGATAAGGAAAAAGGTAAAGGGAAAGAACCGCTATTTGTAGCCGGTGGCGGTACCTATTCTTTTGATGGTGTCAACTATCAAGAAAGACTACAATATTGTTCAATGCGGGATTGGGAAAGCAATAAGTTTGATTTTAAACTTACTTTAAAAGGAGATACCTTGATTCAAACCGGTGAGGAAAATTTACCTGAATTGGGGGTTAAACATACCATTGTGGAAACCTATCTAAAAGTCAAATAATCAATATTCTTATACCTGGAATTTTAACATCCCTCTTAAGTTTATTTTATTAATGCAGGCACTCAAGATTTCTTGAGTGTTTTTTTTGTTTGCTGGGAGGCCCTTTAAAAGGCTTTTATGCGATAATAGCATTATTTTAGAAAAAAAATAAAATTATATTGCAACATTTTCAACAGGGGCCCGACTACATAGTAGAAACATAAGAATTAACAGTATTAATTTTAGAACGTGCAAGATCAGCTTAGCGATAAGGAATTATTAGCGATGTGCCAAACGGGCAACGAGTCTGGCTTTGCGCAGCTCTATCATCGGTATGCAAAAAAGATTTTTAATTCTATTTATCGGGTTTTGTCGAATCAGGAAGAAAGTGAAGATATTTTACAGGAAACCTTTGTTGATTTTTTTGCAAGATCAGATAAATGGCATTTAGTGCTCAGTGTGGAGGCCTGGTTGAGAAGAATGGGGGTGAATAAGGCAATCTCATTATTACGGAAGAATAAGCAATATTTTACGCCGGTGGATGATCTGGAAATTCAGGATGATGGCGAAGACGAATTGCTGGAAAAAGAGTGGCGTGAATGTCGTTTGACAGATTTGGAAAATGTGATCGATCAACTGACCGGTGTACCTAAGATGGTGGTCAATCTTTATCTGTTTGAAAATATGAGCCATGATGAAGTTGCAGAAACATTGGGGATGACAGCAGTTGCTGTACGTAGCCAATACCACCGTGCTAAAAAGAAAATTTACGAACAATTGAAGGAAAGGTATAATTATGCGGGATAATTTAAAAGATTTTGTGAACGCTAATCGGGAGGCATTTGATCAGAGAGAACCTTCGGCTGACTTATGGAATAAAATAAGGCCACAAGTAGTCCCCACTGTTCAGGAAAGAAAGATTAAGCCTTTATGGAAATGGGCAAGTATTGCGGCAGCAGCATTGTTAGTTGGGACAGCAACCTTTATTGCTTTTGACCAACAGCATGAATTAGCGGTAGAAAAACCTGTGGCTGCAGTACATCCGGTTACTGTTCAGAAAAGTACTGGAGATACAAATGTGGATCATGCTGGCCTGATGGATATTGTTTCTGATAGCCAAAAGAATTCAGCTCGGGTTAACGCAATAGCGGGTATCGAAGGCAAAAGAAAACAATTGGCAAAAGTAAGCGTATCCGAAGCTGCTCATCGCGAAAAGGAAGAGAAGATGGATTATGTTCAGATGCTTCAAGATTCCAGTTCTGCGAGTACACGGTTAAGTGCGGTCTTGGCGATGAAAGATGGGGGAAGCTTAGATGGGAATAGTAGGGGAGCTTTAGAAAAGACTGCTGTATCAGATCAAAGCAGTAATGTACGCATGGCTGCAATTGAAACGATATTAAATGGACTTAGTCCGGAAGAACGTCAACAAAAGGTTCAGGACTTTTTTGTGGAGCAAAATGATCCCACTTTACAAATGGAACTGATGCAAATGATGGCCCAACAGGCGGATCCGACGATGAAGGCGACGACAAAGGAAAAGTTAAATGAAATTGTCGAAGATCCCTTTACCCTGAAATTTGTGAAGGAGCAGGCCTATGCGGTATTATTAAATCAATAACGGAATATATTAAGGTGGAAGTCGGATTGTGTATGTTAATCAATGAAAAAGCTTAAAATGCATTATTTGACACATAATAAAGTAAAACTAAAACGAAATGAAAAAGATAAGGATAATGATGATTGGGGTCGCACTGATCTTTGCAAGCGCATTGCAGGCCCAGGTAAATGAAAATGTTGAAGGAGTTGCTGCACCAAAACCTCCTAATCCTCCTAAAAAGGCTAGAGCGGTGTCAGGAGTTGTTGTCAGTAATAATCATAATTTTACTTACAGTTCTGCTGGATTCGGCCGTTCCAATGGACCGAAAAGCTGGAAAGAAATTAAAGTGCCCAACTTGGGGAATAAGCTACTATTAAAATTGGATAATGTTTATATCGAAGGGTATAAGGGAAAAGACGTGCTGATTACGGCCAAAGTGGAGGAAAGTGAAGAAAATGACCGCGCCAAAGGCTTACGTGTGATCAATGGCTCGGGCTTATCGGATAATTCAGGGCTTGGTATGAATATCAAAACAGAAGGTGGGGTGACTGAAATAAGTATGGTAGGGATGCCCTTAGAAGATTCTATCCGTATCAGGATACCGATGGATCTGCCTGTGACGATCAAAGGCGGTCGTGGAGCGATGTTTAATGCTGGGGAAATCGAATTAAAAGATATCCGGGCTGAGGTTGAAGTTGCTAGTACAATGGGGAATGTGAATTTATTGAACGTGACGGGGCCGATCAATGTCAAGGTTGCACAGGGAGATGTAACGGCCAAATTTGTTCAACCTGTTAAAGGACCGATTTCTTTGGTCGCAGCAATGGGGGCCGTAGATGTGGCCTTTCCAAAGAATTTTGGTGCTAATGTGGATGTGAAATCAGCCATGGGGAACATCTATGCAGCAGACGAGTTTCAGTTTGAGAAACAGTCTGAAGAGCCGAAGTCAACGCCAATGGGAAATGCGGTGAAAGGCAAAATGAATGGTGGTGGACAGGATGTTATCTTAAAAACATCCATGGGAGATATTTACATAAGAACACAGAACTAAAAAAAAGAAGCTGTCTCAAA
>NZ_DJTD01000005.1:97146-158569 GCF_002440385.1 Sphingobacterium sp. UBA6317 | reverse complement strand
AGCAAGCAAGCAAACAAGCAAGTAAGTTCTATAAACAATGCCTTTTGAAGAGCTTTCCGCGTGGATGACAGAAGCAGTCAACTTGATGCGGTATTACGTTCAATTATTTATCTGCTGCTGTAATTAAGTCTGCAAATGATTGGCAATAGGATCTGGCCATAATATCCCAGCTATATTGTTTTAGGGTATTCTGTTTAAATTGTAGGCTTAGCTTTTTATAGTGGACTGGATCTTCTAAAATGGCTTGAAGTTGTTCGATCCATGCGTTTTGGTTTTCGCTTGGCAGGAGAAGCCCATTGTAATTGTGTGTAACGGCGCTTGTAATTCCTTCTAATTCGGCGGCAACAACAATTGTGCCTGCTGTGGAAGCTTCTAGGCAGACGAGCCCAAAGCCTTCCATATCACCGGCCATTTCAATATTGGGCATCAAAAAGGCCTGTGCGTTGGTCAGGAGGCTTTGCAGTTGTTCGAATGGAACTTTTCCAAGATGTTCAATTTTTTCGGGGTATGCTTTCAGTAATTTTCGGATGGCCCCTTGATCGGTGGGAAATCCGAGGAATAGGGTGATTAAATGATTTATCTTTTTTGGTGTAAGCTGCAATAGGCGTTCTTTCCATTTCGGTTTTTGATCGAATGGCCCCACCATTAGTAATTTGAAATCGTCCTGAATCGCGGGGATGACATGTTTCATCAACCACGAGAAGCCCTTCCGCTTAACAGGGCGTCCCAAAGTGATAAAATAGGGCCTGCTTTCGCAGGTTGGTTCATTGTTTTGAGTGGAGCAGTGTATCGGATCTACACCGTTGGGTATAACAATGATTTTGGATGGATCGATACCGCGTAACTGTGCGGCGTCGGCGGTGGCTTGGCTAACGGCAATAAGCTGATCAAAAGTGTTAAACCGCGGTATAATCTTACGTTGAAAATAACGAAGTGGAAAAACGATATCCAGACCGTGAAGCGTGACAGCACGTTTTAAATGGGTATATCCTTTGTGAAAAGAGGCGAAGGACGCAATTAATCCATCATTAAAGTGGATAAGCTTGATGCTGGGGTTATCGTTAATTTTGGCTAGAATGCGGCGATTCAGTAGGAAGAAGAAGGCTAAAAGAGGTTCCCTATTGTCATAGACTAAGGTGTGTACCTTCAAGTAAAGAGCCGCAGTATTGATCAGTTCAAAGCTTTGTTTTTCCATACCGCCAACACTTGGGGGATATTTGTGGCTGACAAATAGTATTTCTATTTCAGATGGATACATGTACTGGTTTCCTTTTGATGCATAGATAAAATATAAAACCCAGTGCTACCCAGGTGAGCTGTCGGCCGCGACGTAATAATGAAGCACTGAGCCAAATACTACCTCCTGTAATACCGATCATATGGAGTAGGAGCTTATTGGCGATTTCTTCAATACCCAGTTGTCCTGGAATAAAAGCACCGATGCTTTTTAGCACAATGACGCTCATATCTACTATTAAACCATGTATTGGTTGTACTGAAACACCCAAAAATTTTAGAATATAATAGAATTCAAGGCTGCCAATAATCCAATGTAGTGCAAAAAGTAAGTAAGAATACCAAAAAACCTTATTTTGATGTTTATAAAAGTCTTTTACACTCCAAAGGAGTGACTGAACATGCGCTTGTGCTTTTCCAAAAGGTGTTGCTGTTGAAGCCTTGGTTTGTGAGGGACTTTTTGCAGCTATTAACCAGTAAAGTATCAAGATCATCAAAAGAAATAAGAACATACAGATCATATAAATTACTGGGCCTGCGTAGCGTATAATTTCATTTTTTAAAGGAGAAAATATCAACCAAATCATAGCAATCAAAAAGAGTGTCAATTGAGACAGTACGGCAGTAATACGGGATATTGCAACCGAATTCAATCCTTCTTTTAAAGGAATGTCATAACGGGTTATCAATTGTGCCTTTAATAAATCGCCACCGATAATGCTGGTGGGATTGAATAGTCCAACGGTTTCCCCGATTTGACGGACGGCAAAGAGTTTGAGCAGATTGACCTTCTTTTTTGCAGGGCCTAAACATATCCACCAAGCTAATGTACCTAAAAAATAGGCCGCGCAAGTTGTAAACAAAATAACGATGAAGCGATAACCAACAGAGGAGAGCTCTTTTTTCAACGCATTTAAATCGCTTTTCGCTAAAAAGATCGTGATGGACGCCAAAATCAAAAGTAAAAAAACACCTTTGATGAGTTGGCTTGGGTTTGTTAATTTGCCCATGCCAAATCGACTTCCTGTGTTTTGTCTATCAATAGTTCAATGTCATTAAAATAGCGTCCAGCTAGTCTATTCCAATCCAGTTGCCCAACATAGGATAGACCTTCAATGACGAGATTCTTTTTTAAGCTTGCGTCGGAGAGAATTTTTTTGAGGTAGTAAACATATCCAGCCGCATTTTCAGGTTGACACTTAAATCCATTTTTTCCGTGCTGAATCAAGGAGGCCGAGCCTCCGCCGTTGGCGATAACACAAGGAAGTCCGGATGCTAATGCTTCGACGACGACGTTTCCATACGTTTCTGAGACCGACGGAAAAACAAACGCATCGGCAGAAGCATATAAAATTGCGAGCTCATCATGGCTTTTCTTTCCTAAGAAAATAGCTTTAGGCATCTCTTGCATCGCAATTATTTTGGCTGTTCCTTCACCGACAACAATGAAATTATAGTCGAGGTTTTGGGCATGTATCTGTTGATAGATTTCAATAAGCGTTTTAATATTTTTTTCCCAGACGATACGACTGACAAAAAGGATTGTTGGTTTGTCATTCTTTGTGATGGTCTGCAGTTGAGATAGATTCTTTTTTTGGGGGTTAAACAGAGCTGTGTCTATTCCTCTTTGCCACAGTTTTAATCCTTCTTGTTGTAAGCCAATCTGCTGTAATTCATTTAGAATGGATTTGGTCGGTACATAGACAATATCACATTTGTTGTAAAAGTTATTCATTGCTTTTTTCATCCATTGTTCAGTCGGTTTGACTAAGGGTAATATGTTTTTGAAATAATAGGCAATGTATGAAATGAAGTGTGTATGATAGATTGTAAGGACAGGAATACCTTTCCGTTTGGCATAATTCAATGCAAAAAAACCTAAAAGGGAAGGAGTTGCAATATGGATCATGTCGGGAGCAAATTTATCTAAAGCGAGCTCAAGTTTCTTTTTAATAAGCTGTGGAATAGCGAGACAATAATCGTCATTGACCGGTATTTTGAATGTGGGAACCTTGTAAGAATGGAAATTTCGAAATTGCGTAGGGCCGCCGCCATAAATAAAGAAATAGTTGAATTTCTGCTGGTCTATACGGTTTATCAGCTGAAACATTGTCCGTGATGCACCGTCAAAATCCTCGACGAGTATCTCTGTAAAGAAGGCTACCTTTCTCATGTTATTCTTATTAGGGGTTGTATAAAAATAGTTGAAAGCTGTAACCCCTATGCTATGCAGGTATTAACCTTTTGTCATTATAGTGTTTATAAATTATTAGTTTTTAATGATTTGTGCATGATTATTAAAAGTAGAATTAATTGAATATGATAATAGAGCTAATGTTGGTGGAGTACCTTTGGAGTGAACAAAATATTCAGTCCATGCTATTAGATCTATTGTTCGAAAAAAAAATTAGACCCAAGGGTTTTCGAAAGATTGTCATCTTATTTATTTGTGCGTCTGCCGGTGTTATGTTGGGTTTTAAGTTGAAGCCAAAACAACAGCCGAAGTTTAGTAATTCGGTGTATGCAGCTATGCCGGAGGCGACATACGGAAAGCTAAATTTGTTAACATACAATATAGCTGGCCTTCCTGAATTGATTTCCAGTGCTGTAACCGAGCGGTCTTCCAGTATTACGTCGATCGGCAATCGGATCAATGCGTTTGATATTGTCAATGTACAGGAGGACTTTAACTACAACAAGTTTCTTTACAGCGAAAATAAGCATAGCTACCGAACGGCAAATATGGGTGGAGTACCTTTTGGGGACGGGCTGAGTACACTTTCAAAATATCCGATCGTAGAGTTTGAGCGAATAAGCTGGACCGATTGCAATGGTGCAGATTGTCTGACGCCTAAAGGCTTTTCTTATGCTCGAATTCAATTGGCCAAGGCAGTATTTATTGATGTTTATAATGTACATGCTACAGCGCAGGATGATCAGAATGCAACGATTGCCCGGCAGAAGAATATAAATCAGCTAAAAGCCTATATCAAAAAGTATTCGGCTGGCAGACCACTTTTGATTATGGGTGACTTTAATGCACATTATGCTTACGAGCTGGATAACATCGGTTCTTTTCAGAAGGACTTAGGTTTGGTAGATGCATGGGTAAGTTTACGCAACAAAGGTGATATTCCTGCGCATCAAGCGAACTTTGAAGCGAAAACGGCGTTGGAGTTAACAGAGGATTGTGAAGGTATTGATAAAATCTACTATCGCAACGATCATCATTTGCTATTTGAGGCAAAGAATTATCAGGTTCAAAAAAAGCTTTTTCAAAACGAAAAGGGCCAAGATTTATCCGATCATTGTGCAGTGTCCTTACAATTAGGCTGGCGTATTGTCAAACCGTCGGTTCAGTAAAATAAAAACTTTCTCAATTCTTTCATATCAATCGCGATTAGCACTGAACCCCTCAGTGCTTTTTTAATGGACATCAAAAAAGCCCCATAAAATGAATTATGGAGCCTTTATTAAATTGGGATAAATTATCTTATTTATTTATACATTTCTTCACGTTGTGCTTTCACTACATCGCTATTAATGTATTCATCGTAAGTCATCAATTTGTCGATGATACCTTTCGGCGTCAATTCGATGATTCTATTGGCAACAGTTTCAGTCAATTCGTGGTCACGGGATGTGAACAACATGGATCCTTTAAAATCAGACATTCCATTGTTCAATGCAGTGATAGATTCCAAGTCCAAGTGATTGGTTGGTTCATCGAAGATCAGGAAGTTGGCACCTTGAAGCATCATACGGGAGAACATACAGCGCATTTTTTCTCCTCCCGAAAGCACAGATACTTTCTTCATAACCTCTTCACCGGAAAATAACATTTTCCCCAAAAATCCCCGTATAAACTGTTCATCTGCTTCTGGGTTAGTTGTATATTCTCTCAACCAATCAACCAAATTATCACTTTTTCCTTCAAAGAACGCGGCATTTTCAATCGGCATATCGGCAGGAGTGATGGTAACGCCCCATTTGAATTCGCCGCCGAAATCGGTGTCTCTACCAGTGATAATATCGTAAAATGCTGTGGTAACCAATGAATTTGGACCTAGAACAGCGATTTTATCGCCTTTATTAATCATAAACGTGATATCCTTAAAGAATACCTCGCCATTGACCGTTTTGCTTAATCCTTCAACTTGTAGCGTTTGATCTCCTGGTTCACGATTCATGGTATTGAACATGATGGCAGGATATTTACGGTTGGATGGTTTAATCTCGTCAATATTGATCTTATCCAAGGCTTTTTTACGAGACGTAGCCTGTTTGGATTTGGAAGCATTGGCAGAGAACCGACGGATAAATTCCTGGAGTTCTTTTACTTTATCTTCCATCTTCTTGTTTTGATCAGAACGTTGCTTTAACGCTAATTGAGAAGATTCGTACCAGAATGAGTAGTTACCCGTATAGATTGTCATCTTACCAAAATCAATATCCACTGTATGCGTACATACAGCATCCAAGAAGTGACGGTCGTGGGATACAACGAGAACGATTGCTTCGTAACTCGCTAAAAAATCCTCTAACCATGCAATGGTATTAATATCCAAATCATTGGTAGGCTCATCGAGAATCAAAATATCGGGTTTACCGAATAATGCTTGCGCTAAAAGTACGCGCACTTTTTGGTTACCGTCGATTTCAGAAACCAACTTATAATGTAGTTCTTCTTTAATACCCAAACTGCTCAATAAAGTTGCGGCATTTGATTCGGCATTCCATCCATCCATTTCAGCAAAAAGACTTTCCAATTCGCCGGCACGTTCGCCGTCGGCATCAGAGAAATTCTCTTTCATGTAAATGGCATCTTTCTCTTT
Organism: Sphingobacterium sp. UBA6317; assembly: GCF_002440385.1. Lineage (NCBI taxonomy): Bacteria > Pseudomonadati > Bacteroidota > Sphingobacteriia > Sphingobacteriales > Sphingobacteriaceae > Sphingobacterium > Sphingobacterium sp. UBA6317. Next base: position 152,498 of record NZ_DJTD01000005.1, on the reverse strand, counting down.
CATGATTTTGTAAAGCTCTTGGTTACCCATCATGACAGTTTCAAGAACAGTAAACTCGTCGAAAGCATAGTGATCCTGACTTAAAACAGACATGCGTTCGCCTGGCGTGAATGCCACTGAACCTGTCGAAGGATCAACTTCCCCTGAGATAATTTTTAAGAAAGTAGATTTACCTGCTCCATTAGCGCCAATAATACCGTAACAGTTTCCAGGTGTGAATTTTAGATTGACATCTTCGAATAGTACACGTTTACCAAAACGAAGGGAGAGATTTGACACATTAATCATTCAGCAATGAATTTTTTGTATTTTTGATTGTAAATATTCTGTTTATCAGTGTTTTATGCTGTTAAAGTAAGTAGTTCTTTTGATGTACTGTACACGATTGTACAATAATATTTGTGTATATTTGAAACATATAATTTACAAATCATTTACAAAGAACAATGGCTACTGTCGCAGCAGTTATACTTAAACATCATAAAAAACAAGACGGCACTTTTAATGTAAAAATTAGAATTACCCATAAAGGATCTACTGTTTACATAGATACAAACATCTACGCCGGCAAGTCTGATGTTGATACAAAGATACGATTAAAAAAGGTATTTATCGACACATACTTGACTTCTACAGTGAATGATTACCGGAAGAAATTAAACGCCTTGGGGGCTAAAGTTGACTACATGTCAGCATCTGATATTAAAGAGTATTTTTCATTGGAAGATGAGGTTATCGATTTTATTAAGTTTGCTGATGAAAACGTCCAGGGATTAATACAAAGTAATAGAAAGAGTACCGGCTTAAGACGGAAAACCAGTGTCACGTTCTTTAAAAGGTTTTTAAATAAAACTCAATTTAGTGTAGATCTTATTACTTCTAAATTACTTCGCGAGTTTGAAAAATATTTATTCGATAATAAATATGCTGTTAATACTGTTCGAAATACAATGGCAGATATTAGGGCAATTTTCAATGAAGCAAAAGATGTCTATAACAATGAAGAATTAGGTATTGTTAGGATTCACAATTCGCCATTTTCTAAATATTCACCTCCGGAATCTCCCGAAAGTCGGAAAAAGGGGTTAGAGATTTCTGCTCACGCAAAATCCAAATCTTCTAAGAAAGCCGAAATCGATGTAAAACAGATTGTCGATACGGTCAAATTTATTAGAGATGTGCAGATTGAAAATACCGCAGATTCTATAGCTAGGGATCTATTTATGCTATCGTTTTATATGTGCGGAACAAATGCCAACGATTTTCATGCTTACTTACTAGATAAGGATATCGAACGATTTGGCTACAATAGGAACAAAACAAGAGGTAAGAGAAAAGATAAGGCTTTTATTAGCATTAAGGTCACAGAGGAAGCAAAGCCATTAGTTGAAAAATATGCTGGTTATCTGCAGGAACGATATGCTCTCCCTAAGGCAATAAACAACAGGCTTTCGGAGTCTTTCAAACTTCGATTGGGAGATGTATTTGGAATCCCAAATTTCACCTATTATCACGCTCGACATTTCTTTGCAACATTAGCAGGATTTTGTGGCTATGATGATTTTGATATCCAACGCGCATTAAACCAAAAGACAAACACTATGGCAGCTGTATATACAGCACGAGACTGGTCCAAAATTGACGAGATCCAGCGTGCAGTACTGGATCTACTTAAGGATGAAGCCGGCATCCACGATTAAGTATACGGTGGAAATTAGCTTTGCGTCTTAATGCCTGCAGCTTTTTCTAGCTCTGATAATCGAGCTTCCGCCAAGCCTAATCTGGCTAAGATTTCGGAGTTCTCTGAGGTGCTTTTTTTCGTCGTTATGCCAGTTAAAAGCCAATTGATATCCATTGAGTATTTATTAGCCATATAGATTAGAATCTCAGGATTCGGAAAGCGGTGCCCGTTTTCTATTCTCGACATCACTACTGCATTGCCAACTTCTTTCAAATCTTCTTGAGTAATTCCTTTTTCTTTTCTGAATTGTTTAAATCTTTGACCGATCAAAGCTAAATTACTATCTCTATTTTCAGTCTGTGTAGCCATATATCTTTATTTTATTATTTAGATTTTTATGTAAAACTTCGAAACAATTGTTACCTAACCATAAGTAGGGCGAGCAACGGCCAACTTGCTTTAAAGTTAACTTGAAATATAAATTACTTAAAAACGACTGGTCGAAAAGGTCATAAATGAAATCTGTAACTTCTCTCACCAGGTTCTCATCTTCATCTTGATAATTTATGTTTACACACATTGCTATCTTACTTAAGATCCTTGCCCTGTTGGTGCCAAAGCTATTCATCTCGATCAGTTTAAGCCGTAAATTTTTAGGTTTTGGCTTAATATGTATTCCGCCGGCTAATATTCCATTTTCTGACAAAGAACTTTCAAGAATATGTTTCTTTATAATTTTAAAAACCTTCAGTTCAGCAGGGGAGTAGTCGGCATTATAAGGCATTACCGGAGCTCCCTTTTTATAACATTATAAATTTGCTCGATTTCGTCCATGAATACCTGGATATCCGGGTACTTGTCTTTATCAGGATTTAGCGACCGTAAAATCAGTTGCCCTGTTTCTAGATCTTGGTGAGCGATCTGTTTTGCGACGATACCTTCAGTTCGGTGTACAAAGATCCAATTAGGCCATTGATGATTATGGAGCTTACTTTTCCATAGCTCACGTTTCACTTCTCTTCCTGTCGCAATGGTCCCATCCGGCATGGCCTCTTTAACATCTCCATTATCCATGCTGTGACCACTGATCTCAAATGATCTGTATTTTCCTCGAACGTACTTATCAACGGTTATATAATGTTTCGGCAACTCTTCTATAAATTCTTTATCGGCATATCCAGTTAAATATCCAGCTTGTGCATAGACAGGTACTAGTTCCGTCCCCATGCGGTAACGACCTGGCGAAATTTCTGTGAATTTTTGATCCCCATCTTCATCATAAATTTCCGGATTTCCTATGTCTCTAGCGTTCGATTTTATTGTTTTAGATTCACTTACCTCAAACACTTCTTCCTCAGTTGTATTAAAAGTTGTAATTATGTTGATTACAACCTCCCTGGTTAAATTCTCAGTTCTGAAATATTGATAAACTGTATTCCGTGCAACTTGCAGCATTTCTGCAGCATTAATTACACTAATACCTTTCTTTTTAAGATATGATTTAAATTTTTCTCCTTGATATACAGACATATACAAAATAATGTAATATTACATATTGCATTATGTAATTAATGTAATTACATTTGTACCATACGAACAAAACAAAGGTAATACAATAGTTTAAAACAGGCAATCCCAAAATAGTACCAAATGAGTAAACAGCGAATTATAGGAGGGATGATCGACAAAACAGTCGAAATATTTGAAGACATCGAAACGCGTATTCTTTACTGTAGTCATGATATGCGTCAAACCATGTGGCCTAATTTTCCAAGTAATGTAATGGAAATGATTAAGCAAGATATGCTTAACAATCCTAAAAAATTGGAACATCTGGCGAAGTGGCCAAACCTTAGACAGGACCAACAGATAAAGCAATACACACTTTGCAACTTCGGTGGCCTTGACGATTCACCCGATTTCGACGAAGATGGGACAGTTCATAGGTCGGAGTTTTATGACTGTGGACGACGAGGTGTCTGCAAATTTGAAGGCAAAATTTGTGATTCTATTCAGGTTAAAAATGGATATCTAACCAAAGCAGAGCTTGAAGTTCTCAGATATATCCGTCTTCCTGATAAATCGATCGCTGAAAAGCTAAACCGGTCACCGGAAACCATTTCTACGCATTTGCAAAATATTCGTGAGAAAACTGGACAATCCGATAAGTTGAACTTGGCCTTATTTGCCGCAGCAAAAGGAATAACACTTTACAAACCAAATAAAAAATAAATAATGGAACTACATACGATTATCAAAATAGAAAAGCAACCCACAGTAACAGACCATATCGAAGAGATGACTGGTGGAGATGTTAAAAGATTTCATTTGCAGCATATTAAAGCGGTCCGTGAAGCTTGCGGCCGTAAAATGAAAATGGATAAACCGCACATGAGGTATACTACAGTTGTAAATGCTGTTGCCGGTTTTATCGAGGTAAAAGCAGAGTTGAAAACAAATGGAGGTGAGAATGAACCGATTCAAAACAATTAGCATCGTTGAACCTGAGTTAATCTCCCTTCTCCAGGAGTCAGCGGAACTCGGTGCGACCAGAGCACTAATTTCTGTAGGTAAAATGTCTCAGTTCATTTCGAACCAAGAAGCATACAGAAGAATTGGAAGCCGAAGAAAAGTAGATCGATGGATTCAAGAGGGAGTTCTTAATGTGACGGAAGCGGGAATCGATGTCACTCAATTAAATGCCATAGCAGCGAGTGCTAATCTGGCAACTTACGTACACACCAAAGGGAAAAAAGCATGAATTTCTTAGCGAGTACTCTAGAAGATCTAGGATTTTCTAGATATGAATGGAGCGATGAAGAAGTTGGAACGGTGATCGATCATAAGTTTGAAAACGAAAATTTTGCAATTGAAATTACAAACCTTCAAACTGTTGAAATAACCACTAAAGGCCAATATATAGAGCTACCAAACATCAACAATGATGAAAAATTGCAACAATTAATAAGTCTATTAACTAAATAAATCTATTCAAAAATGAATATCCTAATCAAAACAATTTCAATCATCAATTTTAAAGGTGTCAAGAATTTTAAAATTGATTTCGCAGAGGTGACGAACATCTTTGGCGCCAACGCTACAGGCAAGACAACAATCTTTGACGCTTTCCTATGGTTACTTTTCGGTAAAGACTCAAACGATCGGAAAGATTTTAATATCAAGCCGCTTGATATGGAAGGTCAAAAAACCGATAAATTAGAGAATGAAGTCTCAGCTATCATCGTAGTTGATGGAGAAGAAATCAGTATTCGTCACATTCATCGTGAGAAGTGGACCAAAAAGAGAGGAGAAGCTATTGCGGAGTTTACCGGAAACGAACACCTTTATTACTGGAATGAGGTTCCTCTGCAAGCTGGAGAGTTTCAAGCTAAAGTAAATGGTCTGCTGGATGAGAAAGTCTTTAAACTTATCACAAATCCGCTTTACTTTAATTCTATGCCATGGCAGGATCAGCGTACAGCTTTATCAAGTATTGTTGGAGAAATCACGGATGACTTCCTTTCTGCCAAATATCCTGAGCTTAAGGTGCTGTTAGAAAATCTCTCGGGCAAATCATTGAAAGAATTCAAAGCTAAAGTTGCATCCGACAAAAAGTTATTGAAGGATAATATTGAACAAATCCCGGGGCGTATTGACGAGCTTGAGCGATCAAAGCCTGAATTGGTAAGTGAAGAAGGTATTAATGAACGTATTGCCGAACTGCAATCGAAGTATGATTTATTAGATCAACAGATCACAGACCGGAATGAAGCTTATAACGCGGCCAATGCTCAAATCAATAAAGCTATCCTTGATAATCAAAACGCAATACATCAGGCTAAGATTGAGAAGCAAAATATCGAAGCCAATCATAAAGCGGCTTATAATTCAGAATTGAACAATAGCCAATCTGGTATAAATGAATCCAAGTCCCGGGTTACAACTTTAGAGTCTCAGCTTTCCGTCCAAAATCAACAATTAGACTCATTGGTTAAAACACATTTCGACCATCTAAAAAGGCTTGAAAAAGATAAAGAAGATATTCAATCTAGAATGGATTCATTGCGTGAGTTGTTCAAGTCTGTAAACAGTCGTGAGTTAAATGAAAATGAGACTTGCTGCGCGGGTTGTGGGAGAGAGTTCGAACCTGAGAAAATTGAAGAGATAAAAGCCGCCTTCGTTTTACGGAAGAAAAATGAGCTTGCTGGAATTAATGTCCAGGGGCAGGGATTGAAAAAGGATCTTGAGAGAAGAGATGAAGAAGGCCGTACCGCTATCGAACAATTTGAATTAACTAAAAACGCTTTGGATAATTCGATAGCCACTATTCAAAATTCTTTGGCTGAGGCTAAGCTTAAATTAGAAGCTTTTCAAGGCACGACAACATCGTCAATCGAAACAGTAGAGAGCCGCCTTTCCAAGGATCAATTATATCAAGATGTGCTTTCAAAAATTTCTTCGCTTGAAAGTCAACAATTCGAAAAGCCTGAAAACATTGATTTGGGAGAACTAAGAGTGCAAAAAGCTACCATTAACGCTGAAATCGACTCGCTAAAACGTCAATTAACAGTTGGCGATCAAATTGATCGCGCCAATGCTCGTATCCAAGAGTTGAAAGACCAAGAAAGGGGATGGTCCCAACAATTGGCCGACCTTGAAAAATTGGAGTTCTCTGCTGATAAATATGAAAAAGCGAAAGCCGAAGAGCTGGAAGCACGAGTAAACGGGCTCTTCAAGTATGCTAAATTTACCTTATTCAGTAAGCTTAATAATGGTGGCGAGGAACCTACTTGTAAAGCGACATTCAACGGGGTACCATTTTCGGACTTAAACACAGCAGGAAAGATCCTGGTCGGCATTGATATCATCAATACACTTTCAGCTCATTACAAGGTAACAGCTCCGGTATTCCTGGACAATAGAGAGTCTATTTCAGTTATTCCAGAAACAGCTGCGCAGGTAGTAAACTTGATCGTGTCACCATTCTCAAAACTGAACGTTGGATTGCCTATGTATAGCCCTGAATTCCTTGCCGAATTCGAACGCTATAAAGAAGAAACTGGTAATTCTTTTGAAGCATTTATTGATCGGAAATTAAGCGAACGCGCAGCGTAATGGCGAAAAAGTTTTCTGCACCACTTCAATCACTTGGGTTGGTATCATGCGATGAATGCATTTATAAAGAAAATGACAATGGAGTATTGATGTGGTGCAGTAAAATCAAAATGCCAAGACCTACCAAACAATTAAAACACTGTATTTACAAAACAATTAAAGAAAATAAAGATGTCAAATAACAATCAAACACCGGCGACAACAAATAATAATTCAGACGTTGCCGTAGCACAACCAACTCAATCCGAAAGATTCACTCAGGCGGTAATGAAAGAGTTTACTGCAAACGCAGGAGATGTTCAGCTTACTAATTTTCAGAGGAAGCTTATTCAAAATTACTTCATTAAACTTGACATGACATTAAAAGAGAATGAAGTTAAAAGGTTTAGCAAGTCAGAACAGTATAGAGATCCCCTTGAGTTTACTTGGAGAAACGTAAACATGTCACAATTAGCATTGGATGTGGTAGCGTATTCTAGTATCGGTCTAGATCCTTTACAAGATAACCATATCAACCTTATTCCTTACAAAAATAAGAAGACAAATCAATTCGATATCGGCTTCATAATCGGTTATGAAGGAATGAAGATCAAAGCTGTTAAATATGGTTTCGAGGTTCCAGATGACGTAATAGTAGAGTTGGTATACTCTAATGATGTATTTAAATCCCATAAAAAAAATAAGGATAACCAGGTTGAATCATACACGTTTGATATTGTAAATGATTTTGATCGAGGTGAAGTTATAGGTGGGTTTTATTATCATGTCTTCCGTAGTAACCCTGAAAAGAATCGCTTAAAGGTTATGACAATGAAGGATATCAACAAGCGTATTCCTAAAAATGCCTCTCCGGAGTTTTGGGGCGGAGAAAAGAAGAAATGGAATTCGGATGAAGTTGAGCAAATTGATGGATGGTATGAAGAAATGGTTGAGAAGATGCTTAAGAGAGCTGCATACAATTCAATTACTATCGATAGTGAGAAAATTGATGATCATTTAGTTAAAATGATGCAGGCCGAATCTCTGTCCTTAAACGGAAGTGACCAAACTTTGCTGCAAGTAAAATCTGAAATTGCCAATAATGCTAATAAGCAAGAACTGGGTTTCTCCGATACTCAGGTAATTGATATTCCTCATACGGAAGAAAAGAAGCCTGAACCTATTACTGCTAACCCTCCAGTGAGTGCTATTCAGCCGAACGAAAATCCGCAAGATGATGAATACGTTGCAATTGGCTTCTAATGAAATTGCACATTATCAATAGTAATAGTGAGGGCAACTGCTACCTATTTACCGACAATGAGGGGAAAACTCTCATTGTCGAATTAGGTGTCAAATTCGATGAAGTGAAAAAAGCTTTAAATTTTAACCTTTCTAATGTCGTAGGATGTTTGGTAACTCATGAGCACGGAGATCATTGTAAGGGTGCTGAAAACGCAGCAAAGTATGGTTTGGATATTTATGCTTCTGTCGGCACAATAGAAGCTTTAAAGTTCCAGAGTTACCGTTTGAAGCCGATTAATAAGGGAGAGAAGTTTTCCGTGGGGCCTTTTGATATTCTAGGGTTTGATGTTCATCACGATGTTAATGAACCATTGGGTTTCTTAATCCGTCATCCGGAAATGGGAACAACATTGTTCCTTACAGATACAATCTATTGTGACTATAAGTTCCCAGGGCTTACGAACGTATTGATTGAAGCGAATTATTCGCAAAACATCATAGACGAAAAATTGCGCGACCAATCCTTCTTGAGGAACCGAGTGTTGAAGTCTCACATGAGTGTAGAAACAGCTATCAAAACGCTAAAAGCTAATGATCTGACTAAAGTAAATAATATTGTTTTGATTCACTTATCGGACCGGAATAGCGATTCCCGATTATTTAAGCAGATCATCGAAGAGCATACTTTAAAAACCGTCACTATTGCTACCAAAGGATTAATCATTGAAAATTTTAACGATACACCATTTTAAATATGGAAAACACAGAATACAACCACGATTTAGCTGTAAAAGCTCAGAAAGAATTGGCTGATAAAAACAATCATCCTCATTTTGCTCCAAAAAGCGGCTATTGTTATAGCTGCGGAAAATCTATTTACACTGCTATAGAACGCGGCTCTTTTAAATCTGGAATCACTTTGGAAAGAGCGAAAACAGAATTAGTCACAGGCTGTCCACATTGCCATAGGTCATATTGTGATTAGTGTCAAAAGAATAATTTTTAAATATTTCAACTTATCCATTTGGATAAGTTGAAATAAGTTTCTACATTTGAAGTGTTAGTCAATTGCGACGTCTCACTTTAGCGCAATTCAAAGAAATTATAGCCCTTATTGGGATGAACCGGAAGTGAGACGCTGGGGATTCCTGATAAGGGCTTTTTTAATAACCATGCACAATTATCAAAAATTACTCAGGATCCACAACAGAATTGAATCGGCCAGTAAAACATTAAACGATCCAGAGTTCAGCAGCGATTATAAATCCGGATTCGAGCACGCTGTTAAGCTCTTCAATGTAGCTATGAACAAAGAATTCAGTGAAACTATTCGTGTTGAATTCAATAAGCACCATGAGCTTAGGGAGCAAAAGAAGGAAAATGAAAAACTCGCTAATAAGATCTACAACCAGAAGCGGTATATCGCCCACCTTGTAGAGGAAAATAGCAATTTCAAAAGCATCACACTCCCAAGGTCTAAACGGAACAAGATTATCCGTTCCATCGCAGAAATGACTGGATCGACCTATGAGGAGATCAGAGATATATTTAAAGGTGTTGTTCAAATTAATGAATCGAAATAATGACTAGGAAACAATTAGAAGGGATCTGTCGGTTCGTGTTAACGTTCGAATCGGATATGCCAATTGAAGAAGTGAATAAGCAATTTGGTTTGGAACTGAGTGATGCTGATTCCCATGTGAAAGCTCTGACATCATATCTTGAAAAGAATAAAATTCAGTTGGATGGTGAAAATGAAGCAAAGGAGATCAAACCATGAAAGCATTAAGCATAAAACAACCATGGGCAAGCCTTATTGCTCATGGTATAAAGGATATTGAAAATAGAACCTGGGCGACTAAGCACCGCGGCACGATTTACATTCATGCGAGTGGTAAGCCATCATTCAATAACCTAACACTGAATTTGACACATGATCAGATAGATCAAATGGTATTGGGAGATTTTTGTCAACTAGATTCTAGAAGTATTGCTTATCCAAAATCAGCTATTATCGGAACCGTTGATATCGTTGACTGTGTTATCAATCACCGTAGCATTTGGGCTGAAGCTACTGAGACATCAGCAGGGCATGTGATAGATCATATAGTCTACAATTGGGTATTAGCGAATCCAGTATTGTTTGAGAAGCCTATTTTGAATGTAAAAGGCAAATTGTCCCTATGGGAGTTTGATGGAAAGGATGCGAAATCATGAAAACTCAACAAGAAATCGACGATCAATATGAAGACTTTTTTTTTCAGTCAGAAATATCAGGTACTAAAAAACCTTTAAACTTCGAAAATATGAACAACGAAAAGAAATCGCCATTAATTCAAATAATGTTCCGTGGCCTTCGGGTAGATGGCAAAGGATGGGTGTATGGAAGTCTAATCAACAATTGCTTTGTTGATGCAAAAACTAAATATCCTGCGCTATACATCTTTAATCCTGACGAATGCGACAATGCTGATTGTTGGGAAGATTACACAGATGGCTATGGTTATTACGAAGTCATCCCCGAATCAGTTGGCCAGTTTACGGGTAAATTAACGAAGTCAGGAACCAGGATATACGATGGTGACAAGCTTCAACAAAGTAGAGATTGCTATTGGGTTGTTAAGTGGTCTGACTCTAAAAGTGGATGGAATTGCTATCAATATGTATACTCAAAAGACGAAGATGGAGATGGAGAATACTCTTGGAAAAAGTCAAATACCTATCCATTAGGCCATTCATTAAATGGATTACTAACCTATAATTACGAAGTCATCGGCAACATTCACGAAGAAAGTGAGGTAGGAAATGGATAAACTAACCTTAGAGGTACTTGCAGCCTATTTGCCCTACGAGCCCAAAATGCAGGTAAAACGAGAAGATGGCAGCACTGACCTCATAACTCTTAACGCAAACAAAATACTATTAGTTCTCGATGGATATTACTGGGGTACCGAAAAATTAATCCTTCGCCCAATGTCTGATCTAACAAAGGACATAGAACATAAAGGGCAAAAATTCACGCCAATGACAGCTATATCAAAACGTTTTGATATGAATGTTGTTGAACATTGCTTTATTGAGCAAAACGCCCCTACAAATTACCGTTGGATAAAAACTTTCAGATACGATGTAGTTCAAACACTTATTTCATGGCACTTCGACGTATTCGGCTTAATCGAAAAAGGTCTAGCAATAGATTTGAACACAGTGAAAGGAGGCCCTCATGAGATTTAAGGATCCAATACAGCGAGAGATATATTATCGTGGCCAAATTGATTACTGTTATTGGTACATAAGTAGGATTGAATTCGATAGTAATTTCGATGCTATTTCTAAAAGTAAGTTAACAATACAGGCTTTAAGGGACATCATTAGAATGAAAAAGAGGTTCGGTTTTGATCACGAAGAAGACGAGGCAACATTAAAAATCGCCATTTCCGAACGAGAGAAAATTAAGGTTGATCGGAAGAATAAGAAGTGATATGGAAAAGCTAAATAGGAGGAAAGTGTTATGAGTGGCAAATTGGGATATACTTGGTATCCAAAAGATTTTATTTCTGATCCGGACGTTATGTTTATGACTTCGGCGGAACGTGGCGTATATCGTGACCTTATTGACTTAGCATATATGAGTGATAATGCAATTCGATACAACGTCGATATGCTCGCTAAATATACTAATTCTGACGTCGAAACTGTTCAACGAATACTTGATATTAAAGGCAAGAAGAAAGGCGATTTTTGGACTATTCCGAGCTGTGCTAAGCGTATTGATTTAGCAAATAAAAACCGAGCGAATGGTTCAAAAGGGGGTAGACCTAAAACCGAAACAAAACCCAAAATCAACCCAGAGGTTAACGTTTCGGAAAACCCAAAAGAAACCCAAACACAAAGGCAAAGAGAAAGAGAAAGAGAAAGAGAAAGAGAAAGAGAAAAGGAAATAGAAGAAGAAAAAGAAGATTCTTCAGCTGCTTCTGGGTCTCTGAAAGTTTTTAAAAAAGGTTTTGATTCGATGGAAGAGGTAAAAGATTCGATCATCAATGATGAAAATTCTTTGATGGATATCGGAGCAGTTGCAAAGGTTCCAGATCCAAAAGATGTCAAGACTCGAATTGAGGAATTCTTTACTTTCCAAAAAGCAATTGATAAGTTCCATACGGACCGATCTGAATTCAAAAAGCATTTCTTCTCCTGGTATGCGAAGAAGTATCCAAACACGGGAACAGGATCGCATTTAGTCCATTCAACAGCGGCGTTGGCTGACTCTTCTAATCCTCCGGATAATTCGGGGAAATGGATATGGCTAAACAACGGATGGAGGGATACGACGAAGTTCACTGATTATCAAAAACAGAAACACGGATTGAAATGAAAAGCAAAATTGAGGGAAAATTACCACCGCAAGCAGTGGACTTGGAAGAAGCGATTTTGGGGGCATGCATCAGTGAAACAAATGCTTTCATGTTCATTGCAGATATTCTGAGACCTGAAATGTTCTATCGGGAATCGCATCAGATCATTTTCAAAGCATGTCAGGAAATTTCTGTTTCGGGAAATCCATTGGATTTGATGACGCTAATGGCTAAACTTCGCAAGGATGGTAATTTCGAAAGAGTAGGAGGTATTTATTTTCTTACAGGGCTTACGGATCGCGTTGTCTCTTCGGTAAACATGGAATATCACTCGCGAATTATTGCACAAAAATTCATGCAGCGCGAACTTATCAAAGTTTCTCATGATACGATTGACAAGTGCTATGATGAAACGAATGATATTTTTGATATCCTTTCGAGCTATGAGACCAAGAGGGACGATTTGGTTAATCATGTCACGACAAAAAAAGAGGTAAAGCAGGCCGATGCTCTGGAAGAATTATTCTCCGAGATGATGCGAAAAGCTGATTTGGGAATTCAAGATGTGACCGGGGTAAATACCGGTTTTCAGAATATCAATGAGGCTACTGGCGGCTGGCAATGTTCAGATTTGATAATTATCGCTGCTAGGCCGGCCATGGGAAAAACGGCTTTCGTCCTGAAGCAAGCAGTAAACGCAGCAAAGTCGGGGAAACCGGTGGCAATATTTTCTTTGGAGATGTCGAAAAGCCAATTGCTAGAACGGATGATATCCTTTGAGACGGAAATTGATTTGACTAAAATCAAAAAGTTAAATCTTGCAGACCATGAGTGGCATAAGCTTCATTCGAGAAAGGAGCAGCTGAAATCTTTGCCAATTCATTGGGATGATACCCCAGGGTTAACCTTGGTCGAGTTATCTGCCAAAGCGAAGAGGATGAAGCGGTTGTATGGAGTTGAAATGATTGTGATCGATTATTTGCAACTTATCTCTGTTCCCGGGAAATCTCGGTTGGATGAAATCAGCACGATATCCCGCGGCCTCAAGATTCTTGCAAAAGAATTGAATATTCCAGTTTTAGCTCTTTCACAGCTTAGCCGCGCAGTAGAATCACGACCGGGGAACAGCAAACGCCCTATGCTTTCAGATTTACGGGAATCAGGATCGATTGAGCAAGACGCGGATATAGTTGGCTTCTTGTACCGTCCAGAATACTACGGAATCACGGAAGATGAGGAAGGAAGATCTACTGCCGGTATTGCTGAATTCATTATCGCCAAGAATCGTAATGGATCGGTTACCACTTGCGAAATGGGTTTTGTCGGCCGGACAACTAATTTCAAAGAGCTTGAAGACGATTTTCAGCCTAGTGGAATGATTACCGATTTCTCTTTTGTCGATAAACCAGATCCGCTTCCAAGCAACGATATGTCAAAGTTCGCAAATTGGGATAGTCCGATGTTACCCGATGACGGGCCTTTTTGATTTTTCAAAACTTATACATTTGGATAAATAAAAATAAGTTTATAGTTTTGTTTGCATGGATAAGATGGTTTTGAAATTGGTTATGAAGAATAATCCTGAGATTGATTTTGAGGGGTACCGAAAGGCGTTAGAGCCCCGGTCACTTGATCTATCAGTCGTCGATCAAATCTTCCAAGATATCCAACCATCAACCAAGAAAGCCAATTCTGAACTTGTTTTCACTGCAGCAATTCTTCTCTTGTTTTCCCCTAAAGCAATTCTACTTTCGGAAAAGTCCGAGTATGGAGTTGCCCAGATTATTCAAGAAAAGCTTTGTTTGAAACGTCATCAGCAATCATCTTACCGGATTAAAGTTGCCCGTGAACTGTATGAGGTAGACAAAGTGTTTAAACATATAGTTGACCAAGTTGTCGAAGGGAGGTCTGAATGAGTGAGGAAAGTAAAAATAGGTTAACGCCTAAGCAACAGTTATTTGTAGATAATTATCTAATCCACTTCAATGCTACAAGAGCTGCTATACAAGCAGGGTACAGTGAGAAGACGGCCTATTCGATTGGTAATGAGAACTTGAAGAAACCTGAAATTTCGACCCTCATTGATGCGCGTCTAAAAGAATCGCGGATGGATTCGGACCAGGTGATGAAGATGATGAAGGACATCGCTGGCTCGAACATCAACGATTACATGAAGATCGTTCAGCGTGAGAGAACGAAGCTTGTTCCAAAGTCACTTCATTTGCTGATCCAACGAAAGAAGCTTGATATCAAACGACACGCCATGTACCTTGACCGTAAAGGGCTAACCGATGATTTACGTGACAAGTATATCGAGCAAAATATTCTCCCTTTGGAAGATTCTATTCTTCGCGCAGAGATTGATTTGGAATTGGATCCTACCGCAACATTCGATGATAGTGAAGTTGAAAGCTATGAATCAGTAGAGATTGATCTAGTGAAGCTTGCTAAGGATAAAGAGGGAGGTAGGATTAAATCATTTGAGTGGAAGGAGTTTGGTCCTAAAGTCGAAATGTACGCTGTTGATGGTATGCTTGACAAACTTGCTAGAGTCAATGGTATGTATTCGGAAACGCTTGTTGTGGACGATAAGAATAAGATCGATCCGGATTCTCTGAGTGACGATACGATACGTGAATTAATGAATGCTAGGAAGTCCCAATAGATGAATGAAGTCGATGCTATATTGTCCAATCTTGATGTTAGACAGCTTCAAGGAATATCCTTCAAACGAGGGATATTTGACTTTATAGTCGAAACTCCGAAAGGCAAACACGAAAAGCAGGAAGAGGCGCTAAGAATCCTAACGGATAACGAAACTGAAGAATTTCTTTATGGTGGCGCCGCTGGTGGTGCTAAGTCTTGGACTGGATGCTGCTGGTTGATGTTCCAATGTTGGAATTATCCTGGAACTCGTTGGTTTATCGGTCGTG
This sequence comes from Sphingobacterium sp. UBA6317, assembly GCF_002440385.1. NCBI lineage: Bacteria > Pseudomonadati > Bacteroidota > Sphingobacteriia > Sphingobacteriales > Sphingobacteriaceae > Sphingobacterium > Sphingobacterium sp. UBA6317. The sequence continues at coordinate 137,193 of NZ_DJTD01000005.1, read as the reverse complement.
AAGAGCTTAAGCGTATCACTGAATCTACCTTGATCACCTTCTTTAAAGTTGCCATGGCCTATGGCCTCCGAAATGGTGTTGATTTTAAATACAACGGTCAAAAGAACTTTATTCAATTCAAGAACGGTAGCCGTATTGACCTTTTAGAATTGAAATTTCTTCCTCGAGATCCTGTTTATGAACGTTTTGGTTCAACTGAATATACAGGTGGGTGGATTGAAGAGGGTGGAGAAATTGATTTTGGTGCCTATGATGTACTTAAAACTCGTATCGGACGGCAGTACAACGAAAGATACAATTTAATTGGTAAGCTTTTCATCACTTGTAACCCTAAGAAGAACTGGATGTACAAAACATTCTATCTTCCAAATAAAAAGGGAACCTTACCGCCGATAATGAAGTACTTGGCAGCCTTTGTTCAGGACAATCCTCACATTGATAAAGGATATGTAGAAAGGCTGAAGAGGACCAAAGACAAAGCAAAGAAAGAACGTTTATTACATGGTAATTGGGAATATGATGATGATCCAAATGCAATGTGCAAATACGATGATATCATTGCGATGTTTACCAATACCCATATCTGGACACAGTACAATTCTATGGTTGAAAAACCGAAATGGTACATCACCGCGGATATTGCCCGATTCGGTTCTGATAAAGCCCGTATCGGTGTTTGGTGGGGTTGGATTTTAATGGAATGTCATTCCTTCGAGATGTCATCAACTTTGGATATCCAGGCATGTATCAACGCTATGCGGGCTAAATGGAGTGTTCCGGCTCATCATTGTATCGCGGATGAGGACGGTGTTGGTGGCGGAACCGTGGATGTATGCGGCATACTCGGCTTTGTGAATAATGCTTCTGCTATTATCACTGATGAAGCTAAAGAAAATGAAAACAGGTTTTACGGGGATAGCTGCGATGATCTTCCGCAAAAAGAGAATTACCAAAATCTTCAAACTCAATGTGCGTATCTCCTAGCTGATGATATTGCCGGCCATCAGATCTTACTTAAATGCATTGAATCGGAGTCTGAGCAGCAAGAAATTCAAGAAGAATTCTCCTGGTTGAAAACTTATAAATCTGATGATGAGAACAAGCTTAGAATACTTCCTAAAAAAGAAGTTAAGAAGGAGATCGGACGATCACCGGATTGGCGCGATTTGATATTGATGAGAAAATACTTCGATCTAGTATCAGTTGAAGAGGAGACCAATGATGAAGTGTTCGATTTATTTTAAAACTAACCATTAACAATACTAAAATGGCAAAAGAAAAAAGCACAACCGTATCAATTCAACCTGCTGTTCTTCCAGCTTTGGTGGATGCTATTGGTACAAGTTTAGCTCCAGTTTATGACAGAGCAGCGGCGGAGTACGATGTTACTCAACATGAGATATTCGATGAAAATATTCGTCCTAAGAAAAGGGTTAAGCGTGTTGTCAAGGATGGTGATGGGAATCCTATTATAAGAAACGGACAACCACAATATAAAACTGAACGTATCGAAGTCAAACGCATCGGAATTCCCTTGCAAAAGTTGATTGTAAAGCGCCGGGTGTCCTTCATGAATGTTGGAAAGATGCAGCTAGAAGCAAACCCAGTCGATGATCAAGAAAAGCGTTTATTGGCTATGGTCCAAAAGATTCGCGAGGATAATAAACTTCAATTTTTAGAAAAAGAGGTGGCGCGTCGACTGCTCAGTGAATTGCAGGTAGCAAAGCTTTGGTATTCTGAACCTGTTGATCCTGAATATTGGAAAGCCATCGGCGCTAAAGGCAACTTCAGAATGCGGTGTAAGATCCTTTCTCCGCAACTTGGTTATAATCTGCTTCCTGTATTTGATGATCTTGGAAACATGGTCTATTTTGGCGTCGCTTATGAGTCCGCAATAGGATTAGCCGAACTTTCAGGCATTACTGATACTACCGAGCTGGCTCAAAAAGCTAAGCAAAAGGATAAACGCCTTGATATTTATTCAGACACTTTCATTCTCAAATTCCGCCAAGCACGGACTGGGGAACAAGCCGATAATGATGCCGGGTGGATCTTGGAAGAAACTATTGCTCATTCATACAAGAAGATTCCTGTTGTCTATTATTCAAAACCGGAACCGCCCTGGGCAGATGTTCAAAAGTCAATATCTCGTCTTGAAACGCTTCTTTCCAATTTCGGTGACACTAACGATTATCATGCATCTCCAGTCTTTGTAATGCTGGGAAAAGTTGGAGCGAAGGTTCTTGAAAAAGGGGAGCAAGGTAAGAGCCTCCAAATTACAGGCGATAACGGTGATGCTAAGTATGTAACCTGGGAACAAGCAACCGAAGCTGTAAAGCTTGAAATTGATACGCTGGTTAAATTCATCTTTACATGTACCCAAACGCCGCAAATGGCAATGGAAGATCTGAAAGGGATCGGGGCTCAGTCGGGTGTTGCGTATGATCGTGTATTTATGGATCCACATTTGGCGGCTCAAGATGAGATTGATGGTGAATATGGTCAATGTACTCAGCGCGATATCAATTTGAATAAAGCATTTGCGGCTGCTATTGATACTTCACTTGTCAAGGCTGAGCAATCATTGTCGATCACTTATGATATTCCTATATACCGCATCAATGATGATGCTGAGACTATTGCTTTACTCCAAAAAGCTGCAGGTGGTAAAATAGTTCTTTCCCGGAAGTCAGCTGTCGGTTATTCGCCTTTTACCAAAAATGCAGAGGAAGAGCTTAAGCAGATTGAAGAGGAAGAAAAGGCTGATACTGCGATTAATCCGCTAGAAGAATTTCCAAACGAATAATTATGACTAGAGAGGAAATGGTAAAGAGGTCATTTAGACCTTATATGATTTTAATATTTCATGATCGAGATAAGGATGTTGAGATGATGTTGTTGGCTATTAACTTTGATAATGAGGTTTTTACTTTAGCTCCATTTGATACAGTGACATACGAAGATGAATCAATCACAGTTAGCATATCCAAAGTTTCATTTCCTAAACGAGCAACCAAATTAAAGGTTATCAAATGATATACGAAATTGAAGTTGTATTCTATGGTGACGGGTTGTATAATCAATCCGTCATTTCTTCTTTGACAGGACTAGATTTTGAGGAATCAGATAAGGTGGTGAAGGAAGTGAAAAGATTAAGTTGGTCCGGGCAGACATATGTCCATGTGTTTAATAAACTTGGATTCAATACCAATCCGAAGTTTATAAAATTCGATCCGCAAACTCCTTATCCGTGTATTATGCGATGCACAAATCATAAAAAGGGAGTCTGGTACTTGTTTCTTTATCACCAAGGTATGGTTTATGATATTCATGGAAATAGCTTCCATATAAATGACCAAAATGAAGTGTCTAAAATGAATGGAAGCTATTTTCTAAAATGGTATGGAATGAAGGTTACATCTATGTTGCAGGTGTGGATATAATATCCATTATCTCGTTCGCAATAGTTCTATTTTCATCATAATCAGTATTTTCGATAATCATGTCAATAGTTAATTTTAAGACTGGCAAGCCATCAAAGTTTGTCGGTATTATCTTTGTTAAGATGTTTTTTATATCAATTAAACTTGTAGTAACATCAAATTTAAATTTTAGCTCTTCATCTAATTTGTATATCAAATTGATTTTTTTGTTATAATTTATCAATAATTCTTTCCAATTCTTTCTGTTTTTATACCCCTCTATGTTTCTGTTAAACAGCCATATAATATTGTCTAAATATATGTTTTGATAATCAAATATGCCGTTTTCTGATTCAATAAGTTCATTTAGATATCTCTCAGAAAGTTTTTCAAGTTTATCATCTAATATCATATTATTATCTGATATACTTTTATCAATCTTATCAGATATTTGAGATTCTATATTCTTCCTTAAAAAGCCCCAAGAAATAAAGCCTGCTGCCGCAATAAATAAGCTGAACCAAAAGATTTGAAAATTCAATTGATCGGTATAAAATTCTGTTTTTATTCCAGCTCTTTCTATAGATTTATTAAGAATGGTTATGGAATCTTGTAAAATTTGGTGTTTGATTTTTAATTGATTAAACTGATTCTGTAAATCCATTAAATGTTCATTTGTCGAATCAAAATGCTGAATATCTTCTAGTACTTTTCTCATGTTAAGATTTGGCTTTGAAACAAAAATAAACTGAAAAATAAAAGTATGCAAATAGAAGTTTTGCATTATTTTGAATATTATCCAAATGGATAACTTAATATAATTTTGTGATTATAAGTTTTAAACGAGGCAGGCACGAAATAGCTACTCGGACTTGACTCACAATCACAAAATTATGTCACTTAAATCAAAGATTATCGCAAAATTGAAAGCTAAGGCAACCGCTGTGGGTGCCGCCAACCTTTCAAATGTCAGAATCAACGGACTAGCGGACAAGTTAGATGCAATCGTAACTAACGAAGACGATATCGACGGTGAGATAGACAAACTAGACCAGATTTTTAGTTTCAAGGAAATGGCCTCCCTGGACGATGCTAAACGCAATGCTGAAAGCAAAGCAGGGGAGGAAGAAGATGCAGAAAAAGCAGCCAAGGCGAAAAAGGAAGCAGAAGATAAGGCCGCAGCGGAAGAAGCTGCTAAGGCTGCTGAGAAAACAGGTGATCAAGCACCTTCATGGTTCAATACTTACGTTGAAAACCAAAATAAGGTTATTGAAACCCTTACAAACACTATTTCCTCAATTCAGAAAGGCACAGTTGCCCAAACTAGACGCCAACAACTTGAAGCCAAATTAGACAAAGCCCCAGAACGTTTTAAAACCCGTACTCTTCGTGATTTCGATATTTTGAAATTAGAAAGCGACGAGGACTTCAACAACTATTTAGCGAATATCGAACAAGATGTTGCTGATGAAATTCAGGCGGCTTCAGATGCTGGTTTAGGTGCGGATGCTCCGTCTTTAAGTGGCAGAGGTGGTAAATTGAAGGATGACGAAGTGTCTCCTGCAATGAAAGAAATTATTAACCAGCGCGAGGCAGAAGCTAAGGCAAAAGTTGGCGCACAATAATCTTTTAAATGGGATTACAAGGAGTAAAAAGATCAGGTACCCAAGGTTTCAATAAGGTCGTTTTCGAAAACGTCATTGATACTCTTCCTGGTGGAATGACCCTCGATGTAGCTAAAGCAGATTACCCTGATGGATATGTTCCAGAAGGCTCTTTGGTTGGTCGGGATGCATCTACTGGTATTGGAAAAGTATTGACTGCAGTCGATGGACCTATCAAACCGGTGGGTTTTACGCATAGGGCATCAGAGGTTTCTGATGGTAATACCCTGGCAAATGGAGTAGTAATCAGTGGTACAGTAAGAATTAAAGCACTATCAGCAGAATTGCAAGCAATTGCCGCTGATCTTGCAGAAGCTCTTCCAAGAATCACTTTTGTTTAATTAAAGTATAATCTATCAAATGATAAATGTACAAGAATTGGTGCCTGAATTTAGGAAAGCGGATGCACAAGCATACATTTCAACGTTTCCTTTTGACACTCTTCAATACCAGACGGCATTTCCTCTTCAGTACCAGCCAACGTTAAAATGGTCGGCTATTGAAGCTCAATTCGGCGCTAAGGTAATGGGTGCTGTCGTTGACTTCAATAGTGCATCACCGCGTTTCGGACGTAATCTCCCAACAACAATTAGTGGTGATATGCCAAAGATTGAAGGCGCGAGAGACAAAGTCGAAACAGATTTTAATACGTTGCGTGAACTCGAAGATGCAGTACGTCGTTTGCCGGCAGGGCCTACGAGACGAGAAGCCGCGAAACGTGTATTAGACTGGCATTATGAAGATCAAGTTTTTGCTGTTAATCTGGTTGAAGCTCGTAATGAGTGGTTAGCGAAACAAATTGCATCAACGGGTAAATACAGTCTTACTCAAGTTAACAATGAACAGGGTATCCAAACGACTACCGATGTTGATTTCGGTATCCCTTCAACCAACTTTGTTAACGCTACGAAAAACTGGACTGATCCTACAGCAGATATTGTCGGTGACCTTAGGAAGGTTAAGGCAATGGCTAAGTTGGCTAATTTGCCTGTCCCTCAGTTTGCTTGGTGTGAGGAATCAACCGTTGATTTAGTTGCTCAGAATGCTGGTATTCAAAAGTTCACAGCGACTTATGTTGCAAATGCTTTGGGATTACAGCAAGAGCCTGGATTGGAGGAAATCAATAGAGCCTTGCGTTCTAAAGGTTTGCCAATCTTTAAAATCTGGAAATCAGAGATGGTTCAAGAGTCTAAAAATGGGACACAAACTGTTGTCACGGGTTGGGCTCCAGGAAACGTAACATTCTCGGTTACTGAGCAGCTTGGAAATACACAACATACGACTTCTGCTGATGAGTATGTAGAAGCAGGTGTTGCGACAAAAACGAAATCGGGTATTGTATTGATAAAAACCTGGGGTATTGAAGATCCTATCACTGTGGTGACAAAAGGAACCGCTTACTGTACGCCAGTATTGAACAATGCAAAATCAATTTTCATTCTAAAAACTATTTTACCAGGTGGATAATATGTCGGCTGAAGGAACTAAAGTTGAGGGTGCTGGGGCAAATGCTCCAGCCGCTTCTCCTAAAGTAGGTGGAACTCAAGGCGGAGAGCAACCGTCGGACAACCAAAATGCTAAACTGATCGAAGATCTTCAAAAAGAGAATAGCGATTTAAAATCCGACTCTACTAAGAAGGATGAAAAGATCACCGCTTTGGAAGGCGAAATTAAGAAGCTCAAAGAAGATCTTGCTAAGAAGGGTAAGGGTAAAGCTGAGAAATCGGAGCCAAAATTCGTAGTTATCGATCCTTTCCGTGGCAATACGAAGAAAGATGACGGCGAGGTCTATGATCGTGGTGCTGATGTTTCTCATTTCGATGAGGAACGTTTGGCAAACCTAATCGATCGAGGTTTAGTAAAAAAATCATAGATAATATCTGATCATGAATAACAAAGAAGCCCTGCAGTTTGAGTTCGGTCAAAAGGTCCCGGACGGAGTATTATCAACTCAATTGATAAAAGCAGGATTAGATCCTGAACACGATTTTGATCCTACTACCGAGGAAAATAGTAAGAAGATGGATTTAGCTCTTGCAGGGCTTCTTTTTTGGATTTGTACGAGCCGCAAGTCAATCAAGGAACTTGATTTTCAAGTTACTCAGAGCGATGTCGATGATTGGTTAAAGCTTCGCTCCATTCTGCTTAAACGTTGGGATGTTCCCAATGAACTAGATAATGAACCTGTAATTGAAAGTACTTCGGACCTATGGTAGATTTTGAACAATATCCCGATACGTTGAAATACAATGATCTTGGTGGAATTGCCATTGAGGTCAAATGCCGTTTTAAGCCTAGCTATGGCGGCCGATATTTTATTGGTCAGGATGGTAACAAGATCTTGTTTCAGTATGATATAGCATTCCCTGAAGGGACAGCGCCTATACCAACCGCAACATTGATTGATGCTTTTGATCGCTCAGGATATCAGTTCGTAAGCCAGCAGGAATTAATGGAGTTTCATATTGGGCAGTTACATTGCTTCGGGAGGATTTAGGATGAAGATAGGATTGCAGATTGTAACTGATATGAATGTTTTGGCGCAAGAGATACAGAAGGAGATAGATGCTGAGACTCTGAAACACCTTACGAAAGTCCTGAGTGTCGGAGTAGAAAAAGTAAGGAAAAAGATGGAAACTAAGCCTTATGAGGATCACACTGGAAATCTTAACAGCTCCACTGGATTTATTATTTACCATGACGGCAAAGTCGTCCATCGTGATTTTAGGGAAAGTGCAAAAGGTACTGACAAGGCTACAGGATTAAAAGAAGGGCTTTCTCTTGCTCTTGCTGAGCTAAGGGAATCGAGTGGCTGGGGAGTGGTCCTAATGTCAGGAATGGAGTATGCGAGCTGGGTGCAGGGTAGAGGCTATGATGTGTTGCTTAGTGCATCGACAAACCTTGATTCAGTTTTAAAAGAAGCTTTTGATGAAATTGGAACTATTGGATAATGGATAAGGCAATCAAAACTGCGATCGGGTCGATGGAGGATGTTAAGGAAGCTTTAGAGCTTGCGGACGTCTCAGGTAATACTGGACTTACAGGCGACATCCGATTAATGTTGCGTGTTCTGAATTCCAAGAAGGAAGATATCGTGATCAATTGTATTGTACCATCCGCAACCCAAATTACTGAGAACATTATCAATGTCAATCTCCATATTCCAAATTTACCTGCTATTCCTGCCGGTATTCCTAATACTGTTGACAATGGGCAGCCGGATATTGCGAGAATGGAGTACATCGGAAAGTTTCTCATTGAGGTTTTGGACGGTTTCCGAGGACATGATTTTTTCACTGAAGTTGAAACTACCGGCGAGGTTATTCCGGATGGCAAAAACTGGTTCTACAATATCGTGATCAGATATTTCTATTTACGTAGAGACAAATAATTGAATAATTAACGGCCTTTGGCCACAAATCAAAATAATATGGCAGCAGTAACAGGTGTCGAAAGTCTTGAACTGGCAGTGATGGCAGCAAACGGCGCAATGCCAACAACTGGTTGGGTTACCGTTCGAGATATTGAAATGGGGAGCGTGAACCTCACTATTCCACCATTAAATAAAACCCGTGTTCGTGTCGAAGACAAGGCAGGTGTCCGCTGGGTTCTTCCAGGAGAAACGGATCCAGCAACTATCGCATTTAATTCTTTGGAATTAAAAATAGATGCAGCAAACCTTTTATTCAAAGGGGAGGTAACAACTGACGCTACAGAATTCAAAGCTCCTGCGGATAGTGAGCAGATTTACTATTTAGCAGTTCGTTTAACATCGAAGCCTTTCGAAGGTAAAAAGATGGTTTTTACCGCCCCGGCGTTAGCAGGATCTGCAGGCTTTGTAAATGCGATCACTAAAAATGGTTTCTTGGCATTGAGCTACAACGCAGATGTAACTACTCCAGTAGATGCAACAGGAAATGCTGTTTCTCCTTGGGGATACAAATTCGTTGATGCAGCACCAGCCCTTCCAGAAGGGTAATTTAAAAGTATAAGCCTGAAAGCCGGAGGTTAGGCGGTTAGTAGGGCTTTATTAATCCTAACCCAAAATGAATAATTCAGTAAAACAAGATATGGTCCAATCCCTTTCGGACCAAAAAGTGCTTATCAAAAAAGTACGACTAAAAAAGCAATATAAGTCATGGTACACCAAATTGCTTTCATTTCTGTTTATCATTCCTCGTTTCTATTCAAAGAAAATTTATGTTTCGGAGCTTTATCCCGGTACGGTTGTCCGCATATTAGGTATTATCAGCCGATTGCAAGGCGTGAAAGAGATTTCCGATGTGGAAATATACAAGATGATTGAGAATAACATTCCTTTGTTCATAGAGTTCTTAGCTGTGGGATTGAATAATAAACCAACAGAGCCTCCGAAATGGCTTATTGAAGCGTTAAATTATCATTTCACCCCATCTGAATTACACGCAGCTGTAAACGAAGTCTACCGGAGGTTAGACGTGCAAACTTTTTTCGCTATATCGGGATCCCTAATCGATCTGAAAGAACTGGAGAAAACTATCCTGGGAGAGGAACAGCCTACGACCTAATCTCGAATACATGGAAATACTATGGCGGCACTGAGCATGATATTAAATGGGGTGTTACTTGGAGAAATCTCATCATGTACAATGCAGTAGGCCCTGAGGTCGATAAATCGGGATCATCTGCAGGATCGAATAGTCCTACTGTAGGAACAAATGACAATATTTCTCTCTTCGACATCGGGAAGAGGCTGGATCAAGGATTAGGAGTTTAGTATGGTAAAGTGGGGTAGATCCGGACAAGGAAAGTCCATTGTTAAAGATATTTCTGAACGTGGTTTTGTTAGGGTAGGAGATGTTTACTTCCCTCCAGGTTCCAAGGAGGCAATGGCATCGCGATCCAAAAAGAAAACAAGATCCAAAATTGTCCGCACCGGTTGGATTGACGATTCTAGGAATATTAAAAACAAGGAAAAATACAATGACCCTTTCATCAATTTGGTCAAAACAGAATTGTCACTGGACCTTTGGCCGGAATTCTTTTTTTCAATAGATCGTCTTTATCGTTTTGATTATGCAATTCCAGAGCTTAAAATCGGGATCGAAGTAAATGGTGGCGTGTGGGCCAAAGGAAATAGCGGCCATAGTTCGGGAAAAGGTATAATGCGAGACTATGACAAATCCAATCTTGCTCAATCACTCGGGTGGAAAGTTCTGACAGTGGTTCCTTCTCACATCAAGAATTACGAGGCATTAAAGCTTTTGAGAAATTTAATTTTATTATCTGTTTGGATAATATTAGATAAGTTTGGTTATGTTTAATGTAAAATGTTGCTTCTTTGTTCTTTAAAGTTTTTATTTATATTTGATTTTAAGCTTAAATTTAAATTCTTTATGAAAAAGTATTTGTTAATTGCTTTTTTAGCATGTTCAACTCTTAGTGGATTTGTTAGTTGTTCTAAATCAAAGGATAGTGAGGTCCAAAATAATACAAATGTAGTTGGAACGTGGTCAACAGCAGATGCTATTGAGCAAATGACTGCAGTATTCGGATCCGACAAATCGTTAGTCTTAACGGTCAAATCAAATGGTAAAACAACTAGTGTACAGACTTATTCATACTTCGTCGAAGGTAATAAATTGACAACTGTATTTATTGAGGCTTCACCAGCTTCCAATAAGAAAAAAGGAGATATAGATGTAATATCAATTTCTTTAAACGGAGATAAACTTATAATGGGAGAATTGACTTACACTCGCGTTAAGTAATTAAACTAAAGTTTTATAGTAAGTAAAACTTACTATAAAAAAATAAAAGCCCTGAAGGAGGGCTTTTATTTTTAAAAATTAAATGTCTTGATCAATTCAAAAAATGAGTTCCAAATAGGTGACTTTTCATAATACACATTTTTTTTTCTCATTTTTCGAAGAGTAAATAAAAACTCACGATTGCAATCTAACCAGAATTTTTCCTCACACTCATTCTTGGACCATTCCCACCTGTGCAGGAGATAATGATCGATTTCTCTAATTATGTTCATAGATACAAAAATACGAGGCGACAGGTACCCTAGTGAAAAAAGTGAACTCTAATTAAATCAGAAAATGTTTTGTAGTATGAAAAGATTGAATGAAAACTAATCGGTAATCAATTCAACCAGATATTCATTCTCTATTTCCCAGGCTTCTTTTAAAATCTTTAATAAATAATCTTTATATGCTTCACCGGCAAAGTTTATCGCTCTGTCTAATTCTTCTTTGTTTACTGATACAATTAAATTTCCTTTGTCATCATTTAAACTATTGATAAGCTTTAGATCATATGGGGAAAGTCTAGCAACTAGATAACCTAAAACTGGTTCTAATCTATCCGATAATAATTCAATGTGTTCAATGGTTTTCATAAAATATTCGTTTAATAACAAACTTAAGGAAAATTTGCTAAGTAGCTTACTACAATTAATTATTTTGCTTATTATTGTAAAGCCACTTGTTAACTAATAATATGACTAAATCAGACGAAATAAAAATTCAATGTTGGAATAACGCAATGCAGACTTTTGGATATAGTTACATTTTTAGCAGAAGAGCTAGATTTTATGCAAAATGGTTACGCGTACTAACCCTTCTAGGAATATTAGTCCCATTGATAATCGGAACTGCCGCAACTGGATACGGTACCGATTCTAATTTATTGAAAAGCTTAATTTGGGTTTCCGTCCCATTATCTATCTTCCAAATAACCATATCTGCATTTGCTTTGGTAAATAAGTGGGAGGATATGTCATCGTATTCATTGGAAGCAGTTGCTAACTACGATATGCTTTCTGAAAAATTCAGGTCATTGGCTAAGATTGAACCAGAAAATGAAGAAGATATACTAAACTTAATAAAAGAATTTGATAACCTTAATTCTCATTACAACTACCGTAGCCAGCAAGATGTTAAATATTTAATTACTGAGCGTGAAAAACGTATTGGTATGAGGTGGGCGCTTAGAGATTTTCAAAGACAATGCGCAGCTTGTCATGAAGTTCCCGTTTCTATGGAGTCGACTGAATGCCCAGTGTGTGGACAATTTAAAAAAACATTAATATCAAAAATTATATATCATGGATGACAAAGTAAAAGCTTTACTTTTTGCGTATTTAAAGCTAACACCTTCTCAGAAAAGTTCATTTAGAGAAGAATTAGAGAAATTGGAAAGAGGGTCTCTTTATGAACAAAGGACTTACAGTGAAAAATTAGAAAAGAGTTTAGGTCCGCTTTTTTCAGGAGCATGCCCTACTTGTGGCAAGTAAAAAAAATCCCCCAAACATCACACGATGCTGGGGGATTTGTAAAGCCAACTCAACTTTGCCTATATCACAATTCTACATATAAAGTTTTTGATTTTGAGAATTTTATCTTTCGTAATTTTGTAATGTTAATTAAAAAATATTAGATATGATATTCAAAGACTCAGATCAATTTTCGGTATTATTAAGTATTCGCAAGGTGCTAGAAACGGAAAAGCTTGAAAAGATTACAGTGGGAGAGCTTAACGAATTGTTTCAAAAATTTGGTTCTCAATACTCTTTTTCACATTTCTGGGATGGAGAACTTTTTATGAAATTAGATAATATGGAATTTCATGATTGCGGTGATGATAGTTCGTATTTTACTTTCAACTTGTAAATATAATAGATATGAAAAATGCCAATTAATAGAAATTGGCATTTTTCGTTTACTATTTGAACACTCCTAAATGGTACTTTTCAAGTCTAAGCAATACCTGCCATCTATCAGAATTTATAATTGCTTTATGACCGTCTGCTGGAGGACATTCAATTATGCTTTGCTTCAACGTTGTGATCAAAGTTTTCTGAATATTTGAATAAGGTAGTCCATTTGCTTCTTTGATAAGAGTATCTAAATCGACTACATCATCAAAAACGAATTGATCGTCCTTCAACACAAGATCAATCAGATACTTTATTTGATATTCATTTGGCAACTGAAAAGGAATTACATAATCAAACCTACGGACAATAGCTCCGTCTAAAATCTCCTTTTGATTGGTTGCACAAATGACCGTGCTGCGTTGTGGCAGATAATCAAATAATTGGATTATAGAGTTTACCACACGTTTCATTTCACCGTGATCTTGACTATAATCACGTAATTTCCCAATAGAATCGAATTCATCAATAAAAATAATGCAATCCTCCTGGGCAGCTTTAGAGAATATACTTGAAATATTTTTGCTTGTCTCTCCTAGCTTCGATGAAACAATAGACCCAAGATTAACAACAATCATTGGTTTCTTTAATTCACCTGCAATTACATAAGATGCTAAGGTCTTGCCGCATCCGGAAGGACCATACAGCAATATTTTATTCGATATTGGGAGATTGAACTTAGAAAGCAAATCAATTTGCTTGTGTTCATTGATTAGAAACTTTAATTTATCTAGAGAATGGTCGTCAAGAATAATATTAGAAAGTCGGTAGTCAGAATTAAGTCTTTCCAGAACCAAATCATCATCTGCCTTAATCTTATGGTTGCTCACTTTAAAATTAGCCTCACTTCGCTGGCTTTCTTTCAATACGGCCTGCAATTGAAGAGCAAAATTGATTTTTCTAGTATTTTTATTATGGTCGATAAATTTGTTAATAGCTTCTACAAGCTTATCTTTTTGGTTTTCTAGTCCAAAACGAATTATATCCTTTAAATAATCTTGCTGCGTCATAATTCAAATATAATTAAACAAACCTTAATTAAGTACGCCATCCAAATAGCAAATGCCAATCGAACGATAATACCACCAAAATATCTGTTTTTTCGGAAACCTAAACCATCCACAAGGCGATAAAATGCTACATGAAGCTTCTTTGCTTGGAAACGTACGGTATCTTCTATTTTCATATTTATTTCCTCCTATAATGCCTTTGAGCAAGTTTATGTTGTTGACGAATGTATTTAGGTTTCTTTTCTTTTAATGGTTCTGGGAATGGCAATATCGGCGGAGCTTCCTTTGCTATCATATCAAATTGAAAACATGCAAATTCGGCCTTAACATGATCGTACGATAACCTTATACTAACTTCATGGAGTAATCTAACACTGTATTCAATAGTTTCTCTAACTGCAATCGAATATTGAATAGTTAGATCAATAAATCTTAAAATATCACAGCCAGTAAACTTACAGGACTTTAGGCTCTTGCAGGTATTTTCAAATAGTGTCATAACTCCTCGTCCGATTTTTCCAATACTCTCACCATAGGGTATACTATAAAAAGTCCCACAAGGCCAATCGTCGCAGGAATGGCAAATAGTCCGTATTCTATGTAATATGCAATAACAACAATAAGGATCAATATCGCTGCGATATTCGATTTTTTAAGCTTCTTGCGTTCCTGGGCTGCCTTTTCCTTATCCCATATCCGCTTGGCTCTATCAATAAGCTCCTGTGCTTTTTTTTCGTTTTCCATATGATTGATTTAATAATATTCATTCAATTTCCACAACCTCGGCACCACTGATTAAAAAAAACCGTGAGGTGTTTGGGAGACAACCCCACGGCTAACCAATTATAAACCTAAATTATGAAAAGTGCTAAACAAAGCCTGTCTTTCCAGGCTGCCATATCCTTCAAGCAGATAATACTGATGGTTCCTCCGACGATATGCTTCTACCAACAAGTATGCATACCACCCAATGGTTGTGGAGAATAACGGATTCGAACCGTTGACCCCCTGCGTGCAAGGCAGGTGCTCTAGCCAGGCTGAGCTAATTCCCCCATTTTTTTTAAAAAATCCAGTTCCGTAAAACTGGATTTTCTATTTCCTCTTTTTTCTATTCACCTATAACATTCTGATTGTAGGCGGTCCGTTGGCATTCGGTGTGATATCTGTCTGATATCCCGATAGTGTTTCGTCTTCTGATAATACAGTGACCATTTTGCCGTATTGAGGTTCAACTGAAGGTGTTACACCGTCAAGGATAGCCACCATTTGCTGACTATCTGAACCTTTCTTTAGCTCAATGGACTGCTTACTATCAAATGAAGCATACACAGTGCCAACCATTAAAAGAGAAAACATTCCGACTAATGCAATTGCAATAAATCTCTTCATTTCTTGAATGGTTTTAAATAAAACAATGAACTTATTGAATTCAAAAATATAAACATATATCGACATATCCAAATGGATAATAAAATATTTTGCAAATAGTTGATTTGCATTACGATGTAATTTATTTAGAAATGAGCTAAAAGTACCTTTGAAGTTGTATGGCAGAGGTAAAGTTTAAGTTCACCGGAGATGATTCAGAATTGCGGAAAAAGCTTGCTGGTTTAGCAAAGCTCCAGGCTGAGATGTCTGATCAATTTGGAAAAAACTTGATTAAAAAGATCTCAGGAACTTCTGCTGATCCAATCAAAGGAATGGCTGACGCAGCGAAAAAGTCATCTACCGCTGTGCGTCAATTGAGCGAGGAGCAAAAAAACTTGAAGGCTGCCCAGCTTGAAAATATTGAATCGATTCGTAGGCTTCGTGAAGAAAGATCAAAAGAAATTTCCGACTTAAATATCCTAAAGCAACTTGAACAAGACGCAAAGACTGTTTTGGCTGAAAAGAAAGCTGCTACCGAGGGTCTCACCCAAACTGAAAAGGAGCTAAACATTCAATACAAGCAGGGGCAAATTGAACTCCAGGCGTACAACAAGGAACTTAAAGAGCAGGCCGAAATCAGACGTAAAGTTAATGCTGAGGAACGGGCTGCTGAGAAAGTTCTTCGTGACGCTGAGAGAGCTAGAAAAGATGCTGAACGTGAAGCTGAGAAGGCTGCCAAAGCCGCAGAGAAGAGACGCAAACAGCTTGAGAAGGAAAATAGCGAGTATTACAAACTCAATACGGCGCTAGGTAAAGTTCGCAAAGAAGCACGTGATGTTCTGGCAGAAATGTTTCGTTTGGAACAAGCTGGACATAAAACAAGCCTTGGTTATGAAATGCTTCGCAAAAGATCGGAAGAGCTTGTAGAGCAGACAAATATCCTTGATGCTGGAATCAAGAAAATCGATGCTCAGTTAGGCATTCATTTCCGAAATGTCGGTAATTACCAGGATGCTTTGGAGAATCTTAGTCCGGCAATAGCAAATATCAATCAAAAGCTCTCTATGTTTGGCACCTCTTTAGAGGATCTTTCCCAAGCAGGTGGTTTAAAAGCATTTGGTGCCTCTTTAGTAAACATCGGTACTTCTATAGGTAAATTCCTTATTTCTCCTGTTGGTATCGCTGTAGTTGTTTTGACATCACTATTTATGCTATTCTCCAAGAATAAGCAAACCGTTATTGATTTCAATGATGGGCTTTTAAACGTAAGTAAAACAACGGGACTCTCTGGAACCGCTCTTCAGTCATTTTCCGATGAGATAATCGGGCTTTCCCGTTCTCTTAAAACTGTTTCTACAGATCAACTCCTGGAGTATGCGTCCGTTGCCGGCCAATTAGGGGTTAAAGGATCTCAAAATATCTTAGCATTTAGTGAAGCGTTGGCAAAACTGGAGACCGCATCCGATATCTCTGGTGAAGAAGGAGCTTCTCAAATCGCTCGTCTTCTTCAGTTGGTCGATGGGGGTGTTGGAAACATAAAAGCATTTGGCGATGAGATCGTTCAGCTAGGAAACAATTTCCCTGCGACAGAATCAGAAATTCTAGCCAATGCAACGCGCATTGCTCAGTCTACTGGCATCTATAAGCTCGGTCGTCAAGAAATTCTTGCTTATGCTACAGCGACGAAATCAGTAGGTGTAGAAGCAGAATTAGTTGGATCAACATTAGGTAGAACGTTAGGTACATTAGAGAAGGCCATTCGGAGCGGAAAAGGAGTAGATGAGGTTCTAAGATTAGTTGGTGGCAGTCAAACTGAATTAAGCAATCGGTTTAGGGAGGATGCTTCCGGAGTTCTAATGGATTTCATTGGCGGTTTGAATCGTACAAGTACAACCGCATCCGATTTTAATAAGAGTCTTGAAGCTGTTGGCATCACTGCTCAACGAGATCGTGACGTAATCGGATCATTGGCTTCGAAGGGATACGCCACATTAGCTGATGCAATGGATCAAGTAAAAGACGCTACTGGATCAATGGATGCTGAATTTGGTACTGCATCTGAAAAATTGATCAACCAGTCTGAGCGTATTGCCATCGCATGGAATAACTTCGTTCTTGGAATAGAAAATGGTCAAGGAAGTATTGGTAAAGCAAGTGTTGCTGTTATAAGCTTCGTAGCTGACACTATTGATGCCATGTCTGGAAATGTTGCTGAATCTGATAAGCTATTAGACAGTTATCGCAAATTAGA
The DNA here is from genome assembly GCF_002440385.1 of Sphingobacterium sp. UBA6317. Taxonomy (NCBI): domain Bacteria; kingdom Pseudomonadati; phylum Bacteroidota; class Sphingobacteriia; order Sphingobacteriales; family Sphingobacteriaceae; genus Sphingobacterium; species Sphingobacterium sp. UBA6317. Next base: position 119,776 of record NZ_DJTD01000005.1, on the reverse strand, counting down.
AAGCCAAACTTCAAGCACGGAGAAATCAGTTAGACCTTTGTTGAGTAGATATGACGAACTTAAATCGAAGACAACATTAAATAAAGATGAGCACAATGAGCTTCGGGAAATTATCAAAAGAGTCGCTGAGCTTATTCCTTCTGCAGTAACTGAGTTTGATAAGTACGGTCAAGCTATTGATATAAATAAGAGGAAGATCACGCAATTTAATGATGCTCAGAAGCAGCTTGTCAAGGATATGAATATATCTACTCGTAAAGCATTGAGCGTCGAACTGGAAGAACTGAAACGTCAAAGAGATCAGATTACTTCTGTCCAAAATAATAGTTTAAATAACGACAAAGGAACTTCATTTATTTCTCGTTTGGCACGAATTGGCCTTAGCGATGAAAAACGTTTACAAGGGATTCAGGACCGGACCCAAAAAATAGCAGTTCTTACGGACAAAATTAAGAACAATTTGCAGCAACAACGGGATCTTGGAGGGACGTTGAGTCCACAAGATAATGCTTTTATGAGGCAATTTGACCCTGCTAACTCTTCCACTTCGACTAATTCAAATAAACAAGAGGAAGTTGTTAAGAAAAACAAAGAGTATTGGGAAAAGATCGTTTCAGACACCCAGGAAGCAATAGATGCGTTGGAAGTTTCGCAAAAAGGTTCAGATATCTGGAATTCACTTTCTAAGAAGCTTGCGGACGCTCAAAAGAACGTTGATAAATATTCTCTTAGTAAAGATGAGTCTGCAGTAAAATCAGCAGGTAAAGCGGCTGAAGAAACACGTAGAGCAACGGAGCGCCAACGATCTCTCCAGCTTGAGATTGATAAGATAAATGAGACCGCATCCAGGAATCAAATTAGTCGAAATGAATCGGAATTAGCTTCTGTCAAGGATAAGTATGCAAAAATAAAAGAAGAGGTCCGGAAGTTCTATGCTGATCCAAAAAATAAAGGACTACGTGTCGATGAAAGTGGATTGCAACGTTCTGAAAATTTTGAGGTAGCCGAAGCGACAACTCGTCAGGATACAAAAAGCTTAACGGAGTCCTTGGCTGTTCAAAAGCAATTGCTTGATGAATATAACGCCTATGCTGAACAAACTTCAAAGGAGGAAGCAGATAAGCGCTATGCTGGGCAATTAGCTTCGTTCAAAGGTTACAAGGAGCGATTGCAGAAGGAGTATATGGACTTGATTACTCTGGAAAAGAATAGTGCATCTGGTGAATTTCAAGGATCCGCTGTAAAGCTTACTCAAGCTCAGGAAGAAAGAGCAAAGGCTCTTCGCCTGCTACTCGATTCACTCGACAAAGAAGATCGAGATCGGGAAAATAGAAAGCTTTTAAATGCTTTGCAGTCTGCCAGATCTCTAAATGATAAACTTCTTGCTATTGAGAAGGATTACCTGGAAGACCTTAAGGCATTGCGAGATGCCAATGAGCTTACTCCTGAGAGAGAGGAAAAGCTTACCAAGAAACGAGATTTAGATGTTTCTAAAACAGCAACGTCTGAGTTGACAGGTAGTATTCAATGGGAGACTTTGTTTTCTAATATGGACCAAATCGGATCGCAGGAGATCGGAAAGCTTCTTGAAATTATTGAAAAAGATTTCGATAAACTCAAAGGAAAACTTGATCCAGTAGATTTGGCTAGAATAAAAAAGGATCTGAGGGCAGCGCAAGACGAACTTATTGAAAGAAATCCATTCTCAGCATTTGCCGCTGCCATTAAGCAAATAATGGCAAATGCTGGTGATGATTCAAAAGAAGCGGCTGAAAAAACTAAGGATGCTTGGCTCAGTTTAGCAAAGGCTACTCAAAATAGCTTTGAATTTGTATCATCTGCTGTCAATTCTGCATCCGTTCTTAAGGATGCTATAGGCGAAGTTGGTGCAACAGCATTATCATCTTTGACGGCTCTTTCTGTGGCTGCAGTAGCCGTGTCCGCAGCAATAAAACAAGCAGAAAGGGCTTCGGTTATTTTGGCAATTATTCAAGCAGCTTTAATAGTTGTACAATCATTATTTTCCATAATAGATGGGGGTTCTAAAAAACGTAATGAAGCTTTAAAAAAAGAGCAAGAGTACTATGAAGCACTTTCTGAGACTTTCGATATCCTAATTGAGAAGCAAAAAGAATTGTTTTCGGTTAAGTCAGGTAAAAGCGCGATGGATGCTTATAATGAAGCTCTTGAACTTGTAAATTCAAAAACAATTGCTAATAGAAAAAGCCTTGAAGCTTGGTTTTCCCAAGGTGCTTCCCTATTTAAACGTTCGAACTGGTATAAGTATGATAAAGAGTTGGGAGATGTTCTCAGTCGGCAAAAGCTCCTGAATATGTCTAGTGAAGAGTGGCAACAATTGTTATTGAAGCAGCCTACATTGTGGGCAAGACTTCCAGAAGAAGTTAAAAAGTTTGGTCAAAGTATGATTGACGCTAAAGAGCAGGCAAATGAATTAAAAACTGCCCTACAAGAAGCACTCACCGGAATTTCCCTTGATGATATCAAAGATGAGTTTGGAAACCTCTTCTCACAAGCTGATTTAACGTTTGGTGACATTTCTGATTCTTTTTACAAGCATATGCAAAAAGCTGTGCTCAGACTAGTACAAGATGGAAAAATGACTGAAAGCATGCAGTCCTGGTACGACAATGTGCTAAAGGCCATGGATGATGGAGATCTAACAAAAACTGAGTCCGATACTCTTAAAGCCGAATACAAGGCGTTGGCCGAAGCTGGCAATAAGAGGTATCAAGCTATGATGGATCTTATCGGATATGATGGAGATATAGGCGGTTCCGGTTTAAAAAGTTCAATTCAAAGAGAACTTACAGAAGCCACTGCAAGCGAACTGACCGGATTATATCGTTCAACATTTGAACTAAACAAAAGAATGTTTGATGAGAGTAAGTCCCAAGGATTGACCTTGTCTAAACAAGTGATCATCGCGACTGACCAATTGGCCGCTCTCAATGCTATTCAAACAAACACTTTTAATACAGTAAGTGAACTGAAGAATGCTGTAGGAGAACTGAAGTCAATCAATAAGAATTTAGGAGGGCGTTATTAATGGTTAGAGAAGTTCTAAGTTATGTTTTTAATTAACGATCAAGATATAAGTGCTTTTGGTATCTATCTAGAAAGAGGTGCCTTATCTGTGTTTGAGATACCCCCCACTCCAAAGGAACCATTTTTCAATGATTGGATAGATGAAAACGGTAAAGATTACGATGAAGATTCTGATCTATCCTATCAATCACAAGATTACGATATACCGTTGATTATGGAGGGGAAGAACTTGCAGGACTACAAGGAAAAAAAGCAAGCTTTTCTATCACTGGTTTCAAAAAAAGGGGAGTTTACTTTTCATGCTGCTAATTGGTCTGATCCAATAAAATTAAGATTCAAATCTTTTGTTAAATGGGATTTGATATCATATTCAGCTTCATTACCTGATAGAGGGATATTCGCAAAATTCACAATAAAATTGCAAAATAATCATAGATATGGCAATTAAGATATTTATCAATAGCTATGATATAGAAGCTGTATTCGGATTGCATTTAGGTAAGGGGGCGCTTTCAGCTCTAGAAATACCCCCCACTCCAAAGGAACCATTTTTCAATGATTGGATAGATGAAAACGGTAAAGATTACGATGATGTAAGCGATATAAGATATAATCCACAGGTATTTGATGTACCGTTGATTATGGAAGCAGAGGGGATAGCTGATTATAGAAAAAAAAGGCGTGACTTTCTTGACATGATAAAAAATGAATTTGACTTTCAAGTTTTCGAATGGGGGGAATCGTTTAAACTTCGCTTGATAAAAATATCAACATGGGAGTATCTTAAAAAGCCTTTTCAAGGGAAAATATACGTTAAAATAGTGCTTCAAGTTGAAAATAACTTTGTTCTCCCAACCTATGTATTCCGCTATCTAGCAGATAACAAAGGTCGATTTATCATAATAAATGACAATAAAAAAATTCTTGTAAAAACGAAATACAATGGCTGATTACGTAAGATATGATAATGAAACACCGCCGATACTTGATGCAGCTAAAATCGGTTCGATCATGGGTGTCGATAGTGAAACAGGCGAAGTCGGCAATGTCGATTTTGCCCTTATCGTCAATGAAGCCGGAAAGAAGATCGGGGACGCTGTCAAGATAACAGGTAACACATTGCCGAAACTAGGCGCTGCAAATAAATATGTTGAAGTCTATGGCGGTGCAAACGGCCGTACACTTGTATACGGGGATGACCAGTTTGTTCTCCAGAAGGACAGCGTCGTGAAGCTGTTCTGGGATGGCACAAATGAAACATGGGAAATCACCGACAGCGCGACCTTATCTTTCCGTTCTATACTGAAAATCGAAATGACATCGTCCAGCGGCCTTAAGGATACATATACCATTACCTTTAGTGATGGCACCACGCAATTGTTTTCCGTAACAAATGGAAAGAATAGCGATGTGCTTAATATCACTGTCAACGGTGAGGTGGTTGTCCCAAATGATGCAGGGCAGATTGCAATCATTGTACCTGATGAGAACCTTGTCAATATTGCCGAGTCGGAGCGCACTATCGGAACATACAGCTATGGAGGTGAATATATGCCGATTTATTCAACAACATTTAAGCTGAATGCACTGCCTGTCCAGCAAGGTGTGACCAAAGAGTATGTTCTGAGTGATGAGCCTCTTGGATATGGTCTGTTCCTGAATATTGCCAAGACCTCGGTAAGTTCGGGCAAAACGCTCTTTGGAAACTATTACAATACCAAATATAGTATTGAGAATATCCATGTTAATAACGAGTTCCAGACCATCATTGAAATCAAGTGTCTGGAAAATATAGTCAGTGCAGACCCAGTTTACATGCTCCTGAATCTTGAATATCTCAAATACGAGGGAAACATTTTAGAATTTACTGTAGATCTGCCTGGGGGTGTAGATCCTTCCGATATTGCGCTCAGTTTTCCAAAATTAAAGTTCAATAAGAAGTTTGCTTTTTCATATATAACAGATGATTCCAATTCAATTTATCAGTTTTACTTTTCAGGTATTAACAAAAGATGGGTTGCAACGACAATGAAATTTTATTTACATCTAAATTTCCCCATTGCGCCAGATTTCAGTGAGGGTTTTACTCCTGAATATCCTTTGGAGTTTACAGACGGTGCCGGAAATAAGCGGAGGTTTGCAACCAGTATAGCTGTTTGGCCGGATAAACTGCATGACCATTACAGTACAGACGGAAACGTGGGAAAAAATTACCCTTGGATGGCAGCAATTGAATGGAATCTTTATAAAGATTTTGGATATAGTGTTCTGTATCACGACTTTAATGGATATGACGGTTCATCGGTTACTCAGGAAAATTTCAATCAGTGGTTTGCTGATACCAAGGCAAAATTTATTGAGTATATAAATGACAGCCCCAAAATTGTTGCTGAGCCCAATGGAGATCATAGATATTTAGCCCTGTCGCAGAACATCAGCGACATTATGATGAATACGGCACAATCAGGTGACCCTCTTATAAAAAAAGCGTACATGTATAGGAATGGATATACTTTGGATAAATCAAAAATTGCCCCTGAACGTTATTTTGCAGGAGCGGCTGATTATTATGATAATGTCTATAACATTCTAAATGACTTTGACTCCACCACTGATTTAAATTCTATATATTGGTTAATAGGTGCATCACATAGGACTAATGTTGATGATTATAACCTATTTAAAAGGATCAATGACAGCTTCGGAGCCATTGGTGATGACAAAATTTGGTTTGCCAGCGTTGATGAAGTATTTGAATATTGGTATCTGACCAATAATGCGACGGTTATCAAGAGTACCGGGGTCAATAGCGTTACTTACAAGCTCTACTTTCCTAAAATGCCCCGCTTCTGGTTCAATGAGGTTTCTTGTCTCCTGTCTGGAGTATCATCTGTTGATGACCTTTCGGTCTCATCTAATACTGACGGGCTTTCGTATGCCGCAAATAACGGTAAGCTATTGGTCAATCTTAATTTTAGCAGAGAGCTGCTTAAAAGGGCGGAAAAATATACAGCTGCTTTTGAAGCGGCTCCAAATGCTAGCTATGTGTATGACGATGCTATGTATATGGTCAGCCAGCTTAAGCCCTCGTTGAGACAACCGTTCATCGACCGTCTGAATGTGTACTCATCAGCTCCAACATTTGCCGATTTCAAGATTGAAAACGGTGCAACAACTACACAGAAGAGTATTGTTTCGCTTACCATGCTGTTCACTGGAACATCACCGACATATTACATGGTGAGCGAGTCAAGTAATTTCTTAGGGGCTGACTGGACTGCGTTTGTGTCTCCTGCGAGCTATGAGCTTTCAGCCGGATTTGATACAAAAACCGTTTATGTCAAACTTAAAAACATTTATGGGGAGTCGTCGGTATTGTCAGCGCAGATCTATAAAGCCAAACCAGAACTTGCGTTGATTTCGATCACAGCTGCTGGACAGGTTTCCAGTTCTCCAGTCCCAGTAACATTAAATTACACTGGAATCCCTACGCATTATCGTCTGGCAGCGACAAACGACTTTACTGGCGTGCAATGGATTCCTTTTGGTTCAAATCCAGTAAATTTCGCAATTGCGGCGCCTTATGGTCAAAAGACTGTCTTTGCTCAGATGCGCGACGAGGTTGAGGATAAAACTTCGTCAGTTGTGAGTGCCGGTTTCGAATATGTCGATCCAGTTTCTGCAATATTGACTTCTATTGCGATCAATAATGGTGATCTGGCTACAGGTTCAGGTAACGTAAGCGTAAAACTTACCACCGTAAACACAGTGACGCATTATCGTATAGGACAGCAGGCAGATCTCTCACCTGTGGCTTGGGTTGCATATACAGGAGATACCGTCAATTACAGTTCAGGAGTGAACAGCGGGACATTGACCTTATATGCCCAGGTTAAAAATTCAAGGAGTGAGTCCGATGTGAAATCCTCATCGATCAATGTTGTCATTCCTGTCACAGCTACAGCAATGGCGCTTGCTGATGGACAGGCTTCATTTGCTGGTTTTAGTCCGAAAGTATCATTCACTATCGGAGCAGGTACACCGACCCACTATCGCTTGGCCGAAACATCGGCAGGAGTTTCGGCTGCTGCTTGGTTGCCCTGGTCTGAGAAAATCACCTTTACATTTGGTTCGATTGGTGCTAAAACTCTTTTTGGACAAGTAAAAAATTCAGTCAGCGAATCTATTATTGTGAACGATTCAATCACATTGACAGATCCTCCTGTTTCTATTCTTATTGGTTTCAATGCCGCCAGCAATAATACGAATACAAAAGTTGTGACCTCCGGTTTAACAACAAATCAAGTCAAATTTGCGACTTACACGGGCTATGGTGCCCTTCAATTGGTGGATACCACAGGCGCAAATGTGACCGGAATGTTCTTTAACCTGAATACGTCATTTTATGTTGCCAATGATATTTTCAATGCTGGGAATACCTATGAAAACAGCAATATGGATGCAACTGTCGCAAGCGGAAGCTACAGTCTTGCATCAATGGCAAAAGTATTGACTACGGTAAACAGCACGGCTGCTGACCCAAAAAGGAAAGCTAGGTTCTCTTTGAGCATGCCGGCAGGCACATACCGGTTCAGGTTCCTCTGGAATACTGCAAATTCTGGTTTAAGCGCAAATACAGAGAGCAAGCGCCTGAATTCGTTTTATGGACTGTTTCAAGGTGCTTCCGAATTAGGGCGGGTTGCCTGCACACCTGATAACAGTATCACAGGGTTTAATAACCAAGATTTTAATGCTGAGATGCAGGTGACCGTTACTGATGGGGCAATACCAGTCGATCTTGGGTTATGGTCTAGTGTTGGGGGCCAATTGCCAGGCATTAACTTAATTGAAATTACTAAAATATCTTGATATGAAGATTCAGGTGTATAGAGGGCAAGATGAAGGAGCAGAAATCCCATTGAATTCTTCAACGTTTACCAACAAGATAATGGGGGAGCATTCTCTTGCCTTCAGTTTTAAATCGTCATTAGATTTAGATATAAAAGTCAATGATACTTTAAATTACAAAGGGGAGGTTCTTACCTTAAATGAGACCGTTAACTTCAAAAAAGTTAGCAGATTTCTTTTTGAGTATGATTTTGTGTTTGAAGGTCCAAGACATAGCCTGTCACAGTTTTTTATAGAACATTTAGGAGCCCGTAAATTTAGCTTCAGTGGGACTGCTGAAGAATGGCTTCATCTCATTGTCGATTGTGCTAATAGCAAATCCTCGGGTTGGTCCGTCGGGGAGTTCGAAGATCTTGGACGTGTTACAGTTGAATTTGATTCAACATACATTTTGGATTGCCTCACTATGGTTGCCCAAGCCATGAAAGCTGAATGGGGAATAAAAGGGAAAGTCATTTCTTTGAAAAAAACAATAGGAACTGCACGCGATTTATCATTTAGCTACGGAAAAGGAAATGGTCTGTATAGTCTTTCAAGAAAATCGATTAATGAGAAGAAGATCGTAACCAGGGCGTATGCTAGGGGAGGAGATAAAAACCTACCTACAGGAATGAAGGATTATTTAAAGATTCCTGGGTATGTGGAAAAGAACGTAAATCTATACAGAGTACGTGAGGGCGAATTTGTAGATGAAAATATTTATCCAAAACGCACTGGTACCGTAACGGGCGCTACAACGATAAATAAACAATTATTCTCGATCATTGACAGCTCTATTGATTTTGATTTGAATAATCAGAAGATCGATGGAGAGTCGGCTTACATAGTTTTTAAATCAGGCTATTTAGAAGGTAATCAATTTGAGATTTCAAGCTATAATCATACTGACAAAAAGATTGTATTCAAGGCAAACGACGAGGGAAATGGAGAGTTTTTTCCGACTGAATCTGTACATGCTGAAGTAGGAGACAAATACACACTTATCGGTATACGGATGCCACAATCCTATATTGATGCAGCAGTAGCCGAATTGACTACTAAAAGGCAGGAGTATTTGGAAAGCAATAGTACGCCGCGTGTGGTATACGAGCTTGAAATTGATATTTTGGACCTCAAACGAAAGAATATCACATTAGATATCGGAGATACTGTTCGGCTGATCGATACTCAGAAGGGGATTGATGAACGGGTGCGCATTACAGAGCTTAGTTATCCTGGACATTTTCCTGATGTGCTTGAAAACGGAATGACATATAATGCGGTAATAGGAAATGATGTAACATACACCCTCTTTGAAAAAATTCAAAACGATATTAAAGAGAATAAGCAGATCATCACCCAAACCACTCGAAGGAGTATTGAAGAAGATAGGATTTTAGCTGCTAGAATGCGTCAGTTACAAAATCTTGTTTTCGATCCTGATGGTTATTTCGATAGCACTCATATTAAGCCAGAGTCCATTGAAACTTTAATGTTAAGTGTTGGGGCCAAATCTCAAAACTTTCTTTTGAACGGTGTTACTATTAACGTCAATAATGGAGATGACCCAAAAAGCGTTTTGATAACGGCAGGCCAATTGGTTCATCTGGAAGTTAAAATTGAAGGATTGGGTTATATATGGACTATACCTCAATTACTTAAAGGCGATCTTATAGCGGATAAACACTATTATGTTGCAGCTAGGTGTAGCCGTACTGCTCTAAATGGTACATGGGTAATTTCCGAACAGCCAATTAGTACAGAAAGTGAAGTTGGGTTTTATCATTTCAATTTAGGCGTAATATACTCCGAATTCCAAGGTAAAAGGGACTATAGTTTCACAAACGGTATGACCTATATTAATGGCGCTAATATTAAGACAGGTAAGATTTCCGCTGATAGACTTAATGTTTCTGAAATTGTAGTAAACGGTGGAGGGGCAACAGTGACTCAGATGGATGATGCTAAACAGCAGGCAATAGCGGCGTCAAAAGCTTATGCGGATGCAAATGACGAATTGCTTCAAGTTATCGCGGAAGCTTATGCAGATGATGTGGTTTCCAGTGAAGAGCAGGCACGTATACAAGATGCAACTCAAAAATTGATGGAGGCTAAACAACATGCCGAAAATGCAGCTAATAAAGCTCTAGAATCTTCTAAGAATTACACGGATGGTTTAATTAGTTCATTAGGCGATTTAGCTCACGAAGATCTGGTGGAGCTTGCAAAGCTAGGGGAAACTATAATTCAGGGTGGATACATAAAAGCCGAACTAATCGATGTGATTAGCTTATTCGCTCAATCGGCATTTATAGAAAATTTAATAGTGAAGCGGCTTTCCTCCGGTGTTGATGATGTCTTGCCACGATTACTTGCACAGAGTGGAGAGATCGGATTTTATAAGAATAGAAATGCAGAAGCAAATGTTTCCAATGCTCTGATAAGGATGGGATTGGAAGTAGGCTACATGCAATCCAATGGAAGCAATAAGCCTGGCTTATCTATTAGGGATAAAGATGGAGACGATAGTTACAGTGAAATTACTTCAGAGGGTGTATTTTCAAATGGGAGCAATATCAATGCTATTTCGGCTACATCGGGCATTAGTTCAGCTTTTTCGATAGCCGCACTTCTTCAAAGTAGAGTTAGTGGCAGTATTGGGACGCCATCAATAAACGCTGCAATTTACGGAGCCGATCAAACAAGTAATTCTAATGCGCCATACAGTGAAGGTTATGCGGGATATTTTCACGGTACAGTTTGTTTAAGTGGGGGAGTTATTTCGAGCCAGGGAGGGAGTAGTTCTAATGGTGATACCGTGCCAACGAGCTGCAGATATTATCAAATTTATCATGACAATATTTATTTGCCTAATGTGCCGATCACAGGGTATACTTTGACTATTAGAAACAATTCAACTTCATCGAAAACATTGAGAGGACAGGGGGGAGCTTTAATTTATGTAGGAGACGGTATGCCTAATTCTACTATGTATACCATGTCTCGAAATACAAAATTAGAATTAGTTTTTGATGGAACAAACTGGGTAGTCTATTAAAAAAAAGAGAATGACAGCAAAAGATAGAATAAAGGAATTACAGCGAGAAGTAGGAGCTGGTCAGGATGGGGGTATAGGTGAAGAAACCCTTAGCAAATTCGCGAAAAAATACGGAAAAACTCGTGTTCAAACGATTCATTTCTTCGCAAATATTCATCACGAAAGTGGAGGATTTACCCTTGAAAGGGAGAATATGAAAGATTATTCTCCTAGACGAATAATGGAAATATTCGGTGTTGGAAAGCACTCCGCTAAAGTTACTTTAAAAGAAGCCGAACACTTGTCAGGTAAACCTTATGAATTAGCTGAACGTGTGTATGGATTAGGTAATCCGAAAAAGGCAAAAGAACTTGGCAATACGCGACCAGGTGATGGTTGGTTATTCCGTGGGGGAGGTTCCTTACAAACTACAGGAGGTAGGGATTATATGCGTTACGGCGGACCTGAACTTTACAACAATCCGGATAAGATTGGACAGTCGGCATACTATTTCACAACAGCTATTAAAGAGTTCGATGAAAAGAATATTTGGGCAAAAGCAGAGGATCTTTCAGAGCAAAGCATTCGTTCGGTTTGTCTTGCTGTGAACGGGGGATATAACGGCCTTGACGACCGTCGGGCTAAGATTAATTATTATGCTAGTTTGTGGAAATAATGGCAGAGAATAAAGACGATTTCATCGACAGAAAAATAAATGGACTGGGAAAGTTTACAAAGTGGATAAAGGACAATCCACTTGCTTTCCTATGTGCTGTACTTGCTGCTTTGCTATTTGTGTTCGTGTGGCTGTACGTGTGTGCTAAAAACGAAAATATCGATCTTTTGAAAGACACTAGCAAGCAAGTTCAGGACGAAATACGAAAACAATTGCCTGTTGAGTTAAGGCCTGCTGTTGAACAGGAGGTAATCAAACAAACAGCGCCAATGCGAGAACAAGTGGATACAACTACCAGTCAAATAAAACAGATCATCAGGGAGGTAATAAGATGAAAAAATTAGTATTGTTATTAATGCTATTAGGGTCGGTTACTCTGATCTCATCAAACGGAAAGCAAAAGGTGAATAAGCCCGATTTAGTAAACAGCTTAGATAGCCTAAAGCAGTCGGTTATCGAGCTTAACTCAATTTTGAAGTATGCTAAATAAAATAATCGCATCGGTGGTCATAGTGATCGCCTTTGCTTCTTGTGGGCTATTCCGACGATCGACAAAGCATGTCGAAAAGCATTCTTTGGAAGTGGTAAGTAAACTTGATAGTTCACTTTCTGAAAAAACACTAAAGGATAGCCTACAGCGGATCGTAAAAGTTGACAAGGGTACAATAGTCACTGAAACTGAAACTACGACTGTAATCGAGAAAAAGGGCAGTAAAGTCAGTGGTTCCATTGGAGTGGAAAAGGTTAAATTAGGAGCGGAGATATTGCTCAAAGATAGCGCAGGGTTTAAGATATTGGTTCAACTCGATACCCTTAAGCAGACTTTGACGGTGCGATCGGAATCTCCAGGCGAAAAAGTTACGCAGCATACCAAGCAATCAGTCACTGAACATAAGGACTTGGCGCAGTCGGAGGAAAAGAAAGGAAGTGAGAAAGTAGAAAAGCAAGTAGCCACATCTCAGGAACATCGGCAAAAGGAGTCGACGAAGGTAGAGGACATTCAAAAAGAACCGAAAGGATCGATGATGATTTGGGGAGCTATCGGATTATTGATATTGATTTGTGGAATACTTTTTTTGAAAAAGAAGGGTGTAATATAGACATTTTTAAGGTTCTTCTGTCCTATCGGCATAAATGTTAGAGCCTGTTTAAATTTGACTATTTTTTTATTAAACGAAATAGTTAATCCAATAAGAATGCCTATATTTGCGTATGCGCCAAATTATTTACACCAAAACTATTCTTATTACGTTAGTATGCTGCTCATTGTCTTCTTGCTTAAAAAAAGATCTTTACTCGCGCAGTAAAACTGGAGATGGAAAAGAGGTATCACCGCCAGATAATGGCGGAAATACAACCCGGTATGCCTATCCCTTTGCTGAGGAAAAGACTGGACAAGAAGCGGAGATCATGATCGAATTTCAACCTGGACAAGGGATAACAGAAGCGCCAATTGTAAAGATTCCGCCACTAAAATATAACAAGAGCTTATTATTTATGCTCACACAGGACGACTGTAAACAATCAGCATTCAGCATGACCTGGGCAGCAATTAATGGTAAAAAGATCGATCGCTCGGACATTAAACGTAAATATTATTTTGACATTGAGCACCTGGAATCTGATGATATGCCCCCAAACAGTTACCTGCTGGGCAAAACACTGGGCGGTACCGATGGTTTTGGGAATGAGGTCAGGTTCCATTTTACCACCACACTGGCCCCTGAATGGGAGTTTATGGACGCTCCAACAGTCGTAAAAAAAGGTTTTACGGAAAACTTCTTCCGCTTCTATATGAAATCTGGCTTACGATGGAATAATGTGATAGAACTGGTCAACGATGGCAATGCCATTGCCTTCCACGACCTTAATACACCCGCAGTCAACAATGCTGATTCGCTGATCAAGCATTTCGACCTTGCGCAACAAATCACCAAAAAAAGATTGAATGGCCGAAACATCAAGTTTTTGGCTGAGCCCAATGGAAATAAATCTTATCTTCAGGCTGCGCTTGGTTTTCCAGCGATCCAGACCATGACTGCACAGAAAGGTGCGGATAAGCTCATCCCGTATCAAGTCAATTCACCCTTGCAGCAAAAGACATTGGAGCGGGTATTTGTCAATCGCACCGCCGAAGTAGAAAAACTGGTCAATGATGCTGCAGCTAAAGATGTCGATCACCGCGAAGCAGTCCACATTGGTGTGCACGAAACGGATCATGACTGGGCCCAGCTCCTGCTCTGGCTGAACAATACGTATGGAAAGGACGGTAAAGACATTTTGTGGTTTCCTTCGCAAGAAGAGTATTATGAATACAATTATAATAGGCAAAACAGTATAATTAGCAGCCGTATCGAAGGGAATAAATTAATCGTGAAAGTCAAATTTCCCAATCAATCGGACTTCTACTATCCGGCGCTAACGCTTAATATCAATGGATTGAATATGAACAGCATAAAGTCAATCTCCTCGAATGAAGCTGTAACAGGTTTGACATACGGCAGTTTTGACAAGGGGATTAGCGTAAATATAGATTGCCGTAGATTTTTACTACAGCATGCAACTAATTACGTAAATAGGTATCTATCACAAAAAAACGCCGCAAATTTGCTAGACGCAAAGTATCATGTCAACGCACTAAAGGATTCGCAAGAGAAGAAAAAGCTACTTAACACGCTTGGTATAGATTAAAGAGATATTAATAATGTCACACTTAAAATTTATTATGTAAACCTCTATTATAATAAAAACCTTTCATTTATTAAGGTCGAGCTTGATAACTCGGCCTTTTTTAATTTTATAAAAACCAAACGTTATTCAATATTGTAATATAGGTACTTTTCGAAGTAGGCAGTATTTAACAAACCTTGAGATCTCTCCCAGACTCAAGGTTTTTTTATTTAGCAAAACAATTCTAAATATTACTTGTTATACAAATTCTCAATAATAGGTAACTATAAAACATGTCTAGGTCGAGATTCTCAGTCTCGGCCTTTTTTTTAAACAAAAGTGGAATTGGATTTGTACTATAGATACTTTTCAAAATATAGGTTAATAATGGATAAAGCCTTGGGTTCCCCACTCAAGGCTTTTTTAATTTTTACCAAACCAAGAGTATTTTGCTTTTGTCCACTGATTGACGATCCATCAAAGTCTATCAGTTCAGTTGGTTGATTTATTTGTATGGTCAGGTGTAATGCCTGACCATTTTTCAATGTATATCCCGGTCCAGTATGGATCTGCTTATAATTTAGTTAGGGCTGGTCGCAAGATCAGCCTTTTTTTTATAAAGTAGGAATTTCCCCCGATTTGATATACTCAATCATTATATCAGCTTCATCCCGGGATAACCATGAGTTGTTATTGAAATGCACCCGCCAGCCTTCAGTTGTCATAGAGATACTGGTTATAAATCTTCTATTAATGTACACATGAAAATAGCCGCCCATGAGTGAGGTAATCTCTAAAACCTGTGGTACACCATCGACTTCAAAACCTTCGAATATCATCCTTTATCCACTTTAATTCACCCCGTTGGATCATACCGATATACTTTTGCACGTGATTGTCCGTCAAAAGGCTGTTGTCTTCAATATGATAATCGAAAGCCTTTGAAAATTTATCATAATCGATACTGCCAACATAGGCGTTATTCAGATAAATGTGCCAAAGGCTATATTTCTTGGCCCGCACTTCGACTACCTGGCGCTTGCCTTGGTGATAAAACAGCTCGGGCACATCGTGATCAAACCTGATTATCAACGCATCAATGCAAGCTTCTTTTATATCGTCGGCAAGTTCACCATACGCGAGTTCCCAAAACCCTTGAGCCTTCCGGAATACGTAAAAAGCAAGGCCATTTTTGTTGTATAGATGATAATCTTTCATGCCCATAGTCTTGTCGTGAATGCTCATTTGAACAAACATAACACGATTTCGGCAAAAGACTTCAAGAGGTTTCATGATGTAAAATTACTAACATTATTAGCAAAATGTCAAGATATATTTTAATTTTGATTTATGAAACTAAGCAAACAACCGCCAATTGGGTATATAGATCACATTAGGAAAACGGCTTTACTTGCCGCTCAAAATGTTGGAATAGAGACAGGTGCAAAGATACTTGAAGAAGGATTAAAAGCGTGGCCAGACGAACTGGAAGCCGCAATAAAATGGGTGGTGAAGGAGAGAAGAAAGAAACTTAAATAGCGTCTTGTATGTCGGGACGGTTAGTGTCAATGCCGCGCGCGGACGTAACTCTGAAAGTTTTGTGAGCTGACAGTTCGCCTTGAAAAGGAATTATTAATTGTTGAATTTCCTCTTTTCCTTCAGCAAATAGCCATTCATCACGTTTGTCAGATGGAATTATTAAGGGCATTCTCTTCTTTTCATTGTGAATTTCTTCAAGCAAAGGATTTGCATTTGTAGTGAGAATCGAAAAGGTAGGATATACAACACCAGTTTCAAAGTCACGAAACATGGTATAGACTACTCCCAAGGTAAGAATTTCTTTTGTTGGAGAATAGATATAAAAATTCTCTTTATCTACTTTCTTTTTAGGCTTCTCTTCTTGGTTTTCCGGTGCTAAATTGGGGTCATGCGGTTCAAAAAAACCGTTGACATATAATAAACCACGATGCGTTAAGATGTCACGTTTGAATGAGGCTTTTTCAAATATTTCTTCGCCAATTGCATTGAGTGTGTTTCCTGCTTTTTTCAAATCAGCATCACTCTTTATCCAATAGGGTAGAAAACGCCAACGTGCAGCAACAATACTGTCACTATCATTATTCAATGTAACTGGAAGGAATGGGGTATCAAATCCACTAACATGATAGATCTGATTGCCTTCGTAAATGACCTTTTTATCTGTTTTTACTCTTAGATCAGTTAATCCAGGAGTTGACACGTGGTAACACATATTTGATTATATTTACATAAAAGTACAAATAAAATGCGATTCGAAAAGGTTACACATGAAGTATTGCGCGAGTTGAAACGGAAAGGCTACAACGTACTTATCGCTCCTTCGGACTGCGAGGATAGCGAAAATGTAACCTGGAAGGCTATCGCGGTACCGAATGTTATGGAATGGCTTGTCGCATTAGACTGTGAGGGATGGACAAACGTACCGTTTCATGAGCCACATATATTGCCGATAGATGAAGCTTTGAACAATATCCGTGACGAGGACCTATTTGGAAGCGTATTTATAGAAGAATAATTATGAAAACATTGCAGGAATACTATAACGAAGTCGGAGAATACGGCCGTAAGCTATATTTGAGAAACGAAGCGATCCGCACTGGGAAATGGGATTTGTATGAAGCGACTGTACGAAAAGAATTTCCAAACGTTGCAGATGAAGAGATAAGAGAAGCCAGGGAGTCTGGAGAAAGAGTTGTCCTAATGACTAAAGATAAGCTTCGGGAGTGGATTACTAAAAACAAAGTCAATATGATCACGTCAGATCTATATGTCTTGGATGAAGGTACTATTTTGGAAGGATCAGTTGAGTCCGCGGAAGCCCTAAAGTATGTTCTTGGTGATGGATTAGAGGATATTATCGAATGTCACGTTTCTCCAATGGATGTGCTTAATTTGACTGATCATAAGGTGTATTGGGTTGATCCAATAGTAAAAGCCTAGATTGTTAGTCTAGGCTTAATAAATTGGTACATCAAATCCTTCTTTTATAAGGTATCTAAGCACTTCCATGTCTATATTTCTACCGTTATTAGCCAATTTTTGTAGGTCTTCATCTTTTCTATGATAGTGATAAGACAGGCTCTTAAAATTAAAAAAGAAAACAAAAGTTAGGCTTTCGATATTATCCTCAATTCTGAATGAGCGAAAATCAACTACCAAAGTGTCACTGAATAAGTTATTGTCAAATTCAATGATTTCAGGTTCATTCCAATATTGCATACTTGGGCAACAATGAATTATCATAATTATCTGACGGAGATTCTCTGCTGTCAATTCTTTTAGCTGTTTATTGCCTATTTCTATTGTCATAATGTTTCAAAATAAAATTTAACAGGTTTCTTAGTTTCCTCAACAAGGGCATAACGCTTTGCAAACTTGTATTGTGTGCTGTCTCTATTGAGTGATGTAATGAAGCCGCCAATGACCTTTCGGAAGCTTTCCAGACTCAATGAGCCTTTTATGGTATTGCAGGACATGCAGGCCGGAGTTAGGTTTTGAAAACAATCTCGTTCGGGATATTGGCATCCACCGTTTACCCAGTCGCGAACAAGTGGTTCAATGTGATCCGCGGCCCATCTTTGGCCAAGTTCGCATCCGCAATAAGTGCAGCGCCCCGAGTATTTTAGTCGGAGCGCTTCTCTTTGTTGTTTGGTGAGGGTCATTAATCATCCTCCCTTGTTACGATAGACGGTGTTTTACTAGGTTTGATATTGTCCTTAATGAAGTCGATAACCGACAAATCAATAGCATCATCTTCGTAATACATTTTCAGTTCCTCTACTTCGTTATCAGGAATCAAAAAACCACTTACCTGATCATCTTCATCAGATATACTGTTCCAAGAAATAACCTCTTTAATTGCTTCTACAAGGCTAAGAGCTAATACGGTATATGCTCTGCCGTTTAATGTCACCTCAAATAGGTGTCTTTCGTCTATTATTTTCATAAATTATTTGATTTGTTCTTTAAACCATATTATCCAATCGAACCCAAAAAATCCGATAGTAAATAAATAAGCATCAGTAGATACCCATCTTTGATGTATGCCTAGTATTAACCAATTGTCTGATCTATGAATCGTCCTTTCTGCCCACCGACATTTGAAGTAAGAGCGGTGATATCTGAATCTCATAGACAATCTTCACTTAGAATTAATACTTTGTCCCTCGCTAAGGTTTCACCGTCGGGATCTTCCTTAAAATTTATCTCCTCGACTCTCGCACAGTTTACTGGTGCAAATTGAAATCCTGTTTCACCTTCCTCGATAAACACATCCATGTGATCGGGTAAGTCGGCAATAGCCTGTTTTAATTGTTTTATTGTCATATCCAATTTTTGTTATCTGAAATTTCTCCAGCTAAGTCGCTGTCTCTTTGTCCTATCTCTTCCAAATGGACTAAAGCACATTGCCGAGCTTTGGTAAGGTTCTTTTGTCCATATCTATGCCTGTCTTCGTCGAATTTATAGTCAATAAGCTGAATGTAGAACTTATGAACTAGGTCGTAGGCTTGTTGTCTTAGTGTTACTTTTTTCATTTTAATTCCTCTATTTCGCATTCCCAGTCCATGCAATTACGTTCCTGAATTGTGTCTGATAGCCAATCGCCTGCTAATGGATACCGTTGGTCATTCATTTCAATGTCGTGACCATTGTCTGCTGCTTGGTTTAATTGATCCAATACTTTCTTTGGTAAGCTTATATCTCCTAAGCCAACCCGATATTTTACAGTTACTGTTAAGTGTTTTATTTTTGCCATCTCTCTTCTTCTTTATACCCCTATATGATAGGGGTGGGGTTAAAACTTCCAAGTTCGAGGACAACAATCTCATTACAGCGCGAGTGCCGAGACCGAAAAGTCATCACCTCATCTATCACACGGGATAGTTCGCGAGGATCGACACACTCTATCGATGCTGCTTCTTCCAATGGCATAGTCTCGCCGAAAACAAGCTCGATTAGTTGTCCTAGTTCCTCAGTGTTCATTTCTTTGGTTCTTCTTTAGTAATTCCGTATTTGTATTTCTTATCAATTTGGCGAAGGAAAATACGTTCATACCAATTTGCATTTCTTGTTAATTTTGCTCGTCCATGATATTGAGCAGAACGTATTTTGATAGTCCATTCTTCCATGTTTGAAAAGTGGTCAGTAAAATGAAGCCGATACCAAGCTTTGATGAGAGTTACCTTTTCTAGCCGTTTACAGAACATTAAAAGAAAGAGGTAAATGTATGTTGGTATTCCAATAAGAAAGCACACAATAGCGCCTCTCCAATCGTTACCTTCATTATAAATTGTACCTGCAATAAAAGAGTTTACGACAAAATAGATATAGATTAAGTGTATCATTTATCAGTTTCCTTTCTATCTTCTAATATTGATATACCAAACTCAGTAATTTTATCTGCTAAATGTGGAAGTGCAAATAAGCATACCAATTTATCCTTACCATGATCTTCAACCACCATTATGCTAATAGGGTCTTCATTATTCAAAATTTCCACTAATTTATTTGTATCGATATTCATCTCTTTTCTCCTTTCAGTGTGTTTAAAATGTAGTTGGCGCCGGTCTCAAAGGCCAATTCTTCGAAATAACCTGCTATGTCTTTATTTTCCATTGCAGCATTTCTAATTACGGTTATAGTGGGCAGCTCTAATTCTTCGAGCCACCAGTCAACCCATTTATTGAATTTAGTACCATGGAAGTTGACCAAACCAACACTTGTCAAATATCCTCCTTGAGTCTCAGGCAACCGCTCCTTTACGCTAACCTGTCTATATATTTTTTCCATTTGTTTTCTTATTTTGGTGTTATGAAAAGGCATACAATTATTTACCTACTTGGAACTATTATTATGATTGCGAACGCACTATTTTTAGTTCCATACCTAATTGAAGAATTAGGAAAGTCGATTGGTAAATAGCTTATCCATTTCCTTTCTTCGGATTTCTAGATGATTTTAAAGTTTTCACTATCAATACTGAAATACCATATATTAAAGATCCAACGGCCGATATCAGGTAGGCTATGTGATAAATTTTAAGCAGACTATTCATTTATAACCTCCTCTCGTTCTGGAGCAATATCATATACTCCTCGTTGAACTTCAATTGGTTCGATATTGAGTGTAGTTAGGGCCTCTTCTCTTTCTTTAATTAGCTCTTCCATTGCGCATCAATTTTTAAAAAAATCTATTGTGAAGTCGGCTATCGATCGATAGGGGATACCTTCATAAACAACCATACCCGTTGAAGACATCAAGGAGAGGAATGATTTGTATTCATTTATTCTTTGTTGTTTTGCTTCGCGCTTTTCCGACAATTTTAACAAGGGTTTTCTTACTGTATTAAACAGAGCCATTAGAACCTCCTTTCAATACTAATTTCGCTGAGTAAAGCAACTGAGTCATTTGCAGTTCCTGGTCACATAAAGTGATTCTGATGAGTTCTTTGATAAGTAGGGGCTGACTAGTTCTGATTTTAAAAAATAGTATGCTTGGATCCTCAATCAACCCCTCATTGGCCATGTTTTGCTTGATAACATTTGAGATGAAATCATTGTAGCTTTCTACTGAATTTGGATTCCAGTTTTCTGGATAAACAGAACTTGTAACTGGGATGCCTTTGTGATTAGTTGTTCCCATAATTAAAGTTTAAAAAATGAAAGCCTGATCGGGTTTAGAGGAGTGCAGCCTCCGCCCCCAATCAGGCTATTAAATTTCTTTCTGTTATCATTTCAATTTCTGCACTCTTGAATGATGATGATGCAAATATTGAAACTTATATAGACTTATCCAAATGGATATATCGATATATTTTGTAAGTAGTTGATATACAAATGAAAAATTTACAAATAATTTATAATTGTAAATTCGTTTATTTTTAAATATTTGATAAATAAGTTGTTGTGAAGTATAAGGAGAGATTTGACACATTAATCATGCTGCAAAGATACGTTTTAATATTGTATTTTTAACTATTTACGGTGATCAGTTTCAGGAGAAATTGCGGAGAGTAATGTTGGGGAAATCAACTGTTTTTAGCTTCTTTTGAAAACCTGTATGGTCTGAAATTTCAAAGGATGAAGAGGATCTTGAAATGACGTGTGAAATCCGGCAATGTGTGCAAACAATGAATTAATAAATTATAAATATTGTGTTGGTGATTTAAATTGGCTTCTTTTTTGTGGACAAGAGCTGAAATGAAATCAATTATGAAAAGAAATAGAATAACCGGTGTCGTTATACTTACAGTTGCTTTTTTATTTAATATCCAAGGAGCCTCGGCTCAATTTGGAGGGCTATTGGATAAGGCAAGCAAAGCCGTTGCTTCCAAGGGAAGCAAAATGTTGGGTTTGGATAAACTGCTAAAGGAACCAGAAGCGATTAGTACAAGTTTTGAAGATGTAAATAGGAAGGGGGAGCAAATGCCCGATTTTCAAAATACGGCTGTTTATAAACCTTTAGAAAATTTGCAAAAGAATGGCAATGATGGTTACTTATTGGAGGCTGGACATTTTGAAATGACCAATAAGAGCTATTGCTTGAAAGCAGGTACTTATGCGCCTTCGAAAGGTGATGGATATATGTATGCACCTACATTGGGCAAGAAGAGAGAAGTAGTCATTGCAATTTTGAAAAGTGCTGAAAAGCACCCGGAAGTTGCACAATCTGACATACAGATGCTATTGTGGACGATCATAGCGAAGACAAAATTTATTGATTATTCGGGTCCGGTGAAAGAGACAGCCTTAAAATTGCTTACAGCTGAACAAATTTTGCATTTGGAAGGTGGTGCGCTCGGCGTTTTGCCATTCGATGTTGTCCAAAAGGCAAAAGACCAAATGCCTCCTGCAGTACAGACAATCTTTGAAGCGGAAAATAATATTCGGCAGCTCGTTTCCTCAGGAAACTATTCGTACGCTGATTTTGAACAATATGCAATCTTAGCTGGTATGGCTGAACCTCGTACGGACGTTCCAAGTGGTATTTGGACGCTTCACCCCGATGGTTATTATGTTCGCTATTTTCCAAGTGGTTATGCGATTACCAAAGTTCAGGTGTATGTCCCTCAAGAGTTGATTACAAAATTGAATGGCAAGAAGCTTGTATACGATGCAACAGACGATATTGCATGTCCGGCAAATACGGGATCGCAACGATTAGCACAAACGAATGAACCGATTCGTGATTAAGATGTGAGGCATTGAAAGGTCGATAGGAAAGAGAAGGGTATAAAGAGGAAATTTAATGAATAA